>CAYGFZ010000017.1:24758-36969 GCA_964349355.1 uncultured Coriobacteriaceae bacterium | reverse complement strand
CGGCGAGACGACCGTGAAGACGCATGTCAGTCATATCCTTCGGAAGCTCGATCGCGCCGATCGCACGCAGGCGGTACTGGCGGCTGTGAGGGCGGGACTCGTGTCGATGAGCGGGGAGTGAGGACCCGCGGGCTTCCCATTACGCTTCACACGCAAACTCCGCCATCGGTATGAGTGATGCTCATACCGAATCCACTGAAAAACCTCCTGCCGGGCGACAAGACTCCGGTGTCGAAACGGCAAGAATCACAGGTAAGAGTTGCAGCCGGCCGCCGACGATGTGAGTTTCCTCCCGTGATGCGGGATAGCGGCGGACATCGGAGCCGAGGGGGCTCCAAGAAGGGAGGTGTGACGGATGTTTACGAAGTTCTACGTGAAGGCCTGCACCCTGGTGGAGAGTGACGAGGGAGCGACCGCGCTGGAGTACGGCATTCTGGTGGCGCTGATAGCACTCATCATCGTGGCCGGGGTTGGCCTGTTCGGCACCAGTCTCAACACGTTCTTCAACAATATCGCTGGACGAGTGCCGCTCGGCACTTAATTGATCAATGCGGGGCCGGGTATGCCGGCCCCGCATTGCATATGCCTGCGAAGGTGACTCTGATGAATACTGATATCGGTGAGTCGATTCCGCAGCGGCCTGGCCTACGGGTGGGCCGTGTTTTCACTCGTTCCAATGAAGGTGCGGCCGCGCTTGAGTTTGCGCTCATCGCACCGATTCTACTCGCGCTTCTCTTCGGAATGATCGAGTTTGGTTTCGCATTCCAGGCACAACTTGCGGTGAATCACGCGGCGCGCGAGGGTGCGCGATCTGCGGCCGTTCTGCAGAATCCCGCCGACTGGAATCCTGGCTATGTCGAAGATGCTGCGTTCCCGCTTACTTTCGCAGACGGGCTTTACGTGGATAGGACATTTCCCGACACAGGCTCTGTGAGCGTGACGGTCGGTTTCCCGTATGAGTGGCGCTTGCTTCCCCTGGGCGCTCCTATTGACCTGATGGGTACGGCGACCATGCGGCGGGAGTAATTAACCAGAGCCCAATCGGTAGTAGGGGGCGAGTGAAGTGAAGCACTCGGAGAAGAATCGCATTCTACGCGATGATAGTGGCGCTGTAGCCATGGTTGTCGCTGTTATTCTTGTGGTCTTGCTCGGTCTCGGTGCGATCGTGGTTGATGCGGGAGCACTGTATAGTCACAGGCGCCAGATTCAGTCAGCTGCAGATGCCGCCGCCCTCGCCGGGGTGCAGGAGTTGCCCGCGAATCCTGCGAGTGCGATTGCGATGGCCGAGGAGTATGCGACGCGCAACTCCTCGGAGGTGAGTGAGCGCAGTTTCGAGGTCGCCACTACATACTCTGCAGGAGACACCCTGGTTGCGCGGCTGCAGGATCCGAATATGGGCCTGTTCCTGGCCCGGTTTCTCGATCGTGAGAGCGCGCCCGTCGGTGCCAAGGCGGCGGCGGTCATATCCTCACCACGGGCCTTCAGCCGAGGCGTCATGCCATTCGGCTTGATGGCGTTGGGCGAGGGTGCCGGCTTCGGCTATGGCTTCGGGTCCGAGGAGACAGTGAAGTTTTCGCCGCCGGACGGTGTAGGCGCGCCTGGCCTCTTCGGCTTCCTGGCGCTGACTGATCCTCCCGGCGGAAACGCCAGCAATGCGAATCAGCCAGGTGGGATCAAGTACGACATCGAACATGGCGGAGTCCCTAATCCGGTGTACATCGGTTCGGACTATCACCCTCAGTCAGGTATCAACGGCATCACCACGAGGAACGCTCTGAACGCCCTCATCGCTGGCGATAACCGAACCTTTGGCGAGGTTGTCCAGGTGAACGACGACGGCACAGTGAGTATCCTCGACTACGACGCTCGCCGTCTTGTGGTCGTGCCGATTATCATTGCCGTGGGGACCGCTGACCCGTATTCGTGGGACGGTGTGTTGCCCAGCGGCTACGTCAAGGTGATAGGTTTTGCCTACTTCTACATCGAGGGCGTGGGCTTGCAGGGCAATAAGGCGGAGGTCACTGGGCGGTTCATAAGGCCGCTCGGTGCCGATGATGACGTACTTGAGTGGGGCCGGATAGATCCCTACGGAGCGATTGCATTTCGCCTGATTGACTAGTGCCGTCCACGTGAGGGGGAAGGAGCCATATGCGCTCGAAGATACTGGTTCTCGTCGCGGCGATTGCTTTCGGGTTGATTGCCGCGTTCTTCGCGGCACGCTATCTCGATAGTGCGCGTATACGGTTGGAGGCAGATGCGCAGCCTGTCGAGGTACTGGTCGCGCAGCAGGATCTCCCAGTCGGCTCCACTGCAGAACAGCTGCTCGAGAATGAGCAGATTGTCAGCACCACCATCCCCCGGCAGTATGTCTCTGACGGTGCCGTCTCCTCCTCTGCCTCAATAGAGGGGCAGGTGCTGGCATTCTCTGTTTCACGGGGCGAGCAGATCACTGCCGCACGCTTCAAGTATCCGGCTGAGGCCGGGCTTTCGTACGCGGTTCCGAAGGACTACGTCGCAGTCTCAGTGCCGAACAACGCCGTCAAGGGCGTGTCGGGTCTTGTTAAGCCGGGCGATCATGTCATGGTCATCGCGACTTTTGAGCCCACAGGTGAGTTATCGGATGCGATCACCAAGGTCGTGCTACGCAAGGTTCGCGTTATCGCCGTCGGCACGGACCTTTCAACTGCCGAGTCCGGAACCACGGCCAGTGTCTCGAGTGAGGATCAGCAGGGTCGACAGGAAGGGACGTTGGTGGGCGGCGGGCAAGAGACTGCTGATGAACCCCCGGGCACCATCACACTTGCTCTGCCGCCCGTGGAGGCTGAGCAACTCATCTTTGCCGAAGAGAAGGGCAGTGTTTGGCTTGCCCTGATTGGGTCGACGACGACCGAGGTTCCAACCACGCCAGGGATGACCTATCCGCAGGTGCTGGAGTAGGTGGGGCGACGTGGGCCTTATCCTGGTCGCAGACAGAAGCCCCGAGTTCATCGGAAGGCTGGAGACCCTCCTTGGACGTGAGGAGGGGGTTTCTCTTGCCTCCGCCGTCTCGGCTTCCGGCGCTGTGGAGACTGCCGTTAGGGAGAAGGCGCACGTTGTTGTGTTCGGTCCGTCGATTCCAATCGATGCCGCCATAACGGCAGGTGAGGAACTTACCTCACGGGCACGACCAATTGAGTGCGTCCTCGTCGCTCAGAAGGTCACGCCCGAGTTGCTCCGAATGGCCATGCGCGCGGGATTTCGGGACGTCGTCTCTTCTGAGGGATCGACATACGGTGACGTGGGTGCCGCAATCAAGTCGGCGCATGACATCAGCGGGCGTTCCCAATCCGCAGATGACTCCGGTTCACATGAGGTGCCAACTGCGCCCCGACCGTCGAAGATTGTGACGGTCTTCAGTACAAAGGGGGGCGTCGGCAAGACTGTCATTGCGAGCAATCTGGGTGTGGCGCTCGCAAGCGAGCTCAAGAAGAGGGTCGTACTCCTCGATCTGGACCTAGAGTTCGGGGATGCCGCCATCATGCTCAAGCTGGAGCCCACACGGACTATCTTCGATGCAGCCCAGGCTTTCGATCGTCTCGACGCCGAGATGCTCAGGGGGTTTCTTACGGAGCACTCCTCGGGCCTAAAGGTGTTGCTCGCACCGCGTCGCTCCGAGGACGCCGAATCGGTCACGACAGCCCGCATTAGTCGCATCATCGGTCTGCTGGGTGAAATCGCTGACTACGTTGTCGTCGACACGGCAGGACGCTTCGATGAGGCAGTGCTCACCGCTATCGACCGCAGCGACAAAGTACTTGCGGTTGCCACGATGGAGGTGCCGAGCATCAAGAGCACCAAGGTGTCGCTCGAGAAGCTGAAGCAGTTGGGGTATAGCAACGGCGGTGTTCAGTTGGTGCTTAACAGGTCTGACAGCAAGGTGTTTCTTGAGGCGCAGGAAGTCGAGCGCGCGATTGGCGGACGGATTTTGGCACGGATTCCGAGTGATCGTGCGGTTCCGAGATCGGTGAACAAGGGTGTTCCTGTTGTTCTCGACGCGCCAAAGTCTGCCGTGGCCAAGAGCCTGGTCGAGCTGGCCCGTACCATCGCTACGGACGAGTAGAAGGGGACGACGTGCTGAGGGAGAGGCCCGATGATGATCGAGGGTTCGGCTCTGTCGATGAGGTCGCGGCTGCTGCGATATCCGCGTCGCGGAGCACGGATGCCGTAGTCCGGCACCTGCACCACCTTCTCATCGAGGAGATGGGTACCGAGATCGGAGTGGACGGCGGAGGCGACAGTGCGCTTCGGACCAAGATCGAGAACCGGCTCATGGAACTGCTAGCCGAGGAGACCACCCCGCTGTCGGCATCAGAGCGCCGCGGGGTGATGGCCGATGTCATCGACAACATCCTTGGTTACGGACCGATTCAGTCGTACCTCGAGGATCCCGAGATCACCGAGGTCATGGTGAACAACTCATCGACGATCTACGTTGAGCGCAGGGGTAAGATCTTCCCGGCCGACCGTCAGTTTATCGACGAGGCACACTTGCTCCGCATCATCGACAAGATCGTCGCGCAGGTTGGTAGGCGAGTGGACGAGAGTTCTCCGATGGTCGATGCTCGATTGCCGGACGGTTCGCGTGTCAATGCCGTCGTACATCCCCTCGCCATCAACGGCCCTATGCTTACAATCAGGAAGTTCTCGCGCGAGCCATTCACTGTCGACGATCTGATCAACTTCGGTACGCTGACCGACGCGACCGCCGGCTTCCTCAAGGCGTGCGTGACCGGCAAGCTCAACATCTTGATCTCAGGTGGCACCGGAACGGGCAAGACCACGCTGCTCAATGTGGTCTCCTCTTTTGTGCCCAACGATGAGCGCATCGTGACGATCGAGGATGCGGCAGAACTACGACTTCACCAGGACCATGTTCTGCGCTTGGAGTCCAGACCACCCAATATCGAGGGGCGAGGGCAGGTCACGATTCGAGACCTCGTCAGGAACTCATTGCGCATGAGGCCCGATCGCATCGTCGTCGGGGAGGTTCGCGGCGCCGAGGCGCTCGATATGTTGCAGGCCATGAATACCGGGCACGAGGGATCACTCTCGACCATTCATGCGAACGCTCCGCGCGATGCCCTGGCACGTCTTGAGACGATGGTGCTCATGAGTGGATTGGACCTGCCCATCCGTGCCATCAGAGAACAGACCTCTTCGGTACTCCACCTCATGATTCATCTCAGCCGCTTGCCGGACGGCTCCCGCCGGGTGACCCAGATATCTGAGATCGAAGGTATGGAGGGCGACACAATCGTTATGCAGGATATCTTCAGGTTTGATTACTCGATGGGTGTGGACACGGATGGCTGCTATCTCGGCCATCTGAAGTCGGTAGGCATTCGTCCGAAGTTCTCGGAGCAACTTGAGTACATGGGCATCGAGATGGAGCCCGGACTGTTTGCGCCAGAGTCGATGGCGAAGGGATAGATCGTGAGTAGATGGGCGCACGCGTTTCTGGTCATCTGTGCTGCGGCGCTAACCGCTCTCCTGGGCGTGGCATCCGTTACTGCTCAGGAGGGACTGGTTATTCAGTCGACCAATCTGGACGCTTATCCGGAGGTCTCACTGAGGGTGGCGTTGCCTGGAGAGCTGGTGCCGCAACGAGCGGAAGATCCGCAGCCCGAGTTCGCTGTTCGCGAGAACAGCGTGGCAATTGCCGGAGTGCGGGCCGTCTCCGAAGCGGCGATCAGGGATCCCATCGAGGTGGTACTTGTCATCGATGTGAGTGGCAGCATGCGTGGCCAGCCCCTTGCAGACGCGCAGGCGGCCGCGCGTCGGTTTATCGAGTCAATGGGCGACCGGGACCGTATCGCACTTGTCACGTTCGCTTCTGAGCCGGAGGTACTTTCGGGATTCACCACTGACAGGGCAGCACTGATGAGTACGGTGAACTCTCTGGAGGCTCGTGGAGAGACTGCGCTCTATGACGCCGTCGTCAGGTCTTTGGATCTCATCGTCGAAGACGCGACCAGCGGGGAGCAGTACATGATCGTGCTCTCCGACGGCGGGGACAACACCAGCATCAACTCGCTCGACACCGCCGCTGCGACCATCTCGCAGTCGGGCGTTCCATTGTATGCGGTAGCGCTCGAGTCGCCCGAGTATGATCCTGAGCCGCTTGCGGCACTCGCACAGCGATCTGGCGGTCGGATGGCCGCGGTGACCGAGTCGACTGAGTTCACGGCAATCTTTGAGGAGATTGCACAGGAACTGCGTAACGTCTATACCGTCACCTACACGAGTCTTGAACCACCGACGCCCGATCTGGACATCGAGCTGAGCGTTACGCGAGATGGTGCTCAGCGGTCGACGCGCCTCTCCCTGGGAAATCCGGCGTTTGCATCAGGTCAGCCTGTCGGGGTCCAAGACTCCGGATGGAGCGCGCCGCTTGCCAACCCTCTCTGGCGCGTGATGGCCACTGTGTTCGTATTCGGGGCGGGCGGCCTGCTCGTGTTTGGAGTTGGATCGATTCTAACCAAGCCGTCGACAGTGCTTGACCAGCTCGACTACTACACGCATGCCACAGGCGGGTCCCTCGCCGAGACGAACGGCCCAGGCGGCGGCAGCACTCGGGGGCGTGTTCTGGAAGCCGTTGGTGCGTTTGCAGATACGCGGGGACTGACCGGCGCCGTCCGCGGTAGGCTCGAGAGAGCGGGACTGCCCTTGCGCCCCAACGAGTACATGTTCTTCCATCTTCTCGGTGTCATCATTATTGGGCTTTTTGTGCACGTGACCGTGGGGGAGTTTTTTGTAACCGTTCTGGCAATCATAGTCGCCACGGTCCTGCCGATTGCGCTGCTCGATCGGGCGGTGAACAGGAGAAGGAGTCGTTTCGAAGAGCAGCTGCCGGACATCCTGAGTCTGGTGGCAGGATCGTTGCGCTCAGGGTGGGGCATCTCCCAGGCGATCGATCTTGTTGTCGATGAGGTAGCCGAGCCGGCAGCCAGTGAGTTTCTACGCGTTCAGTCCGAGAGCAGGCTCGGCTTGCCTCTTGAAGATGCCCTCGGACGTATGGCAGAGCGTCTCGACAGCGATGACTTCCGTTGGGCAGTTGCCGCGATCGCAATCCAAAGAGATGTTGGAGGCAACCTTGCAGAAGTGCTCGACACTGTGGCGGCGACAATTAGGGAGCGCGCCGAACTGCGGCGTCAGGTGAGCGCTCTCACGGCTGAGAGCCGTTTCTCCGCAATCGTGCTCGTGATCCTTCCTTTCTTCCTCCTCATCGCCCTCTACCTTGTGAACCCCAGGTATATGTCGGCCCTTCTGACGACGGGTCTCGGCCTGGGCATGCTTGCCGTGGGCATGCTACTTCTCCTGGTTGGCTCGTGGTGGCTGATACGTCTCACGAAGTTGGAGGTCTGAGATGTTACTTCTGAGCGCGGGCCTCGTTGGAGTGAGCATCGGAGTCGTCGCGTATGTGGTGCTCGCCATGGTCTTTTCCGAGGAGCGCCAAGTGGCACGCCGATTGGCGCTCCTCACCGAGCGCGAGAGGGCCCAGGCTGGAGAAGTCGAGCCACTGTCTCTGCCATTTCTTGACCGGATACTGCGTCCGCTCGCTTCGGGGATGCTCCAGGGATCCCGCGTGTTCGTTCCCGGGGATTACCGGGCTCGTCTAGCGCATCGCTTGCGTGTTGCGGGCAATCCCAAGGGGATGGACGCGGATTCGCTAATCGTGCTGAAGTTACTGTCCTTGTTGACTGTCTCCGCCTTGACGTGGCTCGTGCTTCGCACCTTCGGCCCGTCTCCCTCCCAAGCCCTGCTCCTCAACGTGATCGGGGGACTCGGAGGATTCTTTGTTCCGGATCTCTGGCTTCGGACTCGCACGGAGGCTCGACAGGCGAGCATACGCCGGAGTCTCCCTGACATGCTCGACATGCTCATGATCTCGGTCGAAGCCGGACTTGGTTTCGACGCGGCCTTGGTGAAGTATCTGCGCAGCGCCAGTGGCCCGATAGCCGAGGAGTTCACCAAGGTCTTGCAGGAAGTGAATGCGGGTCTTCCGAGGCGCGATGCGCTTCGGAACCTATCTGAGCGCACTCAGGTGCAAGAGCTTACCACCTTCGTTATGGCGATGATTCAGGCGGACATCTTCGGCATCAGCGTGAGCAAGGTGCTCGCCACGCAGTCGAAGGAGATGCGCGTCAAGCGCCGCCAGTACGCTGAGGAGATGGCCCAGAAGGCACCGGCGAAGATGGTCTTCCCGCTGATTCTTTGCATTCTCCCGGCGACCCTCATCGTACTCATGGGCCCGGCGGTCATTGCGGTAGGCCGGGCCTTCGGACTCATAGCCAGCGGCTAGGCCCGTAGTGCCTCGCCCGCCACATCGGGCATACTGGCTTCGTAGCGCGACGTTGCTTTCACGCCGTCGCATCCTCGACCCCGAAAGGCACCCATGGACCGCGACAAGATCATCGAAGGCGTGCGCCTCATTCTCGAGGGCGTAGGCGAGGATCTCGACCGCGAGGGGCTCGTAGGCACGCCTGAACGGGTTGCCGACATGTACGGCGAGATATTCGCCGGACTCACCCAGGACGCGGCAGAGCACTTCTGCGTGACGTTCAACGAGGGCCATCAGGAGATGGTGCTCGTGCGTGACATCCCGCTCTACTCGATGTGCGAACACCACCTCGTGCCGTTCATGGGACGGGCGCACGTCGCCTACATCCCGGGCAAGGAGGGGCGGATCTGCGGGCTTTCGAAACTCGCTCGTGTGGTCGACGTCTTCGCGCGAAGGCCGCAGGTGCAGGAGCGGATGACGAGCCAGATCGCGGATACCATCGTCGAGCATCTGACTCCGACAGGAGTGATGGTGGTGATCGAGGCCGAGCACCTCTGCATGTCGATGCGGGGTGTGCAGAAGCCTGGCGCGATCACCACCACCTCGGCGGTGCGTGGAATCTTCGAGCGGAACATGGCGACCCGGTCAGAAGCGATGGCTCTCATCAAGGGCCGCTAGCGTATATCCGTGACGGGGAATCGGGTCACGCTGCGGCATTGAAACTCGGGACCGAAGGCCCTACGCTGGGCAGATGAAATCGCATCAGTGGCAGTGCGGCCGGTATCGCATCCCTCTCGACCGTCCGCTCGTTATGGGCATCCTCAACGTCACGCCCGATTCTTTCTCGGACGGCGGCTTACACGCCGAGCCACTGGAGGCGCTTGCACATGCGCGGGCGATGATGGCAGCGGGTGCAGGGATGGTCGACGTGGGGGGCGAGTCGACGCGGCCCGGGGCGCGTCCGGTGCAGACCACCGAGGAACTCGCTCGCGTGAGGCCCGTCGTGGCCAGGCTCGCCGCGGAAGGATCGGTGCCCGTGTCGGTCGACACGCGTCACGCCGAGGTCGCTCGTGCGTGTGTCGATGCCGGGGCAGCGGTGATCAACGACGTCACTGGATTCCGTGACCCGGAGATGATCCGGGTGGCCGCTGGATGCGACGCCGGCCTCGTGGTCATGCATATGCTCGGCGATGATCCCCAGACGATGCAGCTCGAGCCTCGCTACGACGACGTGGTCGCGGAGGTCTCCGAGTTCCTCGGCGAACAGGCACGTCGATTACAGGACGCCGGTGTCGCGCGCGAGCGGATCGCGCTGGATCCCGGCATGGGCTTCGGCAAGACGTTCGCGCACAACATCGAGCTGTTCCGCAGGCTGCCCGAGATAGCCGCACTCGGCTACCCGGTCCTCATGGGAGCGTCACGAAAGCGTTTCATAGGGCACATATTCGGTGAAGAGGATCCAGCGCGCCGCGTCGCCGGCAGCGTGGGTGCGGCCGTCACCGCCTATCTGCGCGGGGCTGACGTGCTGAGGGTCCACGATGTGGCCGAGACCACTCAGGCACTCGAGGTCGCGGCGACTATTGGGAGGTGACCGGCGTGGTGCGTGCGTATCTTGGACTCGGGGGTAACGTTGGAGACCGGCTCGAGACACTGGCTGCTGCGCTCAAGGCGGTCGATGACTTGCCTTCGACCGCCGTGATCGCCGTCTCTCGTGTGTACGAGAGCGAGCCGTGGCCCAGCCCTGACCAGCCGGCGTATGCGAACGCGGTCGCAGTGATCGACACCGGGCTGGAGGCCGACATCCTTCTCGGCAGGCTCCAGGAGATCGAACGGGATCTCGGCCGGATATCGTCGAAGCGCAATGCGCCGAGAACCGTCGACCTCGATATCGTGCTCTTCGGCGATGAGGAGTGGGAGAGCGACGTGCTCCAGGTCCCGCATCCGCGCTTCGCCGAGCGCGAGTTCGTGGTGGTGCCCTTGCTCGAGGCCGACCCATTCGCGGCACTTCCGGACGGTGCGCTCGTGAGCAGTGCGGAGATGGGGGTCGGACGCATCACGGGTGTGCTCGGCGTGCTGCCGGGATTCCAGGAGGTGACCCGCGTCGTCGACGGGAGCGGCACTGCCGCCGCTGCGGAGTTTCGCGAGGACGAGGAGTGGGTCACCGTGGCAGAGGCGATGGAGCCTCCGGGCGCGCCGGATGCGGGACTCATCTTCAAGCGCACGATCTTGGAGGCCGAGGGCATCCCGTTCGCATGGGACCCGTACGCGCCCGAGATGGCGACCAGCCCGTATGGCCTGAGTTCGCTGTTCCGGCTGAAGGTCCCCTCGTCGCTCGCAGAGCGCGCCCGCCGCGTGCTGGCAGAATCAGAGGCTGCTGTACCGGCGCCGGACGATGGCTCCGACCTGCTGTAGGGTATACTCTCCTCCCACCGCAACGGGGCCGCTTGGACCTCGGACGATCCGGGGCTGAGACGGCAGGACGGGAAGGAGGGTGCCATGAGCGCCATGGCGCCGATTGAATCAGCGCGTACGGTCACGACGACAACGCTGCGCGCGTACAAGACGGCTGCGCAGCCTATCGTGATGGTCACTGCTTACGATACGCCCTCGGCCAGACTTGTCGAGGAAGCAGGAGTCGACGTCGTCCTCGTGGGCGACTCCCTTGCCATGACCGTTCTCGGGTATGGATCCACCCTTCCGGTGACCCTCGACGACATGGTGCGGCACACCGCCGCCGTCGTGCGTGGTGTCACGCGGACGCTTGTGGTCGCCGACATGCCGTTCATGACGTTCCAGATATCTGCCGAGGAAGCCCTGCGCGCGGCCGGTCGTCTGCTCGCCGAGGGAGGCGCGACAGCCGTCAAACTCGAGGGTGGTGTGCACGTGGCCTCCACGGTCAGGCGGCTGACCGAGGCCGGTATACCGGTGATGGGGCATGTGGGCCTCACCCCGCAGTCCGTCCATCAGTTCGGCGGCTATCGCGTGCAGGCGAGAGACGAAGAGGGCGCGGCGGCGCTCGTCGATGACTGTCTTGCACTACAGGAAGCCGGAGCGTTCGCGATCGTGCTCGAGTGCATCCCCGGAGATCTGGCAGCGAAGGTCACCGGCATGCTGGAGATCCCGACCATCGGGATCGGTGCCGGGCCGGCGTGCGACGGACAGGTGCAGGTCTTCCACGATCTGCTCGGCCTTGGTGGCGAGTTCGTTCCGAAGCATGCGAGGCGCTATGCGGATGTCGGTGCGGTCATCCGCGATGCGGTGAGGGCGTACTCTGCCGACGTCCGGGACGGGTCGTTTGAGCCCGGCCCCGCGGCGCGGGAGGGTTAGCGTGGAGAGGGTCGCATCGAAGGAAGAGGCCCGCAGGGCCGTCGCCGAAGCTCATCGCGAGCGTCAGACCGTTGCGCTCGTGCCGACGATGGGCGCCCTACACGAGGGGCATCTGACGCTGGTCCGCGCGGCGTGTGAACGGGCGGACTACGTGGTCGTCTCGGTGTTCGTGAACCCTACCCAGTTCGCCGAAGGTGAGGACTTCGAGAGCTATCCGCGCGACCTCGATGGCGACCTCGGCCTTCTAGCCGGGGAAGGTGTCGACCTGGTTTTCACGCCGAGTGTAGGTGCGATGTACGCGCCGGATGCTGCGGTGAGCGTCGACCCGGGTCCTCTCGCCAGGCACTGGGAGGGCGAGGTACGGCCCGGCCACTTCACCGGTGTCGCGACCATCGTGACCAAGCTGCTCTCGGTGCTCCGGCCCGACCTGGCGTTCTTTGGCGAGAAGGACTATCAGCAACTGCGAGTCATCGAGCGGCTCGTCATCGATCTGGACCTTGGCGTGCGAGTGGTGCGCTGTCCGATCGTGAGGGACACCGACGGGCTCGCGCTCTCCAGCCGAAA
>CAYGFZ010000017.1:4737-24658 GCA_964349355.1 uncultured Coriobacteriaceae bacterium | reverse complement strand
TGGTGCGCTGTCCGATCGTGAGGGACACCGACGGGCTCGCGCTCTCCAGCCGAAACGCCTACCTCTCGGCGGCCGAACGTGCGGCGGTGCTTGCTTTGCCGGCCGCGCTCGAGGCCGCCACGGCTGCTGCTGCGGGGGGTGAGCGGGAGGCGCATGCGATCGAGCGTGCGATGCTGGAGTGCACCGCGGGTGTCGCGGGGCTTGCTCTTGACTACGCGATCGTCGTCGACCCGGTTACCCTCGAACCTGTCGACCGCATCGAGGGTCCGGCGCGCGCGTTGATTGCGGGACGGGTCGGGGCCACACGACTGATCGACAACGTCGCGCTCACGGTGGGCCAGACGGCCGGGCGCGCGGACAGTGAAGGGACGTAGGCTGCCATGGAGCGCGTGACTGACCCCTCCGTACTGCTTGACGAGATTCGGACGCTGGCCGGAGAGCGTGATGCGGTGATACTCGCGCACAACTACCAGCGGCCGGAGATCCAGGGGGTAGCGGACTTCGTCGGCGACTCCCTCGGTCTCGCCCGCAAGGCTGCGGCGACGGACGCGAGCGTGATCGTCTTTTGCGGAGTCCACTTCATGGCCGAGACGGCGAAGATCCTCTCGCCCGCCAAGACCGTGCTGATGCCCGAGCCACGCGCCGGGTGTCCGATGGCCGACATGCTCACCGGCGAGCAGCTTGCAGCGTGGCGCGACGAGTATCCGGGCGTGCCTGTGGTGACGTACGTGAACTCCTCGGCGGAGGTCAAGGCGCTCTCTGACATCTGCTGCACGTCCGCCAACGCGGTCGAGATCGTCCGGTCGCTGGACTCGGGTCGCATCCTCTTCGGGCCGGACAAGAATCTCGCGGCGTGGGTGGGCTCGCAGCTGTCCGGCGTCGAGGTGATCGCATGGGAGGGCTGGTGCCCGACGCACGAGGATGTCACCGTCGAGCAGGTGCGCGAGGCGGCCGAGCGCCATCCTGCAGCCGAGATAATCGCGCACCCGGAGTGTCGTCCGGAGGTCTGCGCGCTCGCCGACGCCGTGCTCTCGACGAGCCAGATGCTCAGGTGGGCGGAGTCCTCGGCGGCTGAAGAGTTCATCGTCGTGACCGAGGAAGGCCTGCTGCACGGGCTCGCGAAGGCGGCGCCGGGCAAGCGGTTCGTGAACCTCAACCCGAGGATGCTCTGCCCGAACATGAAGGTCACGACGATCGAGAAGGTGCGTGACTCGCTCGCCGGGATGCACACAGCGATCGAGGTAGATGCCGAGGTCGCCAGGCGCGCGCTTGGCGCGGTGGAGCGGATGGTCGCACTTGGATGACGGCGCACAGATACGTGCAGGGGCGCTGCCCGAGGCGCTAGGGCGGCGCTATCTGCTCGAGTTCGACACCGGTGAGCTCGAACAGGAGCACTACGACGTGCTCGTGGTCGGTTCCGGGATCGCAGGGCTGACGGCCGCGTTATCCCTCGGTCCACAGCGGCGCGTCGGACTCGTGACGAAGGCGCGCCTGAACGAGACCGCGACCTGGTACGCGCAAGGCGGGATCGCGGGCGCTGTGGGTGAGGCGGACTCGGTCGAGCTGCACCTCGCCGACACTCTCGTGGTGGGCCAGGGACTCTGCGACACCGATGTCGTGCGCGCTGTGGTCGGAGAGGCCGCCGACGCACTTACCGAACTCGCGGGGTTCGGGGTCCATTTCGATGCTGCCGAGGGCGGTGAGCCGCGGTTGGCGCGAGAGGGCGGGCACAGCCTGCCGCGCGTGCTGCACACGGGCGATGCGACCGGAGCGAGCATCCAGGCTGCGCTCACCGCGGCGGTGCGCGCAGCCGATCACATCGAGACGCTTGAAGAGCACTTCCTCGTCGACCTGCTGACCGCAGGCGACCGGTGTGTCGGCGCGCTCGTCACAGGTGGCGAGAAGAGCCGTCCGAAGGCGCTCTGGGCAGACGCGGTCGTTCTTGCAACGGGTGGATGCGGCCAGGTCTTCCGCGTGACGACCAATCCGCTCATCGCGACCGGTGATGGCCTGGCAGCCGCGTGGCGCGCCGGCGCGGAGGTCAGCGATGTCGAGTTCGTGCAGTTCCACCCCACTGCACTCGATAGCGAGGAACATCCCAAGTCGCTCATCACCGAGGCGCTTCGCGGGGAGGGCGCCTACCTGGTCGACTGTCGTGGCGAGCGCTTCATGCCAGCCGTCCATCCTCTCGCCGAGCTTGCTCCCCGCGATGTCGTCACACGCGAGATCGAGAAGGTGATGGTCCGTTGCAACGAGCCGCATGTGTGGCTCGATGCCCGGCACCTCGGCGAGGAACACCTCTCCAGGCGGTTCCCGACGATCTGGGAGCGGTGCAGGGAAGCGGGATACGACCTGTCAGCCGAGCTCGTCCCCGTCGCTCCGGCTGCGCACTACATGGTGGGTGGCGTGACGGTCGATCTCGACGGCCGTACGTCGGTACCCGGTTTGTTCGCAGCAGGAGAGGTGACGGCTTCGGGGCTGCACGGTGCGAACCGGCTCGCCTCGAACTCCCTGTTGGAAGGTGTCGTCTACTCGCGCCGGATCGCCCGCGCGCTGCAGGGCGAGACAGGAGCCGCTCGTCCGGATCGGATCGTTTCGGGTGAGGCCGACCGCACGGCGGCGTTCGCGATCGGTGCGGCGCGCGATACGGTACAGCAGGTGATGACCGGATTCGTGGGGATGACGCGCTCCGAGGGCGGTCTGGCTGAGGCTGCGACCGTGCTTTCGGGCCTGAGTCGCTTGCTGGACGTCAGCCTCAGGCGTTCCGAGGAACTTGAGGTCCAGAACATGATCACGGTCGGGTGCCTGGTGTCCCACGCCGCCCGGCTGCGGACCGAGACCCGGGGCGCCCACAGCCGCATCGACTTCCCTGATCGCGACGACGCTCACTGGTCGGGTCACCTGGTCTGGCAGCGCGGCCAAGGGCCGAGATTCGTGCCTGCCGGCGGGGGGTCCGCATGATGAGATCGTGCCCGTTCCCGCCACCGTTCGACGAGCTCATCGCCCGCGCTCTCGCCGAGGACCTCGGCGTGGAGCCGGAACGGCTGCTCGCGCCCGCAACTACTCCCGGGGAGCCGTCCGACCTGCTTGTCCGTGACGTCACCACGCACGCGGTCGCCACTCAGGGTTCACGGTTCGCGGGTCGCGTGGTCGTCCGCGAGGCGGGCGTGGTCTGCGGGATCGGGATGGCGACACGTGCGTGGACGATGCTCGCTGCGGCGGCAGGCATCGGCTCCGATTCGCTCGTGGTCGAGCCACTCGCCCGGGAGGGCGACAGCCTCGCGCCCGGGACGGCCGTGCTCGAGGTCGAGGGCCCCTCGGCGGTCGTGCTTGCTGCGGAGCGGACGGCGCTCAACGTGCTCATGACGCTCTCGGGGATTGCGAGTGAGGCAGCCCGCTGGAGCGCCGCTGCCCCCGGTGTGGACATCTGCGACACACGCAAGACGCTCCCCGGGCTCCGTGCGCTCTCCAAGTGGGCCGCCCTGTGCGGCGGCGGTCATCCGCACAGGGCGGGCCTGTGGGACATGGTTCTGGTGAAGGACAACCATATCCGTATGGCAGGTGGTATCACGACCGCGATCGAGAAGGCGCGAGCCGCCTACCCGGAGCTGATGCTCGAGGTGGAGGCCGACACCATCGCGCAGGCCGAGGAGGCTGTGCGAGCAGGGGCCGACATCGTGTTGCTCGACAACATGGACGGTGTCACGCTGGCCAGAGCTGTCACGGCCGTTCGGGCTGCAGGGAAAGCCGCCGGGCGCCACTGTCTGACCGAGGCATCAGGTGGGATCCGGTTCGAGGATCTGGACCGGGTCGTCGCTGCAGGTGTCGATCGGATATCGACTAGCGCCTTGACCCTTGCGCCACAGCTCGACTTCGGGTTCGATGAAGTGACGAACGCTCGGGCGTAGCAGGGAGGAAACGGTCACGTGGGTCCTATCACCGGAGTTCCGTTGCTCGACTGGTTCCTCGGCTTTCTCGATGTGGCCGGATACCCGATGGTATTCGGCATCACCGTGCTCGAGAACATCTTCATCGTGGGCGCGTTCACCCCAGGCGAGACTGTCGTGGTGGGCGGAGCGTTTCTGTCGACACCCCAGTACGGCTCACTGTCGTTTGCCCTCGTGTGGGCCTACGCCGTTCTCGGGACAACGATCGGCAGCAACATCAGCTACTTCCTTGGCCGGAGAGGCGGACGCGAGGCACTCGTGCGCTACGGGAACCGGTTCCACATCAGTGAGGAGCGGATCGCTGAGGCCGAGGAGTACTTCTTCTTGCATGGTTCCAAGACTGTGTTCCTCTCCCGCTTCACCGTCGGCTTCAAGAGTTTCGTGCCGATGATCGCCGGGGTCTCGCGGATGCGACTGCCGTGGTTTGAGTTCTACACGTTCCTGGGTGCTGCGGTCTATACGACGATCATCATGGTCATCGGGTACTTCGTCGGCGAGAACTTCGAGCGGGCGCTGTCGATAGTCTCGGGCGTGGGCTATGCGGGACTGGCGGTCTTCGTCGCGTTGCTGATCGGCGCCGTCGTTGCGGTGCGGCGCCTGCGGGCTCGCAGGGCCGAGGCGCACGCCACAGCCGCCGGCGACGAGGGTGGGGCCGTGTGAGCACACGCGAGGACGTGCTTGCCGCGCTGCGGGACGCAGCTCCGGGCGATATCTCGGGCGAGCAGCTCGCAGGCCGTTTCGACGTCTCCCGGGTTGCAGTGGGCAAGCACGTGGCAGGACTGCGCGAGCTGGGCTACGACATCGAGGCTGCTCCCGGTCGCGGTTACCGGCTCCTCGGCGTGCCGGACGCCCCGCTCCCTGCCGAGGTGCGGCTCGCCCTGCACGGCGACGGGTGGGGGCAACTCCTCGGCGGCGGAGTGACCGGGTCGACGAACGTCGATGCCGTCCGGCTGGCCCGAGAGGGAGCGCCTCACGGTAGTGCGGTGCTGGCTTCAGTACAGACTGCGGGTAAGGGGCGTCTCGGCCGACAGTGGACGTCGCCCGCGGGAGGCGTCTACGTCTCGGCCGTGCTGCGGCCACCACTGACTCCCGGCGAGCTTACGGGGCTGCCTCTTGCGGTCGCGTGGGGAGTCGCTGCCGAGGTCGGGGAGCGGTTCGGCGTCGCGGACAGGGTGCGCGTCAAGTGGCCCAACGATCTGTTGCTCGCCCGGGGCGGCAAACTCGGAGGCGTGCTCCTCGAGATCGCCGGGGAGGCCGATCGCACCGCGTGGGTCGCCGCCGGGGTCGGGCTCAACGTGGTGCGCCCTGCTCACGTCGCCGAGGGCGCGGCCTACCTCGCGGACACGCAGTCAGACGACGCCGCGCCCCGGCTCGCGGAGGCGGCCGCGGCCGTCCTCGACGGAATCTCGCGCGGCTATCGGCTCCTGCTCGATGAGGGCTTCGGCGCTGTGCGTGATGCTGTCGAGCCGCTCGATGCGCTCCGGGGTACGTCGGTGCGCGTGCACGACATCAGCGGATGGCTCGTCGCCGAGGGGACGGCCGAGGGGGTCGACGATCTCGGCCGCCTGCTTGTACGCGGTGGCGATGAAGGGGACCTCGTCCCGGTGAGTTCCGGGGATGTCACGCTGGCCGAGCCGCACGCTGGCGGCGGTTCACCGTGAGCCGGGTGTGGCGACCGGTCGGAGTGGGGAGGGTGCTCGACGACGCCTTCGGACTCTACCGGGCGAACATCCGCACCGTCGCTGTCGTCTCGCTTCTCACGGTCTTTCCCGTCGCACTGGTGGTCGGCGTGGCCCAGGTCTTCTACACGCGGGGCCTTCTCGCACTCGTGCCGGTGCTCGGTGAGGGGACCGGAGATCTTGCCGGATTCGACTCGCTCGCGCTGTTCGCGCTTGCATCGAACGTGACCGCTCCGCTCTTCTGGGTCGCCCGCGTCTATCTCGCCTGCGCCCTGTTGAGGGCCGCGGGGGCATTCATGTCCGACGACCCTCCCGGTGTCCGCGGCGTGCTTGCCGTGGGATGGCGGCGGTTCCTGACGTATGCGCTGGTCAGTCTCGTGCTCGTCTTCTCTGCGGGCGTGCTCGGCCTCTTCTTCATCGTGCCCGGAGTCATTTTCGCAGTCAGGTTCGCGCTTGCGCCTGCTATCGCGGCGGTGGAGGGTGCAGGGTTCGAGACGGCGTTCAGGCGCTCCTGGCAGCTCACGAGTGGGTACGCGTGGCGAGTTATCGGGTTCTTCGTGTTCCTCTCGCTCTTCACTCTCGTCCTGGAGACTGCGGTGACCTCGCCGTCGATCGTCCGGCAGGTCATGGTGTCGGTGCAGAACCCGGAGGCGGTCTTTGAGCCTGTCTCGGCGGGCTGGAAGACCTTCGAGGGACTGCTTTCGGCGGCGTCGGTGGCACTCGTGATGCCCTTCATCGAGTTTGCGTGGTTCTTCTTCTACGCCGACCTGCGCTCGCGGCGCGAGGGGATGGACCTCGTGGCGCGGGCGGCCCTTCTCGGCGGGAGGAGGCGATGATGGCCCGCGGCGGTTGGATCGGAGTGCTCCCGGTACTGCTCCTGGCGATCGCGATCGGGGGCGCCCCGTCGACCGCGGCCGCTGCCGCCGCCTCCGGCGCGGCCGACTATCGCGACCGGGTCTTCTCGGCGCGCGAGAGCCTCGAGGGGTACCTGGAGACGGGTGGCGAGGCGAGTCCCGGTCCGCTCGTGCCCGCCCTGCTGCGCGAACTTCCTGTCTCCGAACGGGTCGTCGTGGGCCAGACGGAAGTGCTCGCCGACCACTCGACCTTCCGCACCCTGCTCATGCGGCTCGATGTCTCACGTGACCCGCAAGCTCGCGCCGAGATCGCCGGGGAGATGGTCGAGCACCTGCGGGCTATCGAGCGTTCGTTGCCCGGGGATGACGATCCGGTGCCAGCCGATGCGGACGTTTTGCAGGAACTGCTCGACGAATCGAATCTCAGCGCCCGCTCGCCGCTGAGCGAACTGCTCGGCGAGTTCATTGACCGCGTCGCTGCGGCCTTCGAGCGGTGGCAGACCGCGCTTGCCTCGTCGAGCGCGCCTCGGCGCATCATGGCGATCGGGCTCGGCGTGGTGATCGCCGGGCTTGCCGCCACACTGCTGTGGGTGCTCGTGCGCTTCGCCGTGCGGCTTCGGGCGAGCACATCGGTATCCGGGCGGACCCCCGCCGCATCGCACGGCGGCGTGGCGGTCGTTGCGGCCGCGGAGGCGCTTCCGGCCGACGCCCTCGCCTACGCCGAATCGCTTGCCGCGGCGGGCAGGTTCGCCGAGGCGGTCCGCGCGCTCTTCGGTGGAGCGGCACGCTCACTTGCCGAGGCCGGGCTCCTCACCCGGACCCGCACGCGTACGAACGCCGAGCTTCTGTTCGACGTCGCTGCACGCGCGCCGTCGCTCGCACGCCCCCTCGCGGCGCTCTCCGGCAGGTTCGAACTCGCCGTCTACGGGCACCGCGATCCGGGGGTCGAGGGGTATGCGCGCGCCCGGAGTGACTACGATGCGGTGTTGGCGCAGATCGGGTCTGTGGGCGGTGAGTCGGCGTGAAGGGCCTGCGCGCACTCAAGGAACTCGACATCCGCGTCGTGCTGATCGCGGCGATCGCTGTGGCGGTGGTGGGTGCGTACTGGGCAGCGGTCTCGCTCTCGCGTGACTACTACGTCGTGCAGAGCCCTCCCGGTTCGGTGTTCAACTCCGACGGCGAGGGGCTGTCGGTACTGAGCCGCTACCTTGAGGCGCTCGGGATCGAGGTCCAGACCGTCCACTCGTTCGACGAGCTGCCCGGCGGCGGAGGAACGATCGTGGTGGTCGCGGACCAGCCATTCACCAAGGAGCCGACCGCTACCGAGGGCCGACGGCTCTCCTCGTGGGTCGAGAGTGGCGGACGCCTGGTGCTCGCCGGTCCGTTCGCGCGCGACGTCCTGCGCGGCGCGGGGATCGGCGGGGGCATCGGACCGGCTGCGCCGGAGGAGCCGGTGTTGTCGCCGCGCCTCCCCTCGGCGTACACCGAGGGCGTCACCAGCGTGAGCCCGGGCAGGCAGCGCCTGCTTGCTAACGACGCGTCGTGGGCGACACACCTTGGCGACAGCAGCGGACAGGCGATGATCGCGCGGATGCACGGCGAGGGCGAGATCGTCTGGCTCGGCGACATCTTTCCGCTCTCCAACGCAGGACTGGCCGAGGAGGACAACGCGCGGTTCGCCACACTCCTCGCGGCCCGGACCGGACCCGTCTACTTCGATGAGTACCACCACGGTTTCGTGCGTGGAGGGGGAGTGTGGGAACGCCTCGGTGCAAGCGGGCGGGCGGCGGGCGTGCTGGCGATCGTAGGAGTGGCGCTCGCGATCGTCGCGATGTCGCGGCGGTTCGGCCGACCGATCGAGCCCGCTTTCGTCCCGGTCGCGCGGACCGGTGCCTACATCGGTTCGCTCGCCGAGCTCTACCGCAAGGCCGGGGCTCGGGCAGAGGCGCTTGCGACGCTCGAGGAGGGCGTCCGTCTCGCGCTCGTGCGCAGGCACGGGAGCGCCGAGGCGGGCCGGGCGGTGCACGCATCGGCAGCGCGTGCGCTCGATGATTCGGCGGCCGCTCGTTCGGGCGGGCCGATCACACAAGACAGGTTCACACGAACCGCCGGCGCACTCGCGCGGGCACGACGGGAGGTCGAGGGACTCGATGGATGACGCAGCACGCACCATACAGCGGCTGGCCGAGGCGGTACGGGCCGAGGTCGGCAAGGCGGTCGTGGGCCAGGCCCACGTCGTCGACAGCATGCTCGTAGGGCTCATCACCGGCGGGCACATCCTGCTCGAGGGTGTGCCGGGCACCGCCAAGACCCTCATCGCCCGCTCGCTCGCGTACGCGCTCGATGCGACCTTCAAGCGGATACAGTTCAGTCCGGACATGATGCCCTCCGACGTGGTGGGCACCAACGTCTACGACGCGGGGAACGGTGCGTTTCATCTGCGCCCCGGGCCGGTGTTCGCCAATCTCGTTCTGGCCGACGAGATCAACCGCACTCCGCCCAAGACGCAGGCGGCACTCCTGGAAGCGATGCAGGAGGGGCAGGTCACGATCGATGGCGTGTCCCACCGGCTCCCCGAGCTGTTCATGGTGGTGGCGACACAGAACCCTGTCGAATACGAGGGCACATACCCGCTGCCCGAGGCGCAGCTCGACCGGTTCCAGCAGAAGGTGCTCGTCGACTATCCCTCCGCGATCGAGGAGGCCGAGGTGGTTCGGCGCCACGTCGGCGGTATGGTGATGACAGATCTCGGCGAGGCGGGGCTCGTGCATGCGGCGAGCGCAGCCGACGTGATGGCCGCCGCTGCCCGGCTGCCCGAGGTCGTCGTGGACGATGGGGTCGTCGCCTACGTCACCGGCATCGTGCGGGCGACCCGCGAGCACGCATCGGTGATGCTTGGCGCGAGTCCGCGTGCGGCGGTGAGCTTGCTTGTGGCGGCAAAAGGCTACGCGCTGCTACAGGGCAGGACGTTCGTCACGCCTGACGACGTCAAGGCGATGGCAGTGAGCTGCCTGCGCCACCGGCTGGTGCTGCGTCCCGAGGTCGAGATCGAGGGTGTGCCCGCCGAGTCGGTCGTCCGCGATGTGTTCGAGCGGGTCGACGTTCCTCGGTGAGCTGGATCCGAGACATCTCAGAGCGAATGGGAGGCCTGTTCGTGACGGGCCGCTGTGCGCTGCTCGCCGCCGCGCCTGTGCTGGTAGTGGCGTGGATGCCGGGCGGGTTCGCATGGACTCTCACCCTCGCGTGGCTCCTTGGCGTGGCGGTGCTCGTGAGCCGGGAACTCGCGCTCGCGCCGGGGGAGGCAGATGTCGCAGTCGAGCGGACACTACCCGTCAAGCTCTCGATCGGGGTCCCCAACAGCGTTGAGATCGCGGTGCGGAACTCCTCGGCGAAGGTCGCCCGGTTGCTCGTGCGGGAAACGCCCCCGGCTCGCTTCGAGGGGGAGCGGAGGGTCGGATCGCTTGTGCTCGCGCCGCGTGCCGAGACGCTCGTGACGCTGCGGCTCACGCCGCCCGAGCGCGGACGCTTCGAGTTCGGGCCCGTGGCGGTGCGCTCGGCCGGGCCGCTCGGACTTGCTGGCAGGCAGTGGGACGTGCGCGAGACGGATGGCGTCGAGGCGCGCGTCTACCCGGACATCACCGCGGTGCACACATACGCACTCCTCGCCCGCAGGGGCGCGCTGCACGAGATCGGCGTGCGCGCGGCGCGGCACGCCGGCACCGGAACCGAGTTCGAATCGCTGCGCGAGTACATCGACGGCGACGACTATCGCGACATCGACTGGAAGGCGACAGCCCGGCGGGGTTCTCCGGTGGTACGGCGCTTCGAGGCAGAGCGGAGTCAGACGATCATGCTCGCCATCGATGCGGGCCGCCTCATGACGCCGAGGGTGGGCCCGCTGTCCAAGCTCGATCGTTCGATTAATGCGGCACTGTTGCTCGCATACCTTGCTACCCGCTCCGGCGACAACGTCGGGCTGATCGTCTTCGGCCGCGACGTGCAATCCTTCCTCGCGCCGAGGAAGGGGCACCGGCAGTTCCTCGCGATCCTCGAAGCGCTCTATGCGGTCGAAGGTCAGGTCGAGGAGCCAGACTACGGTGGAGCACTCCGCTACCTGTCGACCCGGGTAAGGCGGCGCTCGCTCGTGGTGCTCTTCACCGAGCTTGCGGGGACCGAGCCATCGAGGCGACTGCTTTCGGTACTCGGAGCGATGTCGGCGCGCCATCTGCCGCTCGTCATCGCGCAGCGCAATCGCGATGTCGAACGGCTCGCCTCGGCGGTACCCGGGACCGAGACCGACGTCTACCGCTGCGCGGTCGCCGCCGACCTGCTGCACGACAAGGCTGCGGCGATCCGTACCCTTGCCGCGCGCGGGTCACTCGTGCTCGATGTCGAGCCCGAGCAGCTCTCGGTGGCCGCGGTGAACCGCTATCTAGAGATCAAGGCTCGCGGACGGCTCTGATGAAGCGCGGGGTCGTGGGGCGTCCGCCGCAGTCACACGGTCACATGGCCGCGGTCTCGCGCCGCCGGCCCGCCAGCGCAAGGTAGGCGAGCAGGAGCGCCGTCAGCACCCCGCCGAAGGCGAACTTGAGCGCCTCGGGAACGGGCAGCGGGGTCACGAACACCTCTATGAACCCTGCGATCACGAACAGCGGGATGGTCCCGAGCAGCAATCGCAGCGCGTCGGGAGAGACGCGCTTTAAGGAGGCACTCCTCGGCAGATCGCCCGGCGAGAGCAGTGCGCGCCCCATCACGAGGCCCGCGCCGCCGGCAAGCACGATCGCGGGGATCTCGAGCGAGCCGTGGGGAACGATGAGCGACCAGAAGTACAGCGAGCCGCCCGCTTTGTCGAACACGCCGGCTACTGCGCCGATGAGCAGGCCGTTGACGGTGAGGGCATAGGCGGTGAGCACGCCGAACGTGATACCGCCAGCGAACGCGATCAGTGCGACCTGGATGTTGTTGACGGTGATCCCCGCCGAGAGGAGCGGCGCGATCGACGAGGTCATCGCGTGCAGGTCGCCGCTCCGCTCGAGGCTGTCGCCGATGCCGTCGCGGAGCGCCTCGGGGATGAAGAGGCGGGCGAGCGGGTAGTTCACGTGTGCGAGGAGGAAGCCGAGGGCGCCCGCGCCCAGCAGAAGCGCCGCTGCCAGCCATACCTCGGCGGCGTAGGAGCGCACCAGTGCGGGATATCCGTGTGAGACGAAACCCCACACCGAGGAGAGCCTGCGCGGTGTGGCGCCGTAGAGTACCGCGTGCGCGCGGCCCACGAGCGCGTTGAGGTAATCGAGGCTGCGCCCCTCGGGAAAGTGTGTCTGTGCGTAGGCGAGGTCGGCGGCGGTGCGGCGATAGTCCTCGTGCAACTGCTTGAGACGTGGCGCGGCAAGGTGTGATACGCCCGCGCCGCGAGCCTCGGCCAGCGTCGCCCCGAGCCTCTCCCACGCGTCGCGCGAGCTCGTTATGAAGGTGTGCTCGTCCACTCGGCCTCCCGATAGTCGAGCCAATGCTAGCACGCGTCGCGAGCGCTCCCTATGATGGGACACGGTACGATCTGAGCCGAGGAGGATGAGTGGCGCCGCGCGACCCCATCGTGAGGCATCTCGTGGTCGAGACCCCGGAATCGGTCTCGGTCCGCTATCGGCTGGCCGGGCTCGGCTCCCGTGGTGCAGCCGCATTGATCGATACGGGGCTGCTGATCCTGCTCGTGATCGCCGAGATCGGACTTGGGGTCGCGGTCTCGTTCGGCGTGCTTCGCGTCGGTGGCGAGGCTTTAGCCGGGGTCGTGCCGTGGATAGCGGGCATCGTGATCCTCGTGGTATTCGCGACATACTGGGGGTACTTCATCCTTGGCGAGGTGACGGGTGGCGGTCGCACTCCCGGTAAGCGCGTCATGGGCATCCGGGTCGTCCGGGACGATGGATCGCGGCTGGGCGTGTTCGATTCGATCATCCGCAACGTGGTGCGCATCATCGACCTGCTGCCTGGTACGTATGCGGTGGGGATCGTCTCGGTCCTGCTCTCCCGCGACGCCAAGAGGCTCGGGGACATGGCCGCCGGCACCGCCGTGATAGAGGACCGGGGCCATGAGCTCGCCGGCGCGCCGGAGGCCGTCGAGGTCGACGAGGGGGTCGCACTCGTGCGCGAGTATCTCTCGAGACGCGGAGGGTTTACGCCAGAGGCGCGCATGCAGGTCGCCGGCGCGCTGCTTGCGCTCTGGGGAGCGGGCGGCGCGGTCGCTGCAGGGTGGGACGAGCCGACGATGGCGGGGCGACTGGCCGATCTCGCGGGGCTGCGGTAGGGCAGGGGCCGGCGTGTGCGGGAGTCAGGGGGGTCCGGCGTGTGTGGGAGGGGCCGTTCACCGGGCTCTAACGCCGAGCACGAATCTTTCATGAGCGTCTAGCGGAAGTTAGAGGCGCATCAATCCGGGCGGCGGTCGATATCCGAGAGGGCGATGTTGACCGTGCGCTCGCCGTCGGCTATATATTCGTAAACCAGAAAAGCGTTGACGGTTTACATCAGTGACGTGGCGAGGCGTGAAGGACGGATGATGGAAGACGTGAGAGCGATGAGCGTGACCGCGCGGCGTTCGGGACGGACGCGCACCGCCGTGACGGCGGCACTACTCGCGGCACTACTCGCCGCCTCGGCCCAGATCTCGATCCCGATCGGCGCGGTACCGATCACACTGCAGGTATTCATCGTGTTGCTGGCGGGGCTACTTCTCCCGCCGAGGGGCGCCTTCGCTGCGGTGGCGGTCTACATCCTGCTCGGCGCGGTCGGGCTGCCGGTCTTTGCCGGAGGGCTCGGGGGCGTGGGCGTGCTCGTGGGGCCCACCGGAGGCTACCTGTGGGGCTTCGCGTTGGGCGCGACAGTGGTGGCGCTCGCGCGCGGACCGCTCGTGGCCGCGGTGGGACGTAGCGTGGGAGAGGCGATCGCTCTCTTCATCGGCGTGGTCGTCATCTATGTGGTCGGCTGGACCCAACTAGCTGCCGTGACCGGGATGGGAGCAGTCCCCGCTTTCGTCGCGGGGGTCGTGCCGTTCGCGCTGCTCGATCTCGCCAAGGCGGTCGTCGCGCTCGGTGTGGCGGGCGCTCTCCGGCGGGCGGGGGTCGCCACGTAGCGTCGCGTCAGACCCTCGGTCTATGATGGGGTCGTTCCAACAGACCGGGAGGGGGTCCATGACCGAGCCGCTCGTGTTCGTGCACGCCGCAGACCTGCACCTTGATGCGCCGCTTCGACGCGTGGATGCAGCCGACCCTGCGGTCAGGAAGACCTGTGTCGAGGCGACGTTCGCCGCATTCGAGCGCATCGTCGACGTGTGCTTGGAGCGCGGTGCCGCGTTCCTCATCATCGCAGGTGACGCCTACAACACCGCCGAGCGCTCGATCCGTGCCCAGAGCCGGTTTCGCGCTGGTGCCGATCGTCTTGCGGCAGCAGGCGTTCGCGTCTTCGCTGTCTGCGGCAACCACGATCCGGCCACCGGATGGACCGCCGGACTCTCGATGCCTGACAACGTCACATACTTCTCGGCCGAACAGGTCGAGCGCATCGCGTTTCCGTCCGAGGCCGAGCCGAGCTGTGTGCTCTACGGGCGCAGTTACGCGCGAGCGGCGGAGACGCGCAACCTTGCCGCGGAGTTCCGAGCCACGCCCGGTGACCCGTTCTCGATCGGGGTTCTCCACGCCAACGTCGGCGGCGATCAGCGCTACGAGCCGTACGCACCCTGTTCGCTCGACGACCTGCGCGCTGCGCAGATGGACTACTGGGCGCTCGGTCACATCCACGCACACGGGGTGCTCTCGGCGGACCCTCCGGTGATCTACCCTGGAAGCCCTCAGGGCCTCGACCCGACCGAGGCCGGTGGACACGGCTGCATCGTGGTCACCGTTGCCGGTGATGAGGTCTCGACGGAGTTCGTCGAGACCGGCCAGGTGGTTTGGGAGACCTCGACCATCGAGCTGGGTCCGGTGGCGACCATCGACGAGGTCATGTCACTCGTCGAAGCGACGTGTGAGCGTGCCCGTGAGGCTGCGTGCGGGCGTCCTGCCATCGTGCGCGTCGACCTTGCCGGCCGCGCCGACGTCCATGGCTTACTCACCCCCGACCGCGTGATCCCGGACCTCACCGAGGAGATCCGCGCGTCCCAACTCTCAGGGCACCCGTGGGTCTGGCTCGACCGTGTCCGAGACCTCACCCGTCCAGCCATCGACCTCGAGGCGCTGAGGGCTGGTGAGGGGTTCGCCTCCGAGCTCGTGCGCATCTGCGATGAAATAGCCGGATCCGGTGAGGCTGACGATCTGCTCGCCGAGGCTCTCGCTCCGCTGCATCGCGCGCTCGACGGGGGCGCACTTGATCTCGATGCACCGGAGATCCTCGGACGCGCGAGGGATGCCTGCCTCGACCACCTACTCGCCGGGGAGGACCGCTGATATGTGGCTCAAACGTATCGAAGCCGAGCACTACGGCTCGCTCGAGGGTGTCTCCCTCGGCGATCTCGGCGAGGGCCTCACGGTCGTCCTCGGCCCGAACGAGGCAGGGAAGAGTTCGCTCACCGCACTCGTGCGTCACGTGCTCTACGGCTTTCCCGATCGACGCTCACGTGAGCGGGGCTACTACGTCGAAGGGGGCGCACGTCACGGTCGCCTCGTGTTCGCCGATGGTGCCGGTGAGTGGGCCGTCGAGCGCATCGATGGCCGGGGGAGCGGCGATGTGGCCGTGCGGACGATCGGCGGACAGGAGCGTCCCTCGTTGCATGCCGAACTCACCCGGGGAGTGAGTGCGGACGCCTACCGCGTGGTGTTCGGCTTCGGCCTTGCGGACATGGCTGATGTGGTCGGGAGCGGTGATGACATCGTCGCCCGACTCTATGCGGCGGGAGCAGGCATCTCGGTCAGTCCGCAAGACGTCCGACGCGTGCTTCACTCTCAGACGGAAGGCCTGTTCAAGCCGGGCGGACGTAACCCCGCGATCAACGCCGCCGCGCGCGAGGCGGCCGAGTTGGAGAAGCTCATCAGGGAGTTGCGTCAGCAGGCCGAGGCGCTCGCCGGGAACCGGGAGAGGCTCGCCGCACTCACCCTACAGGCGGCGGACGCAGCCAGGGAGGCGCAGGCTGCAGAGGGCAAGCGTGACGCGCTCGATGCTGCCGTGCGAGAGCTGGAGCGCATCGAGGAGCGGCTCCATACACTGCGCGAGGAGCTCGTCGAGAAACGTACGGCTCTGTCGCATTCGAAGACTCAGGCCGAGGAGGCGGTGCCGGATGCACGCGTCCTCGATGCATCTTCGGTCATCGAGGCTGTGGTCGAGGAGGTCCCGGTACACCGCGAACGCGCGGACCGTATCGCTGGCCAGCGGCAGCGGATCGCCACGCTCGAGCGCTCGATCTTCGAGCGCTTCGAGGCGGAGGGTATCGACGAGTCGGCCGCCGCTTCGATCCAGGTCGATGCGGAGACCCGCTCTGGTGTCGAGTCATGGCGCGACCGCCTCATGAGGCTCGAGCTGCGCGCGGAGGAGACGGCGCGGGCGGCTAGCGCTGCAGCGAACGCCGCGGAGGCGGGTAGGGATGGTGTCGCGACCGCTGCGGGATCTGAAGTGTCGTCCGCGGTCCGGGGTTCCGTGTTGGCCGGGTGGCTCCTCGTTGTGCTCGGCGTGCTCGGCGTTGGCGGGGGAGTGCTGAGCGAGACGTGGTTGCTCGCCGGGTTCGCGGGGCTGGTCGCACTGGTCGGCGCATGGCTCGCGCTCGGGTCTCGTGTCACGCATCCTGGTGTTGCGGGAGCCGGCGACCAGACTCACCTCGCCGAGACTCGTCGGTTGGCCGCCGAGGAGACCCGGTCCGCGGCCGATGCGCGCGCCGACGCCGAGAAGCTCGATGGCGCGCGGGCGGAGTGGGATGCCTGGCGCACCGGTCGGGGTCTGGCGTCGGCGGACACGCCTACTGCGGCCGCGGACGTGCTTGCCGTGGTGTCCGACATACGGCGACTGCAAGCAGAGCGCGCGGACGCGGCCGCTGGGGTCGCCACGGAGAGCGAACGCGCGGAGGCGTTCCTCGGACGGGTGAGGGAGCTCGCCGAGGCCCTCGGCATCGAGGCAGCGGGCGACTCAGCAAGCGCAGCCGAGGTGGTGAGTCGCGCCCGGGGGATGCTCGAGGAGGCGCGCGGGCAACTCGCGAGAGCCGAGCGGGCGGCCGGGGAGGCCGAAGCGCTTGCTCCCCGCATCGAGGCACTCGAGGCCGCGGAGAAGGACGCAGAGTCGCGAGCGCGGGCGATCATCGAAGAGCAGGGTTTCGAGGGCGGCCTGGCGCAGGCCGAGGTCTTCGCGTCAGCCGTCTCCCGGGAGGCAGCCGGGGCCAGGACACGTTTCGACGAGATGGACCGCAGCCGGGCCACCCTTGCCGGTGAGGTCAATGCGATCTCGACCGAGAGCGAGAGCAGCGAGCTCGCCCTCGACCTCGCCGGGATCCGTGAGCGGATAGCGGCGCTGGCCGAGCGGTACGTGGTCGCGAAGGTGGCCTCGGCGTTGCTCGATCGCGCGCAGCAGGTCTACGAGCGCGAGCGGCAGCCGGCTGTCATGCGGGACGCCGGACGCGTTCTCGCGACGATGACGGCGGGTCGGTACGGTTCCGTCGCGGTTCCCCTCGGCTCGTCGGCCGTGGAGATCTTCGATCAGGCTGCCCGCGCAAAGGGCACCGAGGTCCTCTCTACCGGTACGGCCGAACAACTCTACCTTTCGTTGCGGATAGCACTCCTCGGCACGCTCGGGGAGGTCGGTGCGGGGCTACCGGTGCTGATGGATGACGTGTTCGCGAACTTCGACCCACAGCGCAAGGAGGGTGCCGCCGAGGCTGTCGCGGAGCTCGCAGGGAGTCGACAGGTCGTCGTGTTCACCTGCCATCCGGAGACCGCCACCGTGCTTGCACAGGCCGATCCGGGGCTCACACGTCTGTCGCTCGATCGTTGCTGACGTCCGCGTCTCAGTCCTTGAGCGCGGGGAGCCACATCGTGAACACCGCGCCACCCCCGGGACGGTTCGTCGCCTCGATCTCGCCAGCGTGTGCGGTGACGATCGCTTTCACGATCGCAAGCCCGAGCCCCGAGCCACCGCTCACGCGGGAGCGGCTCGACTCGGTGCGATAGAAGCGGTCGAACAGGCGCTCGACCTCACTCTCGGGGATACCCGGCCCTTCGTCGAGCACGGATAGCATGGCGCGCCCTTCCTCGGTAGCGAGTTCGACACGCACCGTGCCGCCCTCGGCGACGCGCGTAGCGTTGTCGATAAGGTTCGCGACGACCTGCTGGACGCGATCGGGGTCGCCGAGTACCTCGGGGGCCGTGCCGACGATCTCGACGGTGGCGCCCCGCTCCTCGAGTAGCGGCTCAAGGGCGGCTACTGCCCGGCGCGACACGTCGGCGAGGTCCATGCGCCGAAGCGGTAGTTCGCCGGTCGCACCTTCGATGCGTTGGAGCGCCAGCAGGTCGTTCGCGAGCCGGGCGAGCCGGTCGGACTCGCTGACGATCGTCGAGAGGAACCGCTCGGCGTACTCCGGCTCGACGGGACCGTCGAGAAGTGTCTCTGCTGCGCCCCGGATGGCAGTGAGCGGGGTGCGCAGCTCGTGGCTCACATCGGAGACGAAGCGCGATTTGCGGCGTTCCTCGTTCTTGAGCTCACTCACCACATGTTCGATGCGGTCGGCCATCATGTTGAACGCTTCGGCCATCGCCCGGGTCTCGCGAGATCCTACAGGTTGGACCCGAACGGTGAAGTCACCTGTCGCAAGTGCCGCTGTTCCACTCTCCAGGCGGCGCAACGGGCGCGCGAGCCAACGCGAGAGGAGCTCGGCGATCACAAGGGTCACCAGGAAGAATCCGCCGATCGCCCAGACGAGACGCTGACGGTAGTCGGCGAGGAGGTTCGTGACCTCGACGGTGGGTGCCGAGGAGTACGCCACGCCGATAATCTGCCCTTCGGCACGGATCGGGTATGCGACGAACATCCCGTAGCGGCCGTCGTCCCTCAGGCGCGTGAACCCACCGTAGCGGCCCGCGAGTGCTTCAGCGACCTCGGTGCGCTCCGTGTAGTCGATGCCGAGTCCGGCTTCCCCGGCGGAGTCTGCTATAGCGACCCCGGCTCCGTTGAGAACGCGCAGTCGGGAGGGCAGGTCCGGATCGGTCTCGACCAGGGACGCGTGCAGTGATCCGGCCTCTCCCAGTCCGCGCTCGCCGAGCATGCCCGCCGCCAGTCTCGCCTCACTGCCGAGACGCTCTTCGAGTGCGCGCAGTCCGATCGATTCGAGTTGGTTGAGGAAGTACCACGACAGCCCGGCTGCGGACACGACCGCCACGGCGAGTAAGGATGCGAGGAGACGGGTGCGTATGGATGCGCTTACGGCGCGCATCTTACGCCTGGATGCGGTAGCCGTAACCGCGCACCGTCTCCACGACCGCCGGATCGATTCCCGCCGCTTCGAGTTTGTCCCGGAGCCGCTTGATGTGGGTGTCGACGGTCTTCGTCTCGACAAGGTACTCCCAGCCCCACGCCTGCTTCAGCAGTTGGTCACGGGTGAGCACCTTGCCCGCGTAGCGCATGAGGGTCGCGAGCAACTCGAACTCCCTCGGCGTGAGATCGATCTCCTTCTCGCCGAAGTGTGCGCAGTGGGTCGACTCGTCGAGCACGATACCGCTCGCCTCGAGGCGTTCCCCGGCCAGTTCCTCGGAGCGCGCGCCGCCCTTGCCGGCCGAGCGACGCAGTAGTGCCTTCACGCGTGCCTGCAGCTCACGGATGCCGAACGGTTTAGCAAGGTAGTCGTCGGCACCGAGCTCGAGCCCTACGACCTTGTCGAGTTCGGTGTCGCGCGCTGACAGGAACAGCACCGGAACGTCACTGGTGGTCCGCAGCTTCCGGCAGACCTCGTAGCCGTCCGATCCGGGGAGCATGATGTCGAGGATAACAAGATCGAAGGCGGTGGCCGCTGCGTGTTCGAGCGCCTCATCGCCGGTGTGCGCGGTGTCGACCTCGTACCCCTCCTTCTTGAGGTTGTACGAGACGAACTCGAGTATCGAGTCCTCGTCATCGACGACGAGGATCCGCGCTGGTCCGGTGGCCATCTGTCCCTCCCGGTGTCGCGGTTGTACCTGGGCCGATGATACCATTGACCCGGCGTGCGTCTCGCGTGCGTCACCGTTCCGTCATATGAGGGGAGCTGCGGTGATTCTTGCCGTCGACGTCGGCAACACCCATACGGTACTCGGCTTGTTCGACGAGGGCGGTCTGAACGGCCATTGGCGCATCTCCAGCAACCCCGCGCTCACCGCTGACGAGCTGCGCATCACTCTCGTGGCTCTCCTCGCCGTTGACGGTCACGTGATCACCGAGGTCGAGCGCTTCATAGTCTCTTCGGTCGTGCCCCGCCTGAGCGCGGCATATGAGGAGATCGCCGAGGAGGTCTGCG
>CAYGFZ010000017.1:0-4637 GCA_964349355.1 uncultured Coriobacteriaceae bacterium | reverse complement strand
TCGGTCGTGCCCCGCCTGAGCGCGGCATATGAGGAGATCGCCGAGGAGGTCTGCGGCATCCCGCCGATGATGGTCGGCCCAGGGCTCAAGACCGGGATGCCGATCCGCTACGACAACCCCCACGAGGTCGGCGCCGACCGTATCGTAAACGGGATCGCCGCCTTCGAAGCGCTCGGCGGGCCTGTCGTGGTGGTCGACTTCGGCACAGCGACGACGATCGACGTGGTCGATGGTGAGGGAGCCTACCTCGGAGGAGCGATCGCTCCTGGAGTCGAGACGAGCGCAGAGGCTTTGTTCACCAGGGCCGCGCGGCTTGCGAAGGTCGACCTGGAGGCGCCACCGAAGGTGATCGGCACCAATACGCGAGCGAGCGTGCAGGCAGGCCTGATGCTCGGCGAAGCGGTCATGGTCGATGGCCTCGTGCGTCGGGTGTGGGCCGAACTCGGTGTTGAGACGCCGGTGATGGCGACGGGAGGGCTTGCGGTAGCCATGGCGCCTCTCTGCGACACGATCACCGCCGTCGATCCCGACCTCACTCTCAGGGGACTCATAGTGGTGTATCGCCGCAACGCGTAGTCAGGCCGTCTGACCCCAGCCCGATCGCCGCGCTATACTGCCGTGTACACATCTATGTGCACAACGTCCCCGGGGAGGTCACGGTGAGGTTCTTCCGCATCGGCGAGAAGGTCGTGAGCCAGGAGAAGATATTCGACGCGCTCACAGACATCCTGACCGATCGTGAAGCCGGCGCCACTCAGGAGGAGACCGCTCGTTCGCACGGTGTGCAGCGCTCGTTCGTCTCTATCCTCGAGTCGCTCGGCGAAGTACGCCGGGGCGCGCGCATCGCGCTCGTGGGCTTTCCGATCGCCAACGCCGAGGAAGTCCGAGCGCTGGCCGAGGAGCACGGCGTGGACTTCGTTCTCGTTTTCAACCAGGCAGAGCGCGAGGGGATCGAGGGCTCCTCGGGGGGCGAGGTCTTCAATCGCCTGCTCGAGACGCTCGCCACCCTGCGCGACTACGACGTGACGATCCTCATGGCGAGCGACTGGCGCATCGAACTCATCGAACGGATCTTGGGCCGGGAGGTCGTCGCGATCCCGCTCGGCCCGACACCGTTGAGGGAGGATGTCTCGGTCGACCTCGTCGAACTCGAACAGGTGCTCGAGGGAGTCAAGGGCGCCGCAGGCAGTCGCAGTTCTCGTTCGGGGCGTGTGAGCCGGGCGCTCAGGGGCGCCGCAGAGCGGGCAGGGAGGTGGACGCCATCAAAGAGGTCGTGAGCGTCTCCCTCGGCTCGTCCGAGCGTGATCACGAGGTCGAGATCGAGCTTGCCGATGAGCAGTTTCGGCTGCGGCGAGAGGGGTTCGACGGCGATGTCGCACGCGCGGCGGCCAGGCTTGTCGAGCTCGACGGAGTCGTCGATGCGCTCAGCCTCGGCGGGATCGACCTGTACCTGCGTGCTGCGGGACACGACTACCGGTTCCGCGCCTCACGGCGACTCGCCGCGGGTGTGACCTCGACGCCACTCGTGTGTGGTGCTGCGCTGAAAGGCCCGCTCGAACACGCGACCGTGCGCTACATGCACGAAGAGCTTGCCCTTGATCTGCACGGCAAGCGGGTGCTCATCACGTCGGCGGTCGACAGGTACGGCCTTGCCGAGGGGTTTGTGGAGGCGGGGTGTGAGCTTCGTTACGGAGACCTCCTCTACGTACTCGGACTGCCGGTGCTCATCCGCGGCAAGCGCGCGCTCGACACGCTCATCCGCATCCTCGCCCCGGTCGTCGTGCAACTGCCGTTCAGCTGGCTCTATCCGACCGGGGCGGAGCAGGACAAGGCGCCTTCGGCGAAGAGAACGGGCCTCTACAAGGACTTCGACATCATCGCGGGCGACTATCAGTACGTGCGCAAGTTCATGCCCGATGACATGGGCGGGAAGTGGGTCGTCACGAACACGACGACCGCCGCCGACGTCGAGGAGATGCGGGTCCGCGGCGTGGAGCTGCTGATCACGACCACTCCACGTCTCGACGGACGTTCCTTCGGGACAAATGTGATCGAAGCTGCCCTCGTGGCCCTTGCGGGCTCGTCGACGGAGCTTACGCCTGCCGAGTATCTGCGCCTGCTCGGCGAGGTCGGATTCGTGCCCGACGTACTGTGGCTCCAGGCTGAGGTAGCGGCATAGCCGGAGACCGTCACAGGGATTCTCGGCGCGACGTGTGTGTTTATCCTTCGGATAGGCATCGCGTTTGCTTTCACAAGCGTGGCCGAGCGGGATGTTCGAACACGGGGAATCTGTTTGTCGCCCGTGCCGCACGGTGGTAGTATCGAACTGTTCAGGTAAGCAGGTGCACGGAGCGGTGTCTCCCTCACCCCGCCACGGACTTGTTACTGTCGTGGGCAGGCGGTGTACCACTCGCGCCGGGCGCGGTCCCTACAAAGGAGTGGGTGGCGTGAACAAACGAGCCAGAATGCGGCTCATCGGCGTGACCGTGATCATCGTGATCTCCCTTTTCGCGATCTTCCTATCGGTCGGTGCGACCGACGGCGCCTACTCCCGAGACGTGGGTGAACTGCTTGGCAGCCCCGAGTTTGTGGGTGAGCGCGTCAAGGTCAGCGGTACCGTCATCCCCGGCTCGTGGGACGGCAACGCAAGCCCGATGCGCTTCGATATCAGGGACAGGGACGATTCGAGAGGGCCTATCCTTTCAGTCGTCTATAACGGGAGCGTCCCGGCTACCTTTGGCGACGAGGTCACGGCGATCCTCACCGGCCACCTTACCGAGGAGGGTTACTTCGAGTCTGAGAGCATGATGACCGAGTGCCCGTCGAAGTATGAGTCCGCCGAGGGCGCGCTCACGGTTATCGATCTTATGGACAAGGGCGACGATATCGTCGACCTCCCCGTGCGTTTGACAGGCTTCGTTGTTGCCAACACTATCCAGCCTCCCGGCGGTGACACGCGCTTCACGATCGCGGATCGCAGCGGCGAGCCTTCTGTCAACGTCTACTATGGCGGAGCACTTCCCGACGGGATGACCGACGGCTCCCAGGTGGTTCTTGGTGGCTCGATAGACGCCGGGGGCGTGTTCGAGGCATCGAGCGTTTCGATGTCCGACATCGAGCAGTAGGAACCGCACAAGCCCCCTTTTCAGCGCGTAGCCGCACGAGCAACGTCTGCATGACGAACGTCCCGAGCGACCGCATCGGGACCCGAGGGAAGCGGAGCACCGACGAATGGGCAACATCGGCAATCTGTTCATAGGACTCGCCCTTGTAGCGACACTATTCTCCATCGGAGCCCTCACATGGGGGCATAGGCTCGGACCGAAGCGCGGTGAAAGCCTCACGAACACAGGATACCTTGCCACCTTCGGGATACTGCTCGGAACAACGGGCGCCGTCGCTTTCCTGGCCAGCGCGTTCTTGCGAGAAGACTTCACCCTTGAGTATGTTGCCAATCACCACTCGACCGACGTGTCCTCACTGTCGTTGTTCTTCAGGATCGCGGCTGTCTGGGCTGGACGTGAGGGCTCACTGCTCTTCTGGGCGTGGCTGCTCGCCATGTTTGCAGGCTGGATCGCGTATCGTCGGATGTCGATCACTGATCCGCTCTCGAACGTCTCGCTCGCGGTCCTCAACGTCATACAGTTCACCTTCCTGGTCGCGCTGTTCATCCCGCTCAACAACCCCTTCAAGCTGTCTCCGGCTTCCTGGGTCGGGCCGGGAGGCGAACTGCTCATCCGGGGGGGCATGAACCCGCTCCTTGAGCACTGGGCAATGATGCTCCATCCGCCAACACTTTTCATCGGCTACGCAGGTCTGGCCGTGCCCTTTGCGTTTGCGGTCGGTGCGCTGATCATCAACGACCCCTCGAAGCTGTGGGTCGACATCGTCGACCGCATTACGATATTCGCGTGGCTCTTCCTCGGGCTGGGTAACGGACTCGGCGCCGTCTGGGCGTACGTCGTCCTCGGTTGGGGCGGGTACTGGGCGTGGGACCCGGTCGAGAACGCATCACTGCTCCCATGGCTTACCGGCGTCGGGTTGTTGCACTCCTTCACGGTCTACAAGCGCCGTGGCGGCTTTAAGAAGTGGGCGATCATGATGGCGGCCGTCACGTTCACCTTCGTGATCCTCGGCACCTTCATCGTCCGTTCGGGCATCGTACAGTCCGTGCACGCGTTCGCACCGGACAACCTGTCGTTTTGGTGGTTCCTCGGGATGATGGCCGCCATCATGTTGTCTGCCACTGTCGGTGTGGTGATGCGTGGCGACTCGTTCAAGGGTGCCGATGAGTTCGAGAGCCTGACCTCAAAGGATGCGTCCTACTACTTCAACAACGTGTTGATGCTGGTCTCCGCCATCGTGATCGCTGCGCTCACTCTCGCGCCGGCCATGGGCGGCAGGACATACGGGCCGGCGACCTACGATGCGATCGCGCGGCCGGTCGGCATTCTCTATGTGTTCATAATGGCGGTGTGCCCGCTGCTCGCGTGGCGAAAGACCGAAGGTTCGCAGTTCTTCCTGAAGATCAAGTGGCCGCTCGTCGCGACCGCGCTCATGTTCGTCGCTCTGGCCGCACTGTGGTGGACTGCCATGTGGCCGAATCACCTGTTCGGGAACCCCGGCGCAAACCCTGC
>CAYGFZ010000016.1:36600-40539 GCA_964349355.1 uncultured Coriobacteriaceae bacterium | reverse complement strand
GAGACCGGGCCGTCGACGATATCGCAGATCCGCACGATGTGCGCGTGGAACTCGGAGAGCCGACCGCCCTCACGCGCGTAGAGTGTGGGGTTTGTGGTGACGCCGGCGACCACACCCCAACTCGCGGCCTCCTCGATCTCTGAAATGTTCGCTGTGTCCAGGAAGAACTTCACGTTCCCTCGCTTTCCTACCTACTCTCGCGTCCGCGTTGCGGACGACTGCCTACTTGTCCCCGAGCACCGCGTTCACCACGTGCTCGAGCGTATCCGCCACCGTCCGATCGAGTTGGTGGCTATAGATGACCGGGATGCCGTGCTCCCGGGCAAGTTCATCGATGTAGAGTCCGAGCATCCGGATGCTGTCAAAGTTCGTCCGGTACCGCTCGAACGGGCGCAGACCGTCGGTCTGCACTTCACGGATGTAGAAGTGGCTCCGATGGGCGTCCTCGTCCTCGACGGAGATGAGCAACTGCACGACCCGGGCACCGGGAAAATCCTGCGGTTCGATGTAGCCGGGTACGAGATGCACTCCTTCGATGACCAGACTCACGCCCTCCTTCGTACTCCGCTCGATCAGGGCTTTGACACCCGTCGCGACGACCGCCGCCTGCTCCCGGAATCCGACGATGACCGGATTGGCTCCATGGGGTACCGGGACTCGGAGACTGCGCCATGCGTCGAAAGCGCTCTCGTGGAGCGCTGGCATGAGTTCCTTGGTAAAGATACCACGCATGACCTCTCGAATGGAATCGGTACTCACGAAACGCGTGATGCCGAGGCGGTGCGCGACCTCAGAAGCGATCGTAGACTTGCCGACTCCCGTGGTCCCGCCGATGAGTACGATCACAGGCGTATCCAGTTTGCCGAGCTCTGCCATGCGCGCATAGCGGTCCGCGTAGTCGCTACCGGCCATCTCCGTGAGGCATTCGATGGCAAGTTCTTTGAGACGGTGCATGGAAATTGCGAGCTCGTTGCGCTCCCGAAGTCCGTCCTGGATCGCCTGGGCGACTTCGTACGCCCGGGAAGGAGCCAGCCCGGTCGCAGTGAACGACTGGGCGAGTAGCCCCTTGGAGAACGGCAGCCCGTGACGCTTGTCCGATAGCGTGATTGTGTGCCCCTGCGGTGGCACTATTTAAGCCCCCCTCGTTGCGGCCCGCTCTAAGGCCAGCCGTGCCGTTGCGTCAAGGGCTGCGTCCAGGTCGCCCCCGTCGACGCACACCGGCACGTTGTCGCACAGGACAGTCGGCACACCGGCTTCGTCGCCCGCAGCCGCGACCACATCGATGGCCGCCGCCTTCAGTTCGGTGAGCAGCAGATCGTATGTGCCCGCACACGCCTGCATGTCTCGACGAAGGAGCGACCGATTCGACAGGTGCGGGCTTGCACCCACCACCGTACATCCGAACTCTGTCTCGAGATGTGCGATGAGCTTGGGCAGCACGTCCTCCGGGGCAGTTGTCGCGAAGAATACACGTGCTCCCTCGACAGGCTCGATCGGCGCCGGCCGGAACGTCGTAGCGACGACCGGCACTCCGGGGCGCGCTTCGCGAACCGCCGCCGTAAGCGCCGCGACCTCCCCGGTTGTTGCGTTGGGCTCCTCGGCGGTGGCGAGAATGACCGCATCGGCCCGGCTGAGCCTGAAGGGGCCGAAGTAGTCGCGCACGTAGGTGAGGCCACGGCCCGCGCCGACGACGAGTATGGTGGCGTCCGCGTGGACCGGTGGGATCGCTGCACCCGAGCCCTCGAGTACAAGCATCTCCTTGCCGAGCGAATCGGCGAGCCGCGCGCCTTCCGGTACGTTGCTGAAGAACGTCTCGCCTGCCATTCCGCCACCACAGCGGCGACACCCGACGGTGGTGACGCGGCTCATCACGGCGTCTTCATAGTTGTCCGAGGAGGCGTGTTTGCCCTGGCGTGCCAGTTCGAGCAGATCGGGTGTGGTGAGGGCGACCTGATCGCCGTGTATCAGCTCCGGTTCGCTCGGCCCTCCCCTGCCCATGGCGAGCACGACGATGTCGCGGCCTGCGCCTTTGAGGTGCCGCGCCAGATACGCCGAGATCGCCGTCTTGCCAACCCGCTTCCCGGTACCGATCAGCGCAAGCGTTGGCGTGTTCGTGCGCAACCGTGCGCCGGGCGGCGAGAAGTGGAAATCCGCTCCCCGGTACTCGACACCATGTGAGAGTGCGATTCCGGCAAGACGAAACCGGTCTGCCGAGGTCACCACCGGCTCATCGGACAGATCGACCACGCTGCACGGCTGGTAGCGCTCGATCGCGGCAGCAAGTGCCTCCTCGGCCGTGTCCGCCGCCACCAAAGGGACGCCGTAGGTGTCGATCCCCGCATCGAGGTCCACCTTCTCGGTCCCGCCGAGGAACGCAGCAGCGACCACCTCATGTTCGCGGCCGAGCGCCGCGAGCGCAAAGCGCACGACCGGCGGATAGTGCTCGCCATCGATGAGCGCCACAACGCGTGTCACTGCCCGATCTCCTCCTCTGTATCGGGCCGCCAACCGCAGTAGCGGCGGTGGACGTCGTGGAAGTCTGCTACGCATTCGGGTTCGGCGAAGGGCTCCTTCAACAACACGCGGACCTGGCTCGACTCGCGAACCTCGATGATGTTGTAGCAGGGACGCACCCTGCCGCGCAGGCGGTGCGAGCAGGCCGTCCCCGCGTTGACGATCAGCATGTCCTCGAGTCTCCATACGTTGGGCACGTGCTTGTGGCCGCACAAAACGAGGTCGGTCCCACAGTTCGACAGCACCCGCAGCAGGTCACCAGCGTCGTAGACGATGTTGCGCTCTCGTCCGGTACCGGGCACGGGCACGAGGTGGTGGTGCATGCACAAGACCTTGAAGTCGTCCGGGTCGCTGAACCGCTCCTCGATCCACCGGTAGCGCCCGCGGCCGACCCGGCCCGAATCCAGATCGGGCTCGGAGGAGTCGATGCCGAGGAAGCGCATCCTGTTCACCAGGAGCTCCTGACTCCGGGCGCCGAACAGTTCGGCGAAGTGCTCGTCACCGACGTTGCGGGCATCGTGGTTGCCCATCAGCACAAGCCGGTGCGGGCACTCGAGTCGTTCTAACAGCCGATGTGCCTGACGGAACTCCTGCCTGAAACCCATATCCGTCAGGTCCCCCGTCACGATAACCACATCGGGCCGTAACTCGTTCAACTCGTCGATCACGCGAGTCGCAAGACTCGGGATGTGGTAACGCGACCCACAGTGCATGTCTGAGATGTGCGCTATGACGAACGATCCGTTGTCGCTCACGACCGCTCCCTCTTTCCCGTCACCGCGGCAGCGACTGTCTGATCGCATCGCTATCGGGCGCCAGCCCGCCGAGGCGATCGAAACGGCTGCTGAAGCCGAAAAGTGACCTCAACAGCGAGCTATAGTCGTCTTCGTGGTACGTGACAACGGGTGGCTCGCCCTCTATCCCTCCGAGTTCCGCAGCCCGATCGAGCGCATCGTTGAACGTGCCCGTCGAATCGATGAGTCCCATCTCCACCGCAACGCTACCCGGCCAGATCCAGCCGGTCGCCATCTCCTCGACTGCTGCCTCGCTCAGCCCTCGCCCCTCGGCGACAATCCTGATGAACTCGCGGTACGCGAAGTCGAGGTGCTCTTCGAAGAGCGCAGTCTCAGTCGCGGTAAGACTGCGATACGGGCTGCCGGCATCCTTGTACTCGCCGGATGTCAGCACCGTAAACTCGATGCCGAGGGTCTCAAGCAGGCCGGCGACGTTGGGAATCTGTGCGATCACGCCGATCGAGCCGATCGAAGAGGTGGGCGTAGCGATGATCTCGTCGCACTGTGATGCGACCATGTAAGCACCGGACGCTGCTACATCACCCACGCTCACGATGATCGGCTTTTCGATGCGCGCGGTCTCGATAGCGATCTCTTGAGAAGCCGCGACGGTACCTCCCGGCGAGTCGAC
>CAYGFZ010000016.1:34163-36500 GCA_964349355.1 uncultured Coriobacteriaceae bacterium | reverse complement strand
GCGGCCCGCTCGGCCACACCCTCTGCCTGAACTCGTGCCGCCGCATCATCACGTGCGCAGATGAGTCCGACGACGGTCGGCCCGGCGCCGGAGAGCACGGCACCGGCTACACCAGCGTCGAGCAGTATCTCCCGAATCTCTTCGAAATCAGGGATCTCCGGAATGCGATACTTTTCGTGGATCCGGTCGGCAAGCCCTGCAGCCATCAGATCATGGTCGCCAAGCACCATCCCTGCAGCGAGCGCTCCTGCCCGTCCGGCGCTGAACGCCGCGTCCGAGTGGGGGACACGACGCGGCAGTAGCGATCGCGAGTACATCGTCGCCAATGGTGTGTCGGCGGTGACCACCACTGCGGCAAGGCCACGCCCCGGCTCGATGTGTCGAGCTTTCGGCCCTCCGTCATCCCAGGCGATGGTGAAACCGCCGAGGAGCGCTGCAGCAACATTGTCGGGATGCCCCTCCATCTCGGCTGCGAGCGCGTGGATCCGCGTGGCATCCAGGCGAGCGTCGCACAGCCGGTCCGCGAGCAGCATGCCCCCTACGATCGCAGCTGCCGAGGAGCCCAGCCCCTCTCCGGTCGGAATCTCGTTCTCGCACTCGACAACGGCTGCAAGCCCATCCTTGCCGACATCGGCGAAGACACGCGCCATCGCCTGCGCCACCTGATTGTCGGACGATTCAGAGAGTCTGCCTGCACCGACACCGGTCACCCTGACCGACCACGATTCGGCGAGCCGGGCGGTGAACCGGTTGTGCAGCTCGAGTGCAAGCCCGAAGGAGTCGAAACCTGGTCCCAGATTGGCGCTCGTTGCGGGGACCTTGACGGTGACGTCAGCAGGAGCCATCGGGTACCTAGAGCTCTTCGACTCGAAGCATCGTACCGACCGAATCGACGACCGTCAGTGCGGCTATCTCTTCGATCGCCGTACGGACCGCTCGCTCGCTCGCCTGGTGAGTGACGTAGACGATCTCTGCTGTCGGGGCATCGTCGGTCTTCTGAATCACGCTTGCAAGCGAGACTCCGTGATCTCCGAACACTTTCGCGACCGTTGCGAGCACGCCGGGCTGGTCGACGATCTGAAGTCGCACATAGTATGAGCTCTCAAGCTCGCCGATATCGCGTACGGGCAACTCCTCGTTACACGTACAGCCGACTAAGCCGAGACATCCGCGCGTGATATGACGTGCGACCTCGATCACGTCGCCGACGACAGCACTCGCAGCGGGGAGCGAACCGGCTCCTTCTCCGAAGAACATGGTCTCTCCCACCGCGTCCCCGACGACGTAGATCGCGTTATACACGCCGTTGACGCTGGCGAGCGGATGCGCGAGCGGGATCATCGTCGGGTGCACGCGGATGTCGATACCGCTGTCGGTCCGACGGGCGATGGCAAGCAACTTGATCGCATATCCCATCTGGGTGGCGTACGCGATGTCTCCGGGACTCAGCGAGCGGATGCCCTCGACAGGAACCTCCGCGATCGAGACCCGGCTGTTGAACGCGATCGACGCGAGGATGGCGATCTTTGCAGCAGCATCGTGACCATCCACGTCCGCCGTTGGATCGGCCTCGGCAAATCCCTTCGCCTGCGCCTCGGCGAGCGCGGTTTCAAAGTCCAGGCCGTCGTCGGTCATACGGGTAAGCATGTAGTTGGTGGTGCCGTTCACGATCCCCATGACGCTGAGGATCTCGTTGGAGACCAGACAGTGCTTGAGCGGGCTGATGATGGGGATGCCGCCGCCCACACTCGCCTCGAACGCGATGTCGACGCCGTGAGCCGCCGCCGCGTCCATGACCTCCTGTCCGTGCGTAGCCATCAGTGCCTTGTTGGCGGTAACGACGCTCTTGCCGGCCGCAAGCGCATCCAGCACGACGCTTCGGGCGACGCCCGTCCCGCCGATCAACTCGATGACGATGTCGATGTCCGGATCGGCGATGACATCGGCCGCGTCCGTGGTGAACGAGCCCTCGGGTAGGCCGAGGCCGGTCGCTCGATCCGGGTTGCGATCTGCGAACCGGGTCAGAGCTATCTCGACACCCGCCCTACTGCGGAAGTCTGCACTATGGCGCTCGAGGATATCGAAGACCCCCGAGCCCACGGTGCCAAGCCCGATGAGTCCGACGTTGACGGTGCGCATGAATCTCCTCCGTGGTGGTGCAGCGGTAGACGGGCCGGCCGAAGCGGCCTCGGACTCATTGTACCCGAGGCCGGGGAGGCCTCGCGCCATCTTCCATCGCGCTCCCGATCGCGTGACCGGCGGCGCCCGAGAGGGTAGTCTCCTCCGTTAGGAGGTGCACTGGCCGTGGAGACTTTGACAGCCGTACTCCCGTTCGCG
>CAYGFZ010000016.1:0-34063 GCA_964349355.1 uncultured Coriobacteriaceae bacterium | reverse complement strand
TCCGTTAGGAGGTGCACTGGCCGTGGAGACTTTGACAGCCGTACTCCCGTTCGCGCTGGCGGGATCGATCCTTCCGACATGGACACTCGTCGTGATCGCGTTGCTCGGCACGGCGCGACCCGTCGCGAACGCCTCGGCGTTCATCGCGGGCAACATCGTCTTCCGCACCCTTCTCGGACTTGCGGTCCTGCTCGTCGTTCCCCTACCCGACTCCGAGAGTTTCCGGCTCGATTCCGGCGCCTACGATGCACGGATCGTCATCGCGCTCGGTGCGGCACTGATCGCACTGGCTGCGTGGGTGTGGCGCAGTTCGCGCGATCCCAGCGCCGGGGGCTGGGTCGAGCGTGCCGAACACATCCGGCCGCGAACCTCGTTCCTCGCCGGGCTCATCGCTGTCGCATCTCCCGGTGTCCAGTACGCCTACCTTCTCGGCGGAGTCGCGGCCATCCTTGAGTCCGGCCGGGGAGTCGGCAATGCAGCCGCTCTCCTCGGCTTCGTGCTCGCCCTGCAGTGGATGCTTGTGCTCCCGATCGCGATATACCTGCTCTCCCGCGAACGTTCACAGCGGGTGCTCTCCCGCATGAAGGGGTTCCTACGCAGACGCGGAAACCAGCTGGTGGCGGGCGTGCTCGGACTCGCTGGCACCTATGTCGTCGTGCTCGGATGGATGCAGCTGGGTTTGTGACCGGCTGAAAGGAATCCCGGTACCTTAGCCGACGTCGGCTCCCATGAGATCGTCGTATGTCTCCCGACGAACCGACCAGCGCCACTCACCGTCACTCACGAAGACCACCCCGGGGCGGACCTGCTTGTTGTAGTTGCTCGCCATCGACTGGCAGTAGCCGCCCGTCGCGCAGACGCAGAGCACGTCACCGACCCCGGGCGTCTGCAGCGGCGCGTCGTTAACGACGATGTCGCCGCTCTCACAGTGCTTGCCGGCCACAGTCGCAACCATCACGCGGGGCTTGTCAGCCTTGTTGGCCAGCAGCGCCTCGTAGTGCGCGTCGTAGAGCGAGGTCCGGATGTTGTCGCTCATCCCGCCGTCGACGGCGACGTAGGTACGGATACCCGGGATCTCCTTGATGGAGCCGACCGTGTATAGCGTCACGCCTGCGTTCGCCACGATCGACCGTCCCGGCTCCACCGCCATCCTCGGCACATCGATGTCGTGTCGCTCGCACTCCTCTTTGATGCCGTCGACGACGACCTTGCCGAAGTCTTTCACCGTCGAAGGCTCGTCGGGAGCCCCGTATGCGACACCGAGGCCGCCGCCGATGTCGAGCATGCGGACCGCGACGCCAGTCTGCTCCTGAATCTCGCACATGAACTCCACGATGACCTCGATCGCCTTCGCGAAGCTATGAAGTGCGAATATCTGCGACCCGATGTGCATGTGGAGCCCGTCGAAGTCCAGACCAGGAAGCTCGATCGCCCGCTTGACCGCCTCCATGGCGAGCCCCTGGTTGAGTCCGAAACCGAACTTCGAGTCCTCGGCGCCTGTCATGATGAAATCGTGCGTGTCGGCCTCGACACCCGGCGTCACCCGGATGAGGACCTTCTGCGTGACCCCGCGCTCCGCAGCGAGTGCCGAGAGACGCTCCATCTCCTCGAAGTTGTCAACCACCACACGGCCGATCCCCGCGTCGAGGCACTCTGCGAGTTCGGCAGGCGTCTTGTTGTTGCCGTGCATCTGGACACGTTCCATCGGGAAACCGGCGCGCACCGCGTAGGCGAGTTCTCCGCCCGAGGCGCAGAGCAGGCAACAGTCCTCCTCGGCAACGATCTTGATCATCGCAAGCGACAGGAACGCCTTGCCGGCATAGACGACATCGACGTCTTTCCAGTGGTAGCGGGTCCACTTCACGTACTCGGACAGTTGGTGGCGGATCGTCGTCTCGTCCATGACGTACAGAGCGGTGCCCGCCTCTCTGGCGAGTTCGACGGTATCGACTCCGCCGATCCACAGGTGCCCGTCGCGGATCTCAGCGGTCATCGGCAGGACCGAGGCGAGGTCGTGGCCGGTCTTGTGGTCGGCGACAGCGGGCTCGCGCGGCGTGGACGGCTTTCCCATGGTGGTGTGCCCCCTACATCCTCTCGGGTGCCGACACGCCGATAAGCCCGAGCACGGTAGCAAGGGCGATCCGGGTCGCATCGACGGCGTACAAGCGGGCGGCGGTCAGCTCGGCGTTGTCCGGATCGACGACGCGGCACACGGTATAGAACTGGTGGAAGGTCTGCGCGAGGTCCTCGGCGTAGCGTGTGAGCTTATGCGGCGCGAGTTGGCGCGCAGCGACCTCGACGACCTCGGGCCACTCGGCGAGCTTGCGCATGAGCGTGAGTTCGGCATCCGAGTCGAGCAGATGTAGCGGGGCATCGGCGCGAACGAAGGTACGTGCTGTAGCCGAGATATCGACGTCGGTGTCAGCAGTGTCCGCGCCAGCGGCCTTACGGAGGATGGCGCAGATGCGAGCGTGCGCGTACTGCACGTAGTAGACGGGGTTCTCGCTCGACTGCTCCTTGGCGAGCGCGATGTCGAAATCGAGCGGCTGGCCGGTCGAGCGACGCAGGAAGAAGTAGCGGGCAGCGTCAGCACCGACCTCGTCGAGGAGGTCCTCGAAGGTAACCATCTCGCCGGTCCTCTTGCTCATGCGGACGACCTCGCCGCCACTGAAGAGGTTCACGAGCTGCCCGATGACTAGAGTGATCTTCCCCTCGTGCCCGAGAGCGGCGACCGCTGCCTCCATGCGCTTCACGTAGCCATGGTGGTCGGCGCCCCAGATGTCGATGACCCTGTCGAAACCGCGATCGTACTTATCGGCATGGTAGGCGATATCGGCTGCGAAATAGGTGTAAGAACCGTCGGCCTTCTTGAGCACGCGGTCCTTGTCGTCGCCGAAGTCCGTCGAACGGAACCACAGCGCGCCCTCGCTCTCGTAGAGGTAGCCTGCTTCACGGAGCCGGTCGAGACCGCGCTCGATGGCCGTTGGACCGCCGTCGGACGACGGTTCGTGCAAGGTGCGCTCCGAGAACCAGACATCGAACTGGACGCCCATGCCGGACAGCACGCGCTTCAGGTGCACGAGCACCTGGACGTACGCCTTCTCCTTGAAGTGAGATTCGCGCGCCGCAGGGTCAGCCAAGGCCCACCCTTCACCCTCCTCGGTAAGGATCTCACGCGCGATCTCGGTGATGTATGCGCCGCGATAACCCTCTTCGGGGAACTCGACGCCTTCGATACCGGCAAGTTCAAGATAGCGAGCGGCGACGGACTTCGCGAAGATGTCCATCTGCACGCCCTGGTCGTTGATGTAGAACTCGCGCTGGACCTCGTGGCCCGTGTGCGCGAGGATCCGCGCCATGCTGTCGCCGAGGGCCGCCCAGCGTCCGTGACCCACATGCATCGGGCCGACAGGATTTGCCGAGACGAACTCGACCTGCACTCGCTGGCCCTCCCCGATGGCGAGCGAACCGAAGCCGGCGCCGACGTGACGCACCTCGGTGAACACTCGCTGGAGCGCCGAGGCGGACAGGCGCAGATTGATGAAGCCAGGACCGGCGACCTCGACTGCGGCGACGTCCGGGTGGTCGGCAACGCGCGCGGCGAGCAGATCGGCAAGCGCACGCGGATTCATCCCTGCAGCCTTCGCCGAAGCGAGCGCGACGTTGGTCGCCCAGTCGCCGTGCGCGGGATCCCGGGGGCGCTCGACACGCACGTCCGGCACCTCGGGAAGAGCGACATCGCCAGCATGGATAGCAGCGGCGAGCGCATCACGGAACAGGTCGGCGACGAGTTCTCTCAACGGTAGCGATCTCCTCGGCGGGGGTCGGACTGGGGGCCGTCGTGCGGGCTACCAAGGATAGCGTGAGAGGGCGTATGCAGCAACGCGAATCGCCATAGATGCCTAAGGCGTGCCTACCGGAACCCTCGTGCGACAGCGAGCACGATGATCGCGCCGAGAGTTGCGACCAGTATCGACCACAGGTTCAGGCCGTCCACTGTGCCGTAACCAAGCAGGCTCATGACGAACCCGCCCACGAACGCACCGACGATGCCGAGGATGATCGTCACCAGGCAGCCGGCCCTCTCTCCGCCACCCATGATCGCCTGGCCGAGGAGTCCCGCCAGCGCGCCTACGATGATCCAGCTTAAGAGTCCCATGACGCGGCATCCTCCCCTAGAGATCGTCCCGGCGCGACGAGTCCACCTCGTGGACCTCTTCGACGACTTCGGTGCGTGAACCGGAAGTCACGGAGAGCAACACGGCGTTCATAGCCCATGCGATCACCGCGTAGACGGCCATCGCGAGCAGAGTATTCCACTCGAAGACCGCCTGATCGAAAGAGGTCGTCGAGAACACGGCCTCGAACGGGACCATGAATGGTGCGGAGATCCGGTAGACGAAGTCCACGAACTGAGCCTCTGGATTCGCGCCGAAGAGCCGAAGGATGAACCTGAAGGTGAGAATCACGATGATGATGCTCATGAGCGCATACACCAGCCGGGAAAGCATGGCAGCCGGCGAAGAACGCCTCGAACTACGCACCACCCGGCCGCGGCTAGAACGTTGGTTTGGCATATGTCCACTCCTCGATGCTTGGCTTTACAGTATCCAGGGAGTAGATACCCTGTCACCGGAGCGACACGTCCGCGGCGCGCGGGTCAGCGGTGATACGGCTCACCCCGCTGGATGCGGAACGCCCGGTAGAGCTGCTCGTAGAGGACGACGCGCGCCAGTTGATGCGGCAACGTCATCGGACCGAGAGAGAGCCGCTCGTCGACCCGGGTGAGGACCTCCGGTGCCAACCCCGAAGCCCCGCCGAGCAGGAACGCGACGTGGCTGCGGCCGTCGAGCGCGAGTCCGCCGAGCCACCCGGCAACCTGCTCACTCGAGCGCTGACGACCGCCGATGTCGAGCGCGACCACCCATGCGCCTTCGGGGATCGCACGCGCTAAGTCGGCGCCCTCCCCGGCCAGCGCCCGGACCTCGTCGCGCGTGACGTCGCGATCAGCGATCTCGACGGTCGTCACGTTCGCATACGGAGGCAAGCGTTTGAGGTACTCCTCGGCGGCCTCACGCCAGTGACGCTCCTTGAGACGCCCGACGGCGATGACGGTGATGCGCATCAGCTTCCGTCGTCGGATCCGAGGGTCACGGTGAGGTCGCGTTCGACATCAGCACGGATGATCGTGATGGCGAGAGTGTCGCCCACTCCCGAGGAACGGATGATCGCCACAACGTCTTCCCCGCGGGCGATCTCGCGCCCGGCGATGTCCACGATGATGTCACCTCGCCGCAGGCCGGCCGCGTCCGCGGGCGAGCCGGGATCGACGAACTGGACGAGCGCCCCCTGGCGCACCGGCAGATCGAACTGGACCGACAGGTTCTCGTCAATGGTGACGGTCTGGATGCCCATGTAGGGATGCACCGCGCGGCCGGTCTCGATGAGCTGGTCTGCAACCGTGGATGCGAAGTCGATCGGGATCGCGAATCCGATGCCCGCTGACTGCGGCGTACCGACGGCGCCTGCTGGAGATTGGATGAGCGTGTTGATGCCGATCAGCCGTCCCTCGGCATTCACGAGCGCACCACCGGAGTTGCCGGGGTTGATGGCTGCGTCTGTCTGGATGAGGTTCGTGTAGCGCGCAATGCCGATCCCTGCACCCTCCGGCGTGCGCTGGAGCGCGGAGATGATCCCCACCGTCACCGTCTTTTCAAGGCCGAAGGGGCTGCCGACCGCGACGACGAACTCGCCGACCTCGAGATCTGCCGAGGAACCGAAGGTGATCGCAGGGTAGTCGTCGCCGGGGATGCGGAGCATGGCGAGATCCGTGGAGGGGTCGACGCCCACGACCTCGGCTGATACGTCCTGCACCCCGACCGTGACGATGATCCGCTCCGCGTTCTCGATTACGTGATAGTTCGTGAGCACGTACCCGTCACTGCGGACGATGACCCCGCTGCCGTTGCCGACCTCGACCAACTCGACCGTTCCGGTGAAGCGGTTGATGGTGCTCTGCTGGACAGAGACGTTGACGACCGAGGGGGTGACCTTCGCCGCGACGGCGATGGCAGGGTTGACGTCACTCCCGACCGTGATGGTCGTCTCGCTCGGCCGGGCTGCAGGGGGTCCCTGCGTGACAGGGCGCACACCCGGCACGAAACCGAGCGCCCACATGATGCCAGCTGCGACCAGCACGCCGCCGATAACGGCCCCGAGCGCTGCTGCTGTCACGATCGCCGCACTCGACCACTGCCTGATCAGAGCGGGCTCTTCGCACGGCTCGTCATCAGGCTCGCCCGTATACTCGCAGACCGGAAGCGGACCGGTAACGGTCGTGTACCCCGGAACCGGATCATTCGCAGGTACGACGTCGGGCTCGGACGGTGTGTCAGCGCCGGGATCGGGCTCGGTTCCCGGAGCGGTTCGGTCCATGTCATCGTGCATGTATACACCTCGGATCGCGTAGTGCCCGGACGGTACGCCGAGAGTATACCCCCGCTACCCCAGGCGTGCCCCCAGCGAGGCGAACAGCGGCGACGCGAACAACCCGATCGCCACCGTCGCTGCCGCACAGATGGCGAGTGCGATCGCCACGCTCCGTGATGCGGCGGTCGCATCCCCAGAGAGCCCGGATGACCGTGCCGCCGGGTCGTCCGTATGGGCCGTCTCGCCGAGGAACATCTCGCGCACAATGCGGAAGTAGTAGCCGGCCGAGACCACGGTCGTCACGACCGCGATCACCACGAGCCACACCCAGCCGGCGTCAAGAGCCGCCCCGAACAGCTGCAACTTCCCGAAGAAACCGGCAAGCGGCGGGATACCGATGAGCGAGAGCAGCCAGACGAGCATCGAGCCCGCCACCCACGGCCGCCGTCGCGCCAACCCTGCAAGATCGGTGATCTCGACTCCCTCCTCGGCAGCGACGAGCATCACAGCCATCGACGGGACCGCGTAGGCGACGACGTAGAAGATAGCTGCGGCCCAGCCCGCCTCGGCGCCGGCGCTAAGGGCGATGAGCAGGTAGCCGGTGTGTGCGACACCCGAGTAGGCCATGAGGCGCCGGATGTCGGTCTGCGGGAGTGCCGCGAAGTTGCCGAGAAGCATCGAGACAGCGGCGGCGGACGCTAGCACCGGCAGCATGGCGGGGATGCCGGGCGAGATAGCGGCAAAGAGGCGGGCCATGACCGCAATGCCGGCGATCTTCGGCACCGTCGACACGAAGGCGACCGATATCGCCGACGCACCGGTGTAGGCATCGGGCGCCCAGTAGTGGAAGGGCGCCGCCGACATCTTTGCGAGGAGGCCGACCAGTACCAACAGCACGGCGATCACCCCGAGGGCGCCGCCGGCTGACAGGTCGATCTCGGAGAAAGCGGTTGCCCCCGAGATGCCGTACACGAACGACATCCCGTAGAGCATGATGATGCTCGTGAGCATCGAGAGCAGAAAGTACTTGAGCGATCCCTCGAGACCGGGCACGTCGCTGCGCCGGTAGCCCATCAGGATGTAGGCGGGCATCGTTGAGAGCTCGAGCGCGATGTACATGACGATGAGGTCTTCGGCGCCGGAGAGCAACATCGCTCCACTCGCCGAGAAAAGCGCAAGCGCGACGGCCTCGCGCCGCCGCTCGCCGGGCATGCCCCGCCCCGCGACCCACAGCGCCCACACGGCCGTCAGCCCTGCCACGCCGGCGCGGGCGAAGCGGGCGATGCCGTCCGGTTCGAACTGGCCGAACACCATCGGCGCGGCCGTGCCCCCGAAAGCGACCAGCACGCCGGCCACAGCCGCAGCACCCGCGCCAAAATACGCCGCACCCCGGTCCTTACCCGGCAGGTACTCGCCGAAGAGCGCCGCGAGGGCGGCGAGTACGACGATCGCCTCGGGTAGGAAGTGCCAGTAGCCGGAGAGCATCTACATCGCTCCCATCGACGCGAGGAGTGCGCCCACGGCCGGGTCGACATAGCGGAGCAGGGCCGACCAGTACACGCCCATCCCGACCGTGATGACCACGAGCGGCACGAGCAGCGCGATCTCGACGCGGGTCAGGTCGGTGATGCCCTCCACCGCCCCTTGCGGCATGCCGAGGACGACACGCTGTACCATCCAGAGCATGTAAGCTGCGGCCAACAGGACACCCACAGCCGCAGCGACGACGTAGCCGGGAGCCACGAGCTCGGACTTCCACGCCCCCACCAGGCTCAGGAACTCACCAGGGAAGCCCGCGAGCCCGGGAAGCCCGAGTGAGGCGAACGAAGCGAACGCGAGCATCCCCGCCGCGACCGGCGCCTGCTTCGACAGCCCCGAGACCTCGGCGATCATGCGCGTGTGCGTGCGCTCGTAGACCATCCCGACCAACAGGAAGAGCATGCCGGTGATGATCCCGTGGGCGAACATGATGGCGACCGCACCATTGAGGCCCTCGGCTGTTCCCGAAGCGATGCCGAGCATCACGAACCCCATGTGCGACACGCTCGAATAGGCCACGAGCTTCTTCAGATCGGTCTGCGCGAAGGCGACCGCCGCACCGTAGATGATCGAGATCACGCCGAGGAGTGCGACGAACCATGCCCACGACGCACTCGCATCGGGCAGGATCGGCAGTGAGACGCGCACGAACCCGTAGGTGCCCATCTTGAGCAGGATGCCCGCAAGCAGGACCGATCCGGCTGTGGGGGCCTCAACGTGCGCGTCGGGCAACCACGTGTGGAACGGGAAGATCGGCACCTTGACCGCGAAGCCGAGGAAGAACGCGGCAAAGACCCACCACTGGAAGCTCGCCGGCAAACCCGAACCCGCGAGCGCCATCATGTCGAAGGTCCCGCCTGCCGGGTGCAGATAGAGCGCAAGGATCCCCACGAGCATGAACACCGACCCGAAGAGCGTGTAGAGGAAGAACTTGATCGCTGCGTACTCCCTCCTCGGCCCGCCCCAGATGGCGATCATGAAGTACATCGGGACTAACACGAGCTCCCAGAACACGTAGAAGAGCACGAAGTCGAGTGCGACGAACACGCCGTTCATCCCGACCGCAAGCAGTTGGAGCATCGCGAAGAAAAACGCCGGGCGGTCGCTCACCTTCCACGAGGCGATGACTGCGATGGGCATGAGGAGCGCGGAGAGGAAGAGGAGCGGCAGCGAGATGCCGTCGACGCCGAGGAAGTAGTGGATGCTCGCCTCGGGGACCCACGCGGCCCGCGTCACGAACTGCAGACCTCCTGTGACATCGAAACGAAGAACCACCAGCGCCACCAGCGCGAGATCGACGAGTGTCACGCCAAGCGCCACTGCGCGCGGCAGGTCGGGCCGATTCGTCGGCAGCAGCGCGGTCACCGCTGCGCCGAGAAGCGGCAGGAACACGATCATGGTCAGGAGGGTCATCTCCTCAAGCCCCTTTCACGACGATCCACACCATGAGGAGCACGAGGGCCCCGAGGACGTAACGCTGGTAGGTCTGTACGCGACCCGACTGCAGGCGCCGCAGCGCGACTCCCGCCGAACGCGAGAGACGGGCGCTCGCGTTCACCGCACCGTCGATCACCGTGCGGTCGAACGACCACGACACGCCGGCGACCGTGCGCCAGAGAGCGGCCGCACCGTTGACGGCGCCATCGACGACAGTTCGATCGACGGCTGACAACCCGTCGGCGAGACGCATGAACGGACGGACCGCCAGCCGCTCGTAGGCGACATCGAAGTAGAGCTTCGCTGTGAGCGCCGTGTGCGCCGGAGCGAACCGCACCTTAAGGTCGGCGGTTTCCACCGTCGCCGCTTCTCCTCGGCCCCAGACCCGCCAGCCCACCGCAAGGCCCGCGACCGCAACTCCCATCGAGACGATCGCGATGGCCGGATCGGGCCAGTGGCCCGCGTGGCCGAGGAACTCGGAGAAACTAGGAGCCGTGAGGCCGACTGTCGCCGTGACCGCCGCAAGCACGATCATCGGAGTGCGGGTCCGGGCCTGGCGGTCGGCGAGTGCTTCCGCCTCGTCATGGACACGGATGTCAGCAGCGCCCGCGAACACGCGGAACCACAGTCGCGCGACGTACAGCGCGGTGACGAACGCGGCCACGAGGGCCAGCGCGAACGTCACGTAGTGGCCGCCACTCCAGACCGCGTAGAGGATCTCGTCTTTGGACCAGAATCCCGACAGCGGCGCGATCCCGGCGAGGGCCAGCGCACCAGCGCCGAACGTCGCGGCAGTCCAGGGCATTCGGCGTGCGAGTCCACCCATCTCGCGCATGTCTTGCGTGTGGAGTGCATGGATGATCACACCCGCGCCGAGGAAGAGAAGCGACTTGAAGAACGCGTGCGTCACCAGATGGAACATGCCCGCAACCGCGCCGCCCGCGCCGAGAGCCACGAACATGTAGCCGAGTTGACTGATCGTCGAGTAAGCGAGCACCCTCTTGAGGTCGTGCTGCACGAGTGCGAGCAACCCGCCGACGAGAGCGGTCGTCGCACCGACCGCCATCGTGACGGTGAGCGCCACCCCGCTCGCCTGAAAGATCGGCATGGCCCGGGCGATCAGGTAGACACCGGCAGCGACCATCGTAGCCGCATGGATGAGAGCCGAGGCCGGCGTCGGCCCTGCCATCGCGTCGGGCAGCCACACGTGAAGAGGCACCTGGGCGGACTTGCCCATCGCCCCGAAGAGCAGCAGGAACGCGACAGCGGTCGCCACGCCCGGAGCCCAGGCGGAAGCGGACCCGAGGACGACGTCGAAGTCGAACGAGCCTGTCGTCGCGTAGATGACGGCAAGCCCGATCGCGAGCCCGACATCGCCGACCCGTGTGGTGAGGAACGCCTTCTGCGAGGCCTTCCTCGGCTCCTCACGTTCGTGCCAAAAGCCGATGAGGAGGTAGGAGCACAGCCCCATTACCTCCCAGGCCATGTAGAGCATGAGGAAGTTGTCGGCGAGCACGAGGGCAAGCATGGCCGCGGTGAACAGCGAGAGCACTGCGAAGTACCAGCCCACCCGCTCCTCGGCGCGCATATAGTCGAGCGAGTAGACCTGGACGCACAGAGCGACAGCCGTGATCACGAGCAGCATGACGGCCGAGACCGGATCGAGCAGGATCCCCAGCGAGAGTTCCACGCCGCCCACCGAAGCGATTGCGGTGCTCGCGTGCCAGGTCGGCTCGCCCTCCTGCCCGCCCGGCCACACGGCGACAAAGGCCGCGAGCGAGAGCAGGAACGCACCGGCGCCTCCTGCAAGTGCGAGCCACCGGAGCCGGTTGCGAACGGTGCGCGACAGCGGCACGAGCGCGACGAACGCGAGTGCGGGAAGGAGTGGTATGAGTGCGACGTATGCCACCTGCTACCCCTTCAGCGTGTCCATCGTGGTGAGCTCGATCGACCGGTTCTGGCGATAGATCGCCAGAACCAGCCCGAGTCCGAGTCCTATCTCGGCCGCCGAGACGACCATCGTGAAGATCGCGAACACCTGGCCGGTCATCTCGGCCGGCGTGACGAATCGGGACAGCGCGACCATGTTGAGGTTCACAGCGACCGCCATCAGTTCGAGCGACATCAACACCATGACCGCGCTCTTGCGGGCCACCGCCCCGTAGAGGCCGAGGGTGAAGAGCACGGCAGCGAGACCCATGAACGCGGCGGGTCCGACCTGCATCATCGGTCCACCTCCTTGGCCCACCACACGGCGCCAACCACAGCGACCAGGAGCACGAGCGACGCGACCTCGAACGGCAGTGCCCAGCGCGTGAAGAGAAGTTCGCCGAGTGCTGCGGTGTCCGGCGTCTCGGCGGGCATCTCCGCGACCCGGTCGCCGTACTGCGCGATAGCGATATAGACGATAGAGCCGAAGAGTGTGGCGAGCACTGCACCACCGATCGAGACGTCGACCGGGCGGACGGCGTCTTCGCGACGTCTGAGGGAGAGCATGATCACGAAGAGCATGAGCACCGACACCGCTCCCGCATAGACGAGCACGTGCACGACGGCAAGGTACTCGGCCGAGAGCAGGAGGAACAGTCCTCCGACCGCGACCATCACCTCGAGCAGCCAGAACGCCGCATGCATCACGTTGCGAGTCGTGAGCATACCGACCGCACCGCCGATCGAAGCGAATGCGAGGATCGCGAAGACGACGCCGTTGACAGTCTCAGTCACCGGTCTGTCCTTTCGGCTTCCCGGCGGCGGGTGCCGCGGCGCGCTTGACCGGTGCCGCGTCGACATCGGTGAGCAGGTCGTAGGTGAGTTCGTCGGCCGAGGTCCGGGCGAGTTCGTAGTCGTGACCCATCCGGATCGCATCGAACGGACACGCCTCCACACACAAGCCGCACATCATGCACGCCCCGATCTCGTAGGAGTAGTGCTCGATATGCTTGGTCTTGTCCTCGCCCGTCGTGAACTCGAGATCGAGGATGTGGTCCGGACACGCTCGTATGCATGCCATGCACGCAGTGCACTTGGGCACGCCGTCCTCGTCGAACAGCGGTGTGACCGCCCACCGTGCGCGCTCGGGCAACTCGAGCTTCTCATAGGGATACTGCACCGTGATCGGCCCGCGCAACATGTTGCGCATCGTGATACGCAACCCGTTCAGGATGCCTGTGCCCCACATCTAGACCACCCCCCCGCCCGCGACGAGCTTCACGACGAAGCCGACGATCATCACCCATGCGAGCGCGGTCGGGATGAGCCACTTCCAGCCGAGGTTCATGAGCTGGTCTATGCGCACGCGGGGCAGGGTGCCGCGGATCCACATCAGGAAGAAGATGCCGATGTAGGTCTTGGCGACAAAGATGATCGGCGCGATGGGAGCGGTGATCGCCTCGGGCACGAAAGGCAGCGTCCACCCACCAAAGAACACCGTGACAGCGAGTGCCGACATCACGAACGAGTTGCTGAACTCGGCCAGGAAGATGAGCCCGAAGCGCATAGAGGAGTACTCGGTGGCGAAGCCCGCTACGAGCTCTGACTCGGCCTCGGACATGTCGAACGGTGTCTGGTTGAGCTCACAGAGTGCCGCGATGAGGAAGATCACGAAGGACGGCAGTAGGAGCACGATGAACCACCTCGGCACCACGCCGAGAAGCATCCCTGTCTGGAACGCGACGATGTCGGCCAGGTCCAGTGAGCCAACGATCATCACGACAGGCAACACCGAAAGCAACAGTGGCACTTCGTACGCTATCTGCTGGGCCGCCGCACGCATCGCACCGATGAGCGCCCACTTGTTGGCAGAGGCCCACCCGGCCATGATCATCCCGAGCGGAACGAGCGAGAGTGCTGCGAAGGTGAAGAGCAGTCCGGTATCGAGCCGCGTGATCCGGAGCGTCTCCGAGAAGGGTATGGCCGCATACGCCATCAAAGAGGGCGCGAACACGAGCACCGGCGCAGTCACATAGAGCCAGCGGTCCACACCTTCGGGGCGGACGTCCTCCTTGGAGAGCAGCTTGAGTACGTCGGCTGTCGTCTGGAAGATGCCTTTCGGCCCCACGTGGGCCGGGCCGATCCGCAGATGCAGGTGTCCGAGGACCTTGCGCAGCATGTAGATGAGTACCACACCATTGAGGAGCATGAGCCCGACAGCCGCAAGCACCGGGAGTACGACGGCCATCGCGCCGCTCATCGGTCGATCTCCCCGAGGACGATGTCCACGCTTCCGATCAGCATCATCCCGTCGGCGAAGAGCGTGCCGGGCATGATCTCCTCGAGGACCTGCATCGCGAAGAGCGACGGTGCCCGGTAGTGGAACCGCCGGGGCGTGTCGGAGCCGTCAGACACCAGATGTACGCCGAGCTCCCCGCGGGGAGATTCGACACACGCGTAGGTCTCACCTGCGGGCGGGCGAAGCACACGCGGCACCTTGGCGGTCACATCGCCTTCGGGCATCCCGTCGGCACACTGGCGGATCATCGAGACCGCCTGGCGCATCTCTTCCATCCGCACGAGGTAGCGATCGTGAGCGTCACCCGTAGCGCCGACCGGGATGCCGAACTCCAGTCTGTCGTAGGCGGCGTAAGGCCGGTCGCGGCGGACGTCGTACGCCACACCGCTCGCCCGCAGGTTTGCACCGGTCAGGCCGTAGGAGAGTGCCGTCGCCCGGTCGATGACCCCGATACCCCTGACGCGGTTCAGGAAGATCTCGTTGCCCCCGAGGAGTGCCTCGTGCTCGTCGAGATAGCCGTCGATGGTGCGCAGAAACGATCGGATCTTCTCCTCGGCCCCGGAAGGAAGGTCGTCCAACACGCCGCCGGGACGAACGTAGTTGAACATCATGCGCTGCCCGGTGATCGCCTCGAGGATATCGAGAATCGCCTCCCGGTCGCGCATCGCGTAGAGGAACTGTCCCATCGCACCGATGTCGAGCCCGAACGTGCCGTACCAGACCAGGTGGCTTGCGACACGGTTGAGCTCGGACATCAGGCAGCGCAGCCACTGCGCCTTCGCGGGGACGTCGATCTCCATGAGGTGCTCGACCGCAAGCGCCGCTGCCAGTTCACCGTGAATGCCCGACACGTAGTCCCCGCGATCCATGAGCGTGCCGAGTTGATGGTAGCGGCGGTGCTCGCCGAGCTTCTCGATGCCACGGTGTAGGTAGCCCACGACCGCCTCGACGTTGACGATCTCCTCGCCGTCGAGCTCGGCGACGAGTCGCAACACACCGTGGGTCGACGGATGCTGGGGGCCGACGTTGACGATGAGGTGCTCGGTCGCAAGCTGATCGATGCCCGTCGGCACGCGCCGGATGCCCGCGGGCGCCTCGCCGGGCTCGAAGGTTCCCTCGGCCAGGAGTCCGTGGTCGAGGACGGTATCGCGGGGGTCGGCCATCACCGGTCGCGCACCTCCTCGAGCGTGCGGATCGGGACCGACGTGCGCAGGAGCGGCTCCTCACCCTCGGTCGTGAGCAGGCGCTTCGGATTCGGGTGGCCCGAGAGCGTCAGGCCGAAGAGCTCCGCGGTCTCACGTTCCGGCAGCAGAGCTGACGCATACGCGTTCCAGACCGAGCAGAGCACCCCGTCGTACGCAACGACGGTCTTGATGTAGAGATCCTCATCTCGCGAGAACGAGCGCAGATGATAGGTGATCCCGACAGCGTCCCCGGTATCATCCCCGAGCAGGTCCACGAGCATCGCGAAGTCCAGGTCGCTGTCCTTGAGCGCGCCGAGGACCTCGGGTGCGTCGGCAGCGGCGACGTGTACGACGACTCCGAGCGTCGTCGACTCGGCCCTGATCTCGAATCCGCCGAGGATCGAGCGCACCTTAGCGACGTCGGGCAGCATTGCGCTCCTCCGTCTGCTCGGCGATCTTCTTCTGCAGCTGGATGAAGGCATACTGCACAGACTCCGGGCGCGGAGGGCACCCGGGTATGTAGACGTCGACCGGCACGATCTTGTCCACGCCGAGGACCACGTTGGGGTACTCGCGGAACGGGCCGCCGGTGTTCGCGCACGCCCCCATCGCCACGACCCACTTGGGCTCGGGCATCTGGTCGTAGAGTCGCCTGACGGTCTCGGCCATCTTCTTGTTGACCGTCCCGGCGACGATCATCACATCGGCCTGCCTCGGCGAGGCGCGGAAGAACACACCCATCCGGTCGAAGTCGAACCTCGGACCGCTCGCGCTCATCAATCCCTCGATCGCACAGCACGCGATCCCGAATGCGAGGTACCACAGCGAGTTGCGTCGCGCCCAGTCGAAAAGCTGCTCGCTCCGGACGAATGCGATCGAGTTCTCGCCGGTGAGACGGTCTAGCGCCACTTCAGTGCACCCTCTTTCCAGGCGTAGAGCAGCCCGAGAGCGAGGATGCCGATGAAGACGGCCATCTCAACGAGGATGAGGGGGCCGAGGCGGCCGAACACGACCGCCCACGGGTAGAGGAACACGGTCTCGATAGCGAAGACCACGAACAGGAGTGCGTAGATGTAGTAGCCGATGCGGAACTGCACCCACGGAGGGCCGATCGGTTCGACGCCGCACTCGTAGATACGGCTCTTCTCTGGCAGGGGGCGCTGATTGCTAAGGATATTGGACACCGTGACGGTGACGATGGGAAAGACGATTCCCACCAACACGAACACTCCGAGTATGAGGTAGTCCTTGGTCACGACCGGCAGTGCCCGCCTTTCGCTGCGCCGCCAGGAGCACCGGGCGCATCGATGTCAGGATGCGACAACGCCCGTCGAGCGGCGATACGCCGTAGGCCCGGGCGAGGCATCGCCTACGATGCCTCCGTATGCAGCCGCTGCAGCTGGTCGATCAGTCCTTCGGGATCACCGGTACGGTTCGCGATTGCGAGGGCTCCATCGATCCACGGCAGGGCCTCCGCGGGATCATGCGCCGAGTAGAGCCAGCCAAGGGCCGCTGAATTGTAGAGCCAGATGTCGTCGGGAGCCACCGCTCGGTTCTCTTCATAGATTCGCGCGGCCTCTTCACGTCGGCCAGCTCGCAGAAGCACGTCGGCGATATCGCGCCGACAGACCCACTCACCAGACTCCGGTGACTCCAGCCGCACGATAGCGAGCTCATGCTCCAGCCACTCGATCGCCGCATCCCACTGTTCCCTGCAAACACACTCCTGAGCGATGGACTCCGCAACGAGTCCGTAGTCGATCCACGGGTGGCGTTCAGAACTCCTGAAGAGCCGCTCCCATCCGGCTAGCGCGGTGTCGATGTCCCCGCGCTCCGCAGCCTTCTCAGCTTCGCAGAATGTCCGCCACGCCGGCGACTCAAGAAGCAAGGGGTCCCGGAGCGCCTCGTCCAACATGAGACCCTCTGACGCCCGCCTACGAGCAAAGATGGGGACGAACCCCAGGCCCGGAACCAACCCCTCATCCAATCCGACGCAGCACCGCTTGAACTTCTGACCCGACCCACACGGGCACGGGTCGTTACGCCCGGGTCGTCTCTTCTCCATGCGACGCACCCCCAAAATGAGCCCATGCGGTCGGATACCGCTTCAATCCTTCGATGCCGCACAGCCTGGCGGCCAGGGCGGTCTCCCGCCCCACGCGCTGGGCGAACGCACGAGCCGGTGCGAGGACCGAGTAGGCAATGTAGGCGTCATTGCTCAGCTCGCCCCAACTCACGAAGCCCGCCACAGCCGCAACATAGGACTCGAATGCGAGGTCTGGATACGAGTCCTCATACTTCTTGGCGGCCCGCAACGCGGTCTCCGGTGCAACAACGTGCTCACGGGCGATTCGGGCCGCGTCCTCATGAAGGCCGAGGTGGTTGAAGGTGGCGAACCACCTGCCCATCTCGAGCTCATCGGTCGCAGCAGCCGCATCGCGGGCCAGCTCCGTTCTGCCCTGACCAGGCAGGGCCTTGACGACTTTGCGGAACCGCTCGAGCGTCGGCTTCTGGGCAAGCCACGCCACCCCGGCCGCTCGCGCATGCTCCAGCTCACCTGCTTCGACAAGCAGCTCGAACCACGGCCCCTCGATCTCGACGCCGTGGCTCGAGCCGATTCTACGTCCTTCGATCACGGCGCGTGCATCATCCACACGACCCTGCTTCAACAACGCTCTCATCAGTGTGACACCGTTGTCATGGAAGTCGTGCTCCAGCGCAGCCTCAAGCGCACCACTCGCGTCCAAAAAGGCCAGTCGAATCTCGGTCGCCATGCGCCGATAGGCGTCCCGGCGCACCCGGGCCCTGCTCGCATCGAAGTCCCAGCCGTGCGGGTGATCGCAGCGTTCCTGCAACTCCTCGGCCTGTGCCGAGTACACCTCGGCGATTTCCATGAACTCCGGCACCAGCACCTCGGCCTCGGCCGTGTCCGAGACGAACGTCGGGAACACCCGCGGGATCAGGTCCAGATAGCCGTACTCGTCGGCCAGCCATGCCGCCAGAAGGCGTCGCAGCAGGGTCAGGCGGGCCTCAGGAGCAACAGCGGTTGAGGAGAGCACCGGGGCCAACCGCTCGTATTGCTTGTAGAGCGCCCCTCCAAAGATCCCCCACGAATCGTCGATGCCGCTCACCGCAGCAACAAGTCGCTCGGTCAAAACGACCGCGCCCTCCATGCCACGCTGCGGATCCTTGCGTGCGGCTGCTCTGATCTCCGTGACGGCTTCACGAAGTCGCTGAGAGGCGAGCCGTGAGGCCTTCCAGCCGTACGCATTCGCCCGGAAGTAACGGGTGAACACCCATGGCTGCTTCGTTTGCCGGCCCCGGGGGGCCGCGTCAGGTGTCATCTACTGCCCCACCTCCACACGTCTGCCTTCACACGGCAACAGTATGCGACATCATTGAGGCAGACGAAACAGCGCGAAGAACCCGGACTCATCAAGACGCGAAGATGTCCGCCGCAGTCACGGCGATAACCCCGTCGGGCACCTTGACCAGTTCCTCACGAGCGCATACCGCGAAGACCCGCTCCTCGCCTACGCCCGGAACCGAATCCGCCTTGCGATCGAGCGCCCTCACGAGCGCCTGAGCATCCTCGCGTCGCGCCCATTTCGCCTCGCCGAACAGCACCGGGGTGCGTGACCTCCCCGAGAGACCCACCGCGTCTATCTCCACAGAACTGTCCTCGTTCCACCACCGGCCGAGCGCCGCGATCATCGGCTGCTCCCCTGCAACAGATCGTCGAATCAGGTGAAGGCGGAAAGCCTCCTCCCACGGCCCACCCATCGCGTCGTCGATGGCGGATTCGAGCAGCTCGGCAACTGCGCTTCCCAGCCCCCGCTCGATCTGAGACCTATAGCGTTCCACATAGCCCAACCAGAACGCGAGGAAGTTATCCGCAACGCGGTATATCTTGCGACGCGTCTTGTCCGGATGCTCGGTCACCGGCACCAGCTGTTCCACAAGGCGCAACTCGACAAGCCGAGAAAGGAGCCGAGAAGGATCAACGCCCACTGCATCGCGAATCTCACCGTGGCGCGTGCGGCTCGCCGCGATCGCCTTGAGCGCGATTCCTGCGAGCCCGCCCTTGTCGGCCTCCGTAGCCAGGAGTAACTGGCCTTCCGTGAGCAGTGGGGCTCCCGGCTGGCAAAAGAGGTGCTCGATATTCACACGGATCGACGCCGACTGGTCCCACCAGCTCAGGTACAGCGGAATCCCTCCGAGCAGCCCCCACACGACGGCCCTGTCGGCCGGCGTGAGGTCCGGAAGCATGAGCGCGGCTTCGTGCGGCGCGAACGGGTGCACCTGCAGTGATAGCCCGAAGCGGCCGTATAGTGGCGCGCGCTCCTCCTGCATCGCCTCCATCGTGCGCACCGCGGAACCGCAGAGCAGAATCCGCAGCCGAGTCTGACCTTTGACGCGATCCAGCAGTGCGCGGAGCACTCCTTCAAGCTGGGGGCAGGTCGCCTTCAATCCAGGGAACTCGTCGAGCACCAGCAAGACCGGCCCGGTCTCGGACGCCAGGGCCAAGAACTCCAAAGCGTCGTCCCAGGTTGAGAAGGGACGTGAGGCGAGGTCCCGGATACCCGCCAAACCAGCGGCGGAGACCGCATCCGAGAGCAGTCGCAGCTCGTCTTGCATGGGCCGCCCGGCTCCGGTGTGGAAGATGGCGCGTCTGGCTGCGGCGAAATGCTGTAGGAGCATAGTCTTGCCAACGCGCCGCCGTCCCCAGACGATCGCAAGTGGCGAGCCGTCGCTCACAAACCAGTCGTTCAGCCGAGCGAGCTCAGCAGTTCTGTTGACGAATGTCTGCATGCGAGCATGATACTCACGGGATACGTTACTGACAAGTGATGTTACTGACATCGTAAGTTAGCAACATCAGAGCTATGGCTATCTTATCGAAATCAGATAAGACTGGAATAGATTGCCAATTATCGCGAGGATGAGATCTTTCGGCGACGTACGCACGAGGCCCGCCGGAGCGATTCCGGCGGGCCTCTGCTTTGCTCTCAAACGGGGAGTATCCCGCAGGTAGTTGATGTGGAGCCGACGAGCGGATTCGAACCGCTGACCTACGCATTACGAGTGCGTTGCTCTACCAGCTGAGCTACGTCGGCATCTATGTCGCGGACCTATGCTCCCGCGCTGTCATCCTTCTTGGGCCCGCCGGACCGCCTGCGCCTGCGCCTGCGTCCCGTAGACCCGCCGTCCGCAGGCTGGTTCCCCGCAGACTTCCCTGCCTCCGTCGAAGCGCCACCTGCGCCCTGCCCGCCAGCCGCTTCAGTCTGCTTGGCGGACCCGGCTCCCTGCGACGCCGAAGAACCCCCGCGCGATTTGCGCCGCTTGCGACTCCGGCCGCCTCCGGTCGCCTCCTGCTGCCGATCGCCGGCCCCCTTCTTCGGGCTGGTGCTCTCGGCACGGTCCCTTCGCTGCGGAACCTCCGGCATGATGTCGCCGCCAGCAATCCCGCCGCTCTTCTGGCGGGGCTGCGAGGACTCGGTCAGCTCGCGCACCGGACCTGTCAGCCCGGACTCGATCTGCTTGACCTTTAGAGCATCCATGGCCTCGGCAGACACCGTACACGGGCATCCACCGCCCGGACACTCCATAGCCTCGAGCGGGACCTTGATCGAGCCGCCCGCAGCCAAGCGTACCGTGATGATTTCGCGAGGAGTGTTGAGGCTGCTGACCTTACCCTCGCCGTCAGGCGTCTCGACCTTCGTACCCTTCTTGGGTGCCCGCTGCTTGAAGTCCTTGTATGCATCGTACTCGTAGCGCAGACAGCACATGAGTCTTCCACACAGCCCGCTGATTTTCAAGGGATTGAGCGGTAAATCCTGCTCTTTGGCCATCCTGATCGAGACGGGCTGGAAATCGCCGGCGAAACGGACGCAGCAGAGCATCTGGCCGCAGTGGCCGATGCCACCCACCATCCGCGCTTCATCGCGCACGCCGACCTGTCGCATGTCGATCCGCATCTTGTAGCGCGACGCGAGTTCCCGCACCAGTTCGCGGAAGTCGATACGCTCCTCGGCCACGAAGTAGAAGACCACCTTGTCATCGCCAAAGAGGAACTCGACGTCGACCGGCTTCATTTCGAGCTTGTGCTCGTCGATGAGCGAACGGTAGACCTTAAGGGCCTCCCGCTCGCGCCCGGCGAGTTCCTCGGCGCGCGCGAGATCCTCCTCGGTAGCGATGCGGACGATGGGGCTCAGACACGACGTAGACTTCGCCGGATCGACCTCCGTGGGCACATCGACGACCTGGGCGATCTCGACACCCCGATCGGTCTGGACGATGACTGCGTCTCCGGGCCGCGGCTCGGTGTCGGCTGGGTCGAAGAACACCACTTTGGGTGCGAAGCGCAACTTGACCCCGACTATCGTGGGCACTGGAAAACCTCCTGGATATCGAAGAGCATGGCCTCAACGGCCAGCTGGGGGTTCACATTATACGAGATGCGGCGGCGGGCATCCTTCACGGCTGCCAAGGAGCGTGCTGCAGCCCCGGGAGAGAGCACCGCGGCCACCTCTTCCATGGCGTCGATCGCGTCCCTGTTCGAGACAAGATCGGTCGCACCCTGTGACATGACCAAGCAATCGCGCAGCCAACTCTCCGTTACGTTGAGCACCTCGGCGACACCTTCACGCTCACGCGCCGTCAGCTGCCGCTTATGTCGATCCTGGAGCGACTTGCCGCCCTTCGTGCCGAGGAACTCGGTACGCTCCCTGACCTCCTCGGCCTGGATCGCCTTGATCTCCTCGAGTGGCGCCTTGACCGCCGACAGCAGATCACGCGCGGATCGCAGTACGTCGTGCTCGTCGGAGACCGTCAGGTTCTTGAGGATCGAGAGCATACCGTCACGCGCCTGCCTTCGTGCCGAGGAACCCAAAAACTCTGCCGCCCGCATGAGAACACCGCCTGTGGCCGCAAGCGCCGCCTGCGCGTCCGTATCGCTGGCTCCGGTCCGCTCGACCAGCGCCGCGATCGCGTCTGCCGGGGCTATCCGGCGGAAGCGCACTATCTGGCAGCGTGAGGAGACTGTCGGCAGCACTGCCTCGAAGTTCGTTGCCATCAAGATGACGACCACGTCGTCGGGTGGCTCTTCGAGCGTCTTGAGAAAAGCGTTGGCCGAGCCGTCGTTGAACGAGTCCGCCGCCTCGACGATGTAGATCTTGTGACGTGCCTCGACCGGAGCAAGATTGACGTCGTGGATGATCTCGCGGATCTGCTCGACCATGTAGGTCGCCGCACCCTCGGGAGCTATGACGTGGACATCCGGATGGACGCCTCGCTTCACTCGTCGGCAGATCGCACATGCGCCACACGCGTCGTCATCACACAGGATCGCGCAGGCGAGGGCCCGGGCGGCACTCTTCTTCCCGGCACCGGCCGGACCGACGAACAGGTACGCATGCGACACCGCGCCGGCGCGCACCGCCGTCGCTAGATGATCGGCCACGGTTCGCTGGCCAACGAGTTCGTCCCACACGCATGTCTTCGCCATAATCGGGCTAGTGTAGCACGGCGCCGAGGACCGGCAGGCCCTCCACGACCTCCCGGATCCGCGCGGCGACCTCATCGACCGTGCCGACCGCTTCGAGCACGCGCACGCGCGCGGGCTCCTCGGCGGCTATTCGGTGAAACCCGTCACGCACCCGCTCGTGGAACTCGATCTCCTCGGCCTCCAGTCGATCCGCACCACCGGGGCCGACCGCTCGTCCGAGCCCCTCGACAACGTCCAGGTCGAGGACGATCGTCAAATCCGGCTCGAGACCGGTGGTCGCAAAGCGGTTGAGGCTGGCGACCTCGTAGAGAGGCAGTCCGCGGCCGTAGCCCTGGTATGCGGTCGTGGAGTCAGTGAATCGGTCGCAGACGACCACGCCCCCCGCCACGAGTGCGGGCATGAGCACCTCGCGCACCAGCTGGGCGCGACTCGCCTCGTAGAGCATGAGCTCGGCGCGGGCGTCGAGCCCCGCATGCACTCGATCGAGAAGGATCTCTCTGACGGCCTCGCCCACGCGTGTGCCCCCGGGCTCACGCACGACCGTCACCGAAAGGCCCGCATCGCGCAGCAGTTCGGCCAGACGGGCGACCTGAGTGGACTTACCCGTCCCCTCCCCGCCCTCGATCGTGATGAAGACTCCTCTGACCATCAGCGCTCCTTTCGCGCATAGCCTTGCAGGGCAACCTCGCCGAAGAGATCGGCCCCGCGCGCATCGGTCGCAACGAACGCCGGAAACGAGTCGAACTCGAGCCGGACGAGGGCTTCGGTGCCCAGCTCCGGATAGGCTACCGTCTCCGCCGAGCGCACGTGTGTCGCGAGCAGCGCGGCTGCTCCTCCGACTGCCGTGAAGTAGACGGCTCCGTGCTCGGCGCACGCTCGGGCGACATCCGGCGACCGTGGTCCCTTGCCGATGGTCGCAACGATCCCGGCAGCGAGCAGTTCAGGTGTCGCTACGTCCATGCGCTTCGCGGTGGTGGGACCCACGGCACCCGCCGGCCGTCCCGCAGCCGGAGGAGTGGGGCCTGCGTAGAAGAGGGTCTGACCCCAGAGCCCGTACGGCAGCGCCCCGTTGGCCGCGCGCACCTCGGCAAGCAGCCGGACATGCGTCGCGTCCCTGGCCGTGAAGACAGGGCCGCTGAGGGTCACGGCATCGCCCGCGCGGAGCTGTGCGAGTGACTCACGTGATGCCGGAAGCTCTATCTCGATCACACGATCGCCGGGTACTGCCCACTCATCACTCATCGCCACTCGCCTCCTCGCACTCGCGCCACTCTAGCGTCCTGAAAGCATACACTGCCGACGCGATCACCACCCCGGCCGCGAGTTGCAGCGCGACCTGTGGGCCGCTCACGCCCAGCGACTCGATGATTGCTGGATTCGTGTGGGAAATACGCGTCACACCTGCGGCGACCAGGTCGGCGAACGGGGCCATGACGAGCATCGACACGAGGAGTGAGACTTTGATCACCGCCTCAAGAGTGGTGAATACCCGTCCCCGGATCTCATCGGCGACGGTAGCCACAACGTAGGTATTACCGGCAACGGTCACTGTGGCCACACATCCACCAGCGACCAACGCCAAAAAGGCTGCAAGCGGATACGAACGTGCCAGCGCGAAGAGGAACATCGCGATTCCGAAACCCGCCACCCCGCCGAGGAAGAGGAGTTGCAGCTTGAGGCGTCGGGCGAGCCGGGGAACGAGTAGGGCCCCACCGACCATACCGATTGCCAGGAACACGAGCATGAACGTCGTCGGTGCCGCGGCGAGCTGTTCGAGCCAGGGGATCTGTCCCGCGAGGAGGACGCCCCCGACGATTTGCTGGGGGACGAACACGAGGCCCACAGTGACGATGGCCCCTCCACCAAAAATCGCGAGCCCGATCGTCACGAGCAGACCGCGCAGTTCACGGTGTTCGCGCAGGAAACGAAAGGCATCGCGCACGTCGCCACCGATCAGCCGCAGGTCGATGCGGACGCCCTCAACGGGCTCGGTCCGCGGAAGACGCATGCGCCACAGCAGGAACGCCGAGAGCAGGAACGTCAGGCTGTTGAGGACGACGCCGGCGCGCGGGCCGAGGAGGGCCGGCGCGAGCGATCCGAGCAGTGGGTCCACAAGCGGTATGTCAGCAGCGAGGAAGCGCCGGACCACGGATTCGAACAGCGCCAGAATCGCGCCGGAGGCGGTCAGCCCGGTGAGCATCGATGCCTGCTGGGTCGTATACGAGAGTCCGTTCGCAGACGCCACGTCCTCCTCGGCCACCATACGTGGGATCAGCGCGTTCTTCGCCGGATAGAAGAAGAGCGACCCGATCTCCATAAGGAACACGACGAGGTAGATAACAGCAAGCGAGTTCGTGAGGAGCAGACCGAAGGTCAGCATGGCGCGCGCGAGGTCGCAGACGATCATGAGGCGGCGACGATCGAAACGATCGACGAGAACCCCCGTGAGTGAGCTGAGCATGAGGGCGGGCAGGAGTTTCGCGATGAGGATACCGGCGACCGCAAAGGCAGATCCACCCGAAAGCGACGTGACGAGAGGCATGAGGAGACCGATCACGAGCCAGTCGCCGATCCCACTCACGAACTGACTGAGCCACAGACGGCGAAACGCCGGGTTGGAGGCGAGACGCCGGTAGACTCCGCGGGACTCCTCAAGCGCTTCGGCCGGGCGCACCTCGAGCCTTGAGGTAGTCCGATCGCTGTCGTGATCCACGGCCATCTACGCGACCTCGACGCGGGCGGTCCGCACCGCCGAGCAGCCCATGTTGACCGCGACGGGGAGAGCCGCGATGTGGCAGGCGGCGGTCGCCACGTGGACGGCGAGTGCGGTGGTATCGCCACCCAGCCCGGCGGGACCGATACCGGTGGCGTTGATATCTGCAAGCAACCGGCGTTCGAGTTCGGCAGCACGCGGGTCGGGGTGCACCGTGCCGACCTCTCGCAACAGGGCCTTCTTAGCGAGTCCCCCGACCTTGTCGAACGTCGCACCCACACCGACGCCCACGATGAGCGGCGGACACGCACCGGCCGCCGAATGAGTCACGACATCGAGCACGAGTCGTCGCACCCCCTCCTCGCCCTCACCCGGAGCGAGCATGCGGACCACAGAGGCGTTGTCCGACCCGCCGCCTTTGAGCATCACGTTGACGGTGACACCGGATCCCTCCCTAAACGAGATGTCGACGAAGGCAGGGGTGTTGTCGCCGGTGTTCGTGCGGTCCAGGAGCGCGTCCAGTGCGATGCTCGCTCGCAGACGCGCCGTGGAGTATGCCTCGGCCACCGCCGCGTCCACCGCTGCCTGCACATCCCCGCTCAAGCACTCATGCACGCCGACCTCGAGGAGCACCCACACGTAGCCTGTGTCCTGGCACAGCGGCACGGAATCCGCCTCGGCGATCCTCGCATTGTCGAGTAGTTGACCGAGGACGGCCCGAGCGCGCTCCGAGCGCTCCTGGGTGGCGGCCACCTTGAGTACGGCCAGCACATCGGGACGCAAGCGTGTCGCAGCGAGCACGATCGCCTCTCTGACGGCGTCCGCGATGGCCTGTGACGTCACCATGGCGCCCGCCTCAGATCCCGAGACCTGCAACGGCCTCGCTGACCGTCGCGGCAGACTCCCGGACAGCAGCGAGCTCGGTCGCGTCGAGCGGGAGCTCGACGATCTCGCGCACGCCGTCGCGACCGAGGGACGCAGGCGCGGAGAGATAGACGTCGGAGAGTCCGTACTGCCCAGAGAGCATGACGCAGCTCGGCAGCACGCGTCCGGTGTCGCCGAGGATCGCTTCGACCATAGCCGCAACACTCGCCGCCGGAGCGTAAAACGCACTGCCGGTCTTGAGAAGCGCCACGACCTCGGCTCCGCCGAATATCGTGCGTTGGACAAGCGCTTCTACGCGGTCGGCGGGGAGAAGTTCGGTGAGCGGGGCACCCGCGACGGTCGAGAAGCGCGGCAGCGGCACCATCGCGTCGCCGTGCGCTCCCACGACGAGCGCCTCGATCTCGCCGATCACCGCCCCCGTCTCTTCGGCGATTGCGTACGCGAAGCGAGCGGAGTCGAGAACGCCTCCCATGCCGAAGATACGCGCGTGCGGTAGTCCGGAGATCTTCCAGCCGAGGTAGGTCATCACGTCGAGCGGATTCGTCACGCACAGCACGATCGCGTTCGGAGACGCCTCGACCGCCGCGCCGATGACCGACCGCACGATCGATCCGTTGGCCGCGAGCAGGTCGTCGCGGGTCATTCCCGGTTTGCGCGGGAGGCCGGCGGTGACCACTACGATGTCGGACCCCGCGGTATCGGCGTAGTCGTTGGTTCCAGAAACGACCGGCCCGAAACGCTCGACGGAACGACTGTGCATCATGTCGAGTGCCTTGCCCTGCGGGAGCCCCTCGGCCACATCGACCATCACTACGTCGGCAACACCCTTGTTGAGTAGAAGGGATGCGGTGGTCGCACCGACCTGCCCCGCACCGACGACAGTCACCTTGGGCCGAGTCATAGAAGATCCCCTCTCCGTCTTCACGGGCGCTCGCCCGCTCGCATCCGTCTCAGGGCGTGTGAACGACCGCACAGCCCACCGTGCAGGAGGATTCTACCACCGCTTCGGCCCGAAAGGCGCCGCTACGACAGATCGGCCGGATACTCCACGCCCAGCCTGCGCCCCTCGTGAACCGCAAGGCGTTGCTGGAGGATGAGCGGCAGAACCGGAAGGCCGAGGCTCGGCTCGGGCGCCCTCTGCGGCACATCGAGATCGGCGTAGATTATCTCATCGTCCTCCCCGCCCGCTTCAGACATGATCTCGCCCGCATGGATGATCACGCTGGTCCCCTGACAGCCGTCGTGTCCGGTGCCGCCCGTGCACTCCGCGAGCAGCAGCACTCCTGCGACCGAGGGGGCACAACCGAGTGCGAACTCTAAGATCGCCTCGGCCTGCAACATCGACTCCGCACGCGGACGCCAGATCATCGTGTCCAGACCCTCGCCGAGGAGCCTCTCGAGCGCGTCTGTCCGCAAGCACGCATCGCCGCCGAGGAGACCTGTCCGCCCGAGAGGAGTCTGGACGACGCGCGGCCCGCCTTCGCGAGCATCGTCGAAAGAGATGTAGACGGCGACCCCCTCGGCGCACCCCTCGATGCGCTCCAGCAGTCCGGCGCGCTCGTCATCGGGCAGCCCGCTGAGCGCTGGCACGAACGGGAACACCACCGCCCCCGCTCCGGCCTCACACGCCGTCCTGGCGGCGGCGGTGAGCGCATCGAGATCAGCAAGCTTGTCGCCGCGGGTGCGGTGATGAACGACTGCTATCCTCACCGGTTCCTCCGTCCACAGGTCCAAGCCACCTACGGGAGAGATACCCCGAACCGGCTGCAGAACCCTGTCGCTACGAGGATTTCTTCTTCCGGGAACCCGCCGGGGAGCTCTTCTTCTTGGCACCCGTCCTGCGCCCCTTACTTGCGGCGCTGCGCTTCTTGGACGCCTCGGAACGAGCGGGGCACTCGGGGTCGACACAGATCGGCCACGGCCCCTTCTTGGTGTGGATGACCACCTTGGGCGCCCCACACGGCTCGCAGACCTCTCCGGTAGCCTCGATGTCTCCGGACTGAGGCAGCGGATAGGAGACTGGATGCTCCTTTACGTCGTAGTTCACGCAGCGGATGTAGCGGCTCCCGACGGGCGAGTAGTGCACTTTAAGGTCGGCGCCGTCTACGGGACACTTCCCGACGACGATCTCCGGCCCTTTCTTGGTGATGCAGTCGGGAGAGAGGCACATCACCCGCGCGGGCCTTCGGAACTGCGAGACCTTGACCTGAGGCGTGCCACACTCGGGGCACAACTCCTCGACCGCGGCAAAACGGGCGTTCTTGGGCAGCGGGTAGGTGACCGGGCAGTCTGGATAGCCCGCACACCCGACGAAGAAGGAGCGGCTCTTGGGAGAGTACTTGATGAGCAGATCGTCCCCGGACTTCGGGCAGATGCCGACCTTGGCGTCCTCATCGGCGGCGGCCTTGAGCAGTTCGCCGACCTCGGGAACGCGATCGAGGAGCCCGCTCATGACGTCGGCAAGCAGGTCGCGCGAGTGCTGGACGACCTGACCGCGACTCGCCGCCGAGCGCGTGATCCCGTCCATCTCGGCATCGAGTTCTGCGGTCATCTCCGGAGTGGTGATGCGCTCCGCGTGCGTGACGAGCGCGTTGACCACAGTGATGCCCTTGCAGGTCGGCTGGATCGGGTCGCCGACCGTGTACTTGCGATCGTAGAGAGTCTGGATGATGTCGTGCCGCGTGGCCTTGGTGCCGAGCCCGAGCTTCTCCATCTCCTGGATCATCTTGCCCTGGGAGTAACGAGCCGGCGGTTGAGTCTGTTTGGCTTCCATCTGCGCGCCGAGGAAGGCGGGCGTCATGCCCTCGTCGAGCACGGGCAGGTGCTCTTCCTTCTTCATGCCGTACGGATAGACGGACCTGAAACCCGCCTTGATCACGACGTCGCCGCGTGCGACGAATCGCTCACCGCCCACGTCGATACCGACCTTCGTGCTCTCAAGGACGGCCGCTTCCGACAGTGTCGCCAAGAAGCGCCGAGATACGAGGTTGTAGAGCTTGTACTCCTCGGGCTTGAGCTTCTCGGGGTCGGCGGCATCCGTGGGATGGATCGGCGGATGATCCGTCGTCTCCTTCGCGCCACGGGTCGGCGTAAGCGAGCCCTGCTTGAGCAGCGCCGTGGCATGCTCGTGGTAGGCCGGAACCTTATCGAGCGCCTTGAGTATTCCCCGGAAGTCGAGGCTCTTCGGGTAGACCGTGTTGTCGACACGCGGATAGGAGATCAGTCCACTCATATAGAGCGTCTCGGCGATCCGCATCGCTCGTGCCGGCGAGATCCCCTCGGCCGCGGCGGCCGCCTGCAGCGCGGTGGTGTTGAACGGTGTGGGCGGCTTGACGGTGCGCCGCGACTTGGACGCCTCGACGACGGTACCCTCCGACTGGCCTTCGACTGCCGCCATGACGCGGGTCGCCTCGGGCTCGGCCTTGAAGCGCTCGATAGCGTGCAAGGCGCCGAACTCCTCCCCTGCCGAGGAGAACTTCGCGCGCACGGTCCAGTAGTCCTCGGGAACGAACGCATCGCGCTCCCGCTCGCGGTCGACGATCAACTTGAGTGTCGGCGTCTGCACACGGCCGGCGGACAGCACGTCGCCCCACGCCTTCTTCGATGCCTTGTTCGAGGTGAGTGTGAGGTAGCGCGTGAGCACCGCTCCCCATATCAGGTCGATGTCCTGACGGGTCGCGCCGGCCTCGGCCAGGTCGTCTGAAAGCTCGCCGGGCTCGGCGAACGCGGCCTCGATCTCCTCTTTGGTGATCGCTGAGAACCGCACCCTCGATACGGGAACCTCTGGATTCACGCGACGGACGATCGCGCGCGCGTCGGAGCCGATGAGCTCTCCTTCGCGGTCGTAGTCGGTCGCGATCATAACCGCGTCGGCCTTCTTCGACAGGTTCTCAAGCGAGCGAATGATGCCCTTCTCGGCACCCTCCTTGATGACCGGGGCCTTGACGAGGGTGCTGAGCGAATCGAGCCTCCACTTCTTGACGTCGACACCCTCGAACTCCTCGGGGAAGTCGACCTTCATGATGTGGCCTTTCAGCCCGATACTGACCCAGTCCTCGCCGTCCCGGCGAAACGTATAGACAGGCGTCGTGTAGACCTTGCCGGCCTTCGGTTTTCCGACAGCAAGGATCTCGGCGATCCTCTTCGCGGCGATGTTTTTCTCTGAGACGATCAGTCGCATGCCGGTTGGGGTCCTCACTCACGGCGGATAAGTCTTTGCGAGTATATACCGCGCGTCAAGCGAAACGCCTGCCGCCTGCCTCAGAGGCCGAGCTCCGCCGAGCGCTCCTGCATCGCTTCGAGCGCCACGCCGAGGAACTCCTCGCGGGTCATTCCCAGGTCGGTACAGGTGTTCATCTGCTCGCGGCACGCGCCCCGGGCGAACGCCTTCTCTTTCCAGCGCTTCTTGAGCGAGCGGACCTCGACTCCGGCGAGCGAACGGTCAGGGCGGACCAGCGCCGCTGCGACGATGAAGCCGGTGGCAGGATCGGCCGCGTAGAGTGCGCGATCCATCTGCGACTCGAGGGGAACGTGACCAGCATGCGCCAGGATCGCGTGCACGATCTCCTCATCGACCTGGCCCGAGAGTTCCCCGGCCGCACCGCGAGCGTGACGTTCGGGGTCGTCAGCAGTCTCGGCGTAATCAAGATCGTGAAGCAGCCCCGCAAGTCCCCAGCGTGCGACGTCTTCGGTCGGCAGACCGAGATGGCGGGCGAGTGCCTCCATGATTACCTCGGCGGCGACACAGTGGTTCACCAGGTTGCGGTTGTCGATCCGCTCGCGCACGAGCGCGAGCGCTGTATCGCGATCCATGCCGCCTCCTCGGTCCGCGGGAGTGCTAAGAAACGGTCGCGCTCCCGTGTCCGCGCCGCACGGCCTCTATGCGGTCTGCGAGCCACTCGGTCCACGCCTCGATACCATCGCCGCGTGTCGCCGAGACCGGGAAGACCGGCGCGGCGCCGTTGAGCTGGCGGACCACATCGCGAAACTCGACCTCATCGAAGTCGAAGACGGGCAGCGTGTCGTACTTGTTGAGGATGACCGCCTCGGCCCGGGCGAAGATGTTGGGATACTTGTAGGGCTTGTCGTGACCTTCGGGAACCGAAAGGATCATCACTTTGACGTGCTCCCCGAGGTCGAAATCTGTCGGGCACACGAGATTGCCCACGTTCTCGATGATGAGGAGATCGATCTGTGTAAGATCAAGGGTAGCGACCGCCCGACGGATCATGTCGCTCTCGAGATGACAAGCGCCACCGGTGTTGATCTGCACGGCCGGGACCCCGTGGGCCTTGATCTTCTCGGCATCCACGCTGCTTGCGATGTCGCCCTCGATCACCGCGATGCGATAGCGGTCGCGCAGCGCATCGATAGTGGCGAGGATCGTCGACGTTTTGCCCGCACCAGGTGAGGCCAGCAGGTCAAGCACGAACACGCGATGCTCCTCGAAGAGGGCACGGTTCTCGGCCGCAAGCCGCTCATTGCGGTCGAGAATCGGCTTGGAGAGATCGACTCTCACGAGGCCTCCCCGGCGCACGCGTCGGTGGGCAGGTCGATATCCAGCGATTCAACCATGAGCTCCCGGCCCTGAAGCAGTTCACAAAGGAACGTCCCGCACTCGGGGCACATCGCATCGAAGCGTCCGTGATCGAAGGTAACGTCACACCCCAGGCAGCGAGACCGTGCGCCGACCCGCTCGACGATCAGCTCCGCACCCTCGGCGAGGGTGCCAGGCGAGAGCGACTCGAATGCGAAGTAGAGCGCGTCATCGACGATCTCGGTGAGTTCCCCCACACGGATGTTGATCTCGTTGATGCGGACCGCGTTCTCGCGCCGCGCCGTACTCTCGGCGACCTCGAGTATGCCAGCCACGATTCCCATCTCATGCATTCGGGGCCTCCGTCAGTAGCCGAGCGCCTTCTGGCGCGCGATTCGTTTCGCGAGCACGACCCGTGCGAGTCCCATGCTCATCTCGTAGAGGGCCACGAGCGCCGCGAACAGCGCAAGCATGGTCACAGGCGACCAGTCCGGAGTCGCGCTGGCCGAGACCACACTCATGGCCAAATAGGCGACCCGCCAGTTCTTGCGTAGCTTGTGGTACGGCACGATGTTGAAGATCATCAGGTAGAAGACGATGACGGGCAGCTGGAATCCCATTCCGAAACCGAGCAACAGTAGGGTCGCTCCGGAGAAGTAGGTGCTCGCCTCGGGCATCTGGGTGACGCCCTCCCATGCCTGTCCCACGATCCACTCGAACGCAGTGCTGAGGATGATCTGGTGCGCGAACACAACGCCGCCGACGAACAGTACGACCATCGCGATAAAGGTAGGGATGAGCCACCTGCGCTCGTTAGCCTTGAGTGCGGGAAGAAAGAACGCCATCACCTGCCAGATGATGATCGGGCTGCCGACAACGAGCGTTGCGTAGAGAGCCACCTTGAACCGCAGCGTGAAGGTCTCGAATGGGTTCAGGAGCACCATCGGCTGATCGCCGAAGATGTGAGCGATAGGGCCCATCACGAACCGATAGAAGTGCGGCGCGGGAACGTACATCGCGATCGAGCCCAAGATGACGACTATCGCGATGACCATGAGTCGGCGGCGCAGTTCGTGCAAGTGCTCGGTTATGGGCAGTCGTTTCGGTGAGATCGGCATTTCGCGCTTCGAGGATTCGCCGCGAGGCTACTCCTCGTCCTCCTCGTCCTCGTCCTCGTCCTCGGGTTCAGGCTCTGAATCGCGTTTGGAGTAACGCTTTGGCGCCACGTTGTCGAAAGGACTCGTGCGTTTCGGTGCTTCGATCTTTGACTTCCCTCCGGTTTCCCCGGCCTCACCAGACTCGCCGTCGAGCTCCTCCGAGATGTCGTCCTCATCGTCGATGTCGGCCGTGTTGCCCGGAGACGACTTGTTCTCACTCGCGTAGACCTCAGCGCGGATGACGGCCTCCATGCTCTCCTGGGCGCGCTTGAACTCGCGCATGAACTGACCGACGGTGCGACCGAACTGCGGCAGCTTGTCCGGACCGAAGATCAAGAGCACGAATACGACGATTATGAAAAGTTCGGTTCCACTGATGCCGAACACAGAATCGCACCTTCCAGGGGATCTCGGCGAAACGTATGTGCGAACCTAGAAGTCCCGGGCGCCTTCGGCGTCGGGGAAAATCGCAAACACCTTATCGAGTCCGGTGATGCGGAAAATCTTCAAGACGTTCTCACGAGTGCACACGAGTCGAATCGCCCCGTCGCGCTCCTTGGCGCGCCGCAATCCACCCACCAACACCCCAAGACCGGAACTATCGATGAAACCCACGCCTTCGAGGTCCACGAGGATCTGCGGGCACCCCGATTCTATGAGCTCGATGATCGCCTCTTTGAGCCGCGGCGCCGCGTAGACGTCCACCTCGCCCCGTAGGATCATCGTGCACACATCGTCACTGCGCTCGCTGGTGATCTCGAGTTCCATCGCGCGATACTCTCCCTACTATCGTCAAGATAGCCTAGATGATTGTAGCGTGCCGCATCACAGGGTACCAGACGGGCGCGAAACCAGGGTGCGATACACTGGTCTACGTCAAGTGGGACTCCAAACCCCGTGTCTGCCCGGTTCTCGGGAGCGAAATTCGGGTACCATGAGACTTGAGTCGCCCCGAAGAAAGGACGCCTATCCCATGTCGCTCTCGATCGACCTGACACAGGAGTCCAACCACTGGTTGCTGCAACTCGCAGGCGACCTCGACTATGGTGAGTGCGCTTCGTTCAGGATGAATATAGACCGCATCCTGAAAAGTTCTCCCCCTGCGACGATCGTCGAACTGTCCAAGCTCGAGTACCTGGACAGTTCTGGCCTTGGGCTCCTCCTTAGTCTCTCAAAGGAGTACGGTGCTCAAGGAGGGCAGTTGGTACTCGTGACCAACGAGACCGTCGACAACATCCTCTCGCTCACTCGCCTCAACGGCATCTTCTCGACCGCAGGATCGATGGAAGAGGCTCTTGCGACCCTCGGCGCAGACCCGAAGTAGTCCCCGGCGGCACGAAGAAGGCGGCACCCACCTGGGCGCCGCCTTCACGTTATTCTCTGATGCGCACCGGAACCTACGGCTGCGTGGTCTCCCCGGCAGGACCGGTCGTCTCACCGGACGGTTC
>CAYGFZ010000015.1:38792-41591 GCA_964349355.1 uncultured Coriobacteriaceae bacterium | reverse complement strand
GGTGCGGCACCTGGATGAGGAGGATGCTCTGCGGGTCCTTGAGTGGGTCTCGCATAGCGTGGAGAGAACCGGAGAATCCGTATAGCGCGGCAGATACGAGTGCGCTATACTCTCGTTCGTCGCGCTCGCGGTTGCGGACGCGGAGCGTCGGAGTGGCGGAACGGCAGACGCGCTAGGTTGAGGGCCTAGTGTCCCCAGGGACGTGTGGGTTCAAATCCCACCTCCGACACCAGTGAGCACCAGAGCGGTCCTTCCCGGCAGGGGAGGGCCGCTTTCGTTCTTCGGCGAACGGGGCGTCGCGATACGCAGGTCTCCATCTGCCACGTGCTTGGCGGGCATCGCTCAGTCCGCCTCGGCGCCGTGCCTCTCGTTCGGCATCACCGTTGTGGTATCGGCACCCGTGAAGCGCAACACCACGACTGCGACGTCGTCGCCGATCTTACCGCCGGAGTGCTCCTCGGCCACAATCAGCAGGGCGTCGATCACGGCCGCCGGACCACCGATGGAGGCTGCCTGGACCGTCTGTGAGACCCGCTTCTCACCCAAGAACTCGTCGCCTGCCCGTGCCTCGATGAGCCCGTCACTGAAGATCACGAGGAGTGTGTCGGGATCGAGGACGGTCTCGAACTCGGCGAACGTGGTGTCGGGAAGCACGCCGAGGGGGGGCGAACTGTCGATGAAGTGCTCACCGCATATTCCCTCTGAGCAAAGAACCGGCTGCGGGTGACCCGCGCATGCGATCCGTAGTCTTCCGTTGCGTGTGTCGATCGTGCCGTAGATCGCGGTGATGAAGCGGCTATCTCCGACCTGGGATGCGATCGCGGCGTTCGCGGACTCGAGTACCCGCGCTGGCCGGTGGTCCTGGTACGCGAACGCCCGGATGGTGCTCTTGGCCATCGCCGTGAGTGTCGCGGCTTCCAGCCCCTTGCCGGACACGTCACCCAACATGAAGCCGACGATCTGGTCCTCGGCCTCGAAGAGATCATAGAAGTCGCCACCGATGCGCGCGAGCTCTGTTGCACTTCGGTACGCATGGGCGAACTCGATGCCCTGGATAGCATCGGGCATGTGGAGCAGGGCGGACTCGAGGGTGTCGGTGATCGCTCGCTGGGCCTCGGCAAGCCGGGCGTTCTCGATCGCCTGGGTGGTCGAGGATGAGAGGCGTTTGGCGAACTCGACCTCAGGGTCGGTGAAGCGGTGTACGCCGGAGTGGTAGTTGAAGTAGATCACCCCGAGGTCCTCACCACGGAACCTCAAAGGAACTGTCAGCAGCGACCTGATGCCGAGGACGCGCATCGTCGCGGGGCTCATGCGGTCATCGTGGTAGGCATCGTCGACGATCAGCGGGGAGCCGTCCTCGTCGGCGACAGGTATCGACCCATCCGACGGCGCATGCGAGGGTATCGACTCGTGCGGGAACCGGTAGAGATGTGCGGGCCGCCACCGCCCCCTGTCGCACATCAACACTGCCGCGCTCTCCGCTCCAAGCGCCCGGCAGCCTTCCTCGGCGGCGGTCCGGGTGATCTCGTCGCTGTCGGTCGTGGCGTTGATGGCAAGATCGATGGAGTTCAGAGCCTCGGTGAGGTCCCGCGACCGTATGAGGTCGTGTTCTTGAGCCTTGCGTGCGTTGATATCTTCGACGATCGCGATGGAGTGCTTCGGTGCTCCGTCGGCGGCCCTGAGCAGGGTACGACTGATCTCGACCCACGCGATGGAACCGTCCTTTCGGATGTAGCGTTTCTCGAGCCGGTATTCGCCGAGCTCGCCCGAGATGAGCCGCTCGATCAGAGCGCGCTCGGTGGGGCGGTCCTCGGGATGAGTGATGTCCTCGGGGCGCAGGTGTAGGAGCTCATCCATCGGGTACCCGGTGATCTCGGCAAGCTTGTGGTTGAGGCGTAGCCACCGTCCCTGCAGATCGACGTGTGCGATCCCGAGGGTAGCCTGCTCGAACGTACTCCTGAACCGCTCCTCACTCTCCGAGAGCCTGTCAGATGCTGCACGCAGGTCGCCGAAGAGGACGTCGAAGGGGCGCACGAGAACGGTCTCGACGATGGCACGGTAGAGCAGGAAGAAGGTGAGGATCTTCAGTAGGTGCCCGGTCATGTTCCACGGGGCGAAGGGGTTGGTGTAGAGCGTGAACGCGAGTTCGCTGGCGATGGCCGCTACGATCGCACAGGTCAGCAGCCATAGTACCTCCCGGGGAAAGGTCGCCCGGTACTTCCAGATAGCGGCCAGGCTCAGTGCCATGGCCAACGAGATCGCGTACTCGGAGTAGATCTTGAACGGCGTGAGTCCGGTTCCCTCGACAAAGGCTGTAGGGAAGATCCCGAAAACGAAGATGGTCGAGAGCAGTGCGGCGGTCACTGCGGCGAACGACCAAAAGACCGCTATGGCCGGAGCCTTACGCCGGGCGAACACAGGAGCGGCCACCAGTGCGCCCGCTTGGACGTAGCGCGCGATCAGCCATAGTTGTGTGGGGAGGTCGGCCGTAGCGTCCGGGAAGACGTTCATGCCGCTGTACGCGAAGGTGTGGAGTGCATCGACTCCCGCTGCGAAGAAGAAGCCGACCGCGACGACCAGGAGATATCCGCTATCGAAGTAGCGACGCAGGTTCCACGTCACCATGAACGTCCCTGCGGCGATCGCGATAGAGATGAGTTCGACGAGTCCGTGGAAGAGCAGGTAGCCGAAGGCGATGCGCACACCAACGAGGCCAAGTGTCACGGCGAGGGCAAGCGCCGTGTACACGGCGATTCCGGTGCGTCGTCCCTGGGCTTCTACGAGTGTCGACATGCGTCC
>CAYGFZ010000015.1:35475-38692 GCA_964349355.1 uncultured Coriobacteriaceae bacterium | reverse complement strand
CCCCCTTCGCCGCCGCGGTGCACGGGGTGCGCACGGTCCTCGAGGTCGCCGAAGGCAGTGACGCGCGCATCGCCGTCCGCGGTCTCCTCGGCGTCTGTCGGCATACCGCACAAGACCTTCCCGCGTCGGTGATGCGCCTTGCCGAGTTGCGGGTCACGAGTGTGGCTCTCCACTGCGTGGGTGGCGCCGACATGCCGCGCCTCGCAGAGTGGGTCGGGGCCGCATGTGACACCGGGACCGTCAACCGCGTCTGGGTCTCTGTGACCGGCCTTGCTCCGGAACTCCTCGGCGACAAGGCCTTGCACGCTACTGATGTGATGACGCTCGCCGGGGTGAACGAATGAACGCGGGCCCTCGCCAGAAGGTCGCCCTTGTCGGGCTCAACTCGGAGGGGTATCGCTCTCTTGCGCTCGGCTACGTGTGTGCGTGGGCGCAGGCTGACCCCCGGCTTGCGGGCAAGAGCGGGTTCATGACTCTCGACCTCGACGTGGGGGTCGATCCGTGGTGGGTCGCGTATCGTGTCGCAGGCCTCGCCCCCGATGTCGTCGGATTCTCTGTCACCTGCTGGAACGCCCGGGCCGTCTACGACGCATGCCGGCTCGTTCGCCGTACGGTGCCGGGCGCCTTCATCGTGGTGGGAGGTCCGGAGGTCTCGCCGATCGCCGAGGAGGTCTTAGCCGCGCAGCCATCGATCGACGCGGTGGTCCGCGGTGAAGGCGAGGAGACCTTCGCCGAGCTCCTCCTCGCCCTGATGAGGGGGCGCTCCCCGTGGCGGGTAGACGGTGTCACCGCGCGACGTGATGCGGCGATCGTCTCCGCTCCGGACCGTCCGCTCATCGCCGACCTCGACTCGATCCCGTCTCCCTACCTCACCGGCGTCTTGGAGGCCGAGGAGGGGACCGCCTACATCGAGACCTACCGGGGCTGCCCACACCGGTGCGGTTACTGTTTCGAAGGCAAAGGATTCGGTCGCATTCGCTCCTTCTCGCAGGAGCGGGTGGCCGCCGAGGTCGCGCACCTATCAGGTCGCCTCGGCTTGAAGTCCTTCTCCTTCATCGACCCCGTCTTCAACCTGACCGCGGATCGGCTCGAGTGGTTGACCGCGCTCATGGAGCCGGCCGCACGCGCGGGTGTCCGTCTCCACACCGTCGAGGTCGATATCGAGCGTATCGGGTCTGCCGAGGCCACTCTGCTTCGTCGCGCCGGGGTCGTCTCGGTCGAAACCGGCCCGCAGACGGTCGGCGAACGCGCACTCGAGACGTGCCGCCGCTCCTTCGACCGAGAACGGTTCCTCGCGGGAGTGGAAGCACTGCGAGCGGAGGGGATCTCGGTCGAATGCGACCTCATCATCGGACTCCCGGGCGACACGTCGGCCGATGTGGTGAACGGGATGCGTTTCGTCGCCGACCTCGATCCCGGCATGTTGCAGATGTCCACCCTTCATGTCTTGCCCGGTACCGACATGTGGAATCGCGCAGAGGAACTCGGGATCGTCTACGATCCGAATCCGCCGCACGAAGTGGTCAGTACAGGTGAGATATCCTTTCAGGACCTGAGACGGCTCGAGGTCATGGGTAACGCACTGATGGGTCACTACCGGGCGCGTCGCTGAGCGGCGCCGGACGAGGAGCATGATGGAGTCTTCACCCCTACACATCTCGAAACGCGCCGAGGCTATCCGGCCGTTCGTGGTAATGGACGTCGTTGCCCGTGCCCAAGAGCTCGGGGCCTCTGGACACGATGTCGTCCGTCTCGAGATCGGCGATCCGGACCTGCCCACGCCCGCGGTCGTCACGCGGGCTGCGGAACAGGCGATGGAGCAGGGCGACACGGGCTACACGCAGTCCGCGGGTCTTCCCGCACTGCGAGAGGCGATCTCCGCCCACTCACGCGACGCTTACGGGGTCGAGGTCGATCCCGCGGACATAGTCGTCACCCAGGGCACCTCACCGGCGATGCTGCTCGTCTTCGGGGCACTGCTCGATCCCGGTGATGAGGTAATCGTGTCCGATCCGTGCTATCCGGCGTATCCGAACTACGTGAACTTCCTCGGAGGTGTCCCCGTACCCGTCAAGGTCCGGGCCGAGGAGGGCTTCCGATTTCGCCCCGAGGAGGTTCGCGCCGCAATCACGCCCCGCACCCGGGCCATCATGATCAACTCCCCATGCAACCCCACCGGAACCGTCCTGCCCGCCGAGGACCTCGCGCAGATCGCTTCGATCGCCGAGGAGCACGGGATCTGGGTGGTGAGCGATGAGATCTACCACGGTCTCGATTTCTCCGGCCCGAGCAGATCGATCCTCGAGTTCACCGATCGCGCGTTCGTGTTGAACGGTTTCTCCAAGGCGTACGCGATGACAGGATGGCGCCTCGGCTACCTCATCGCACCCAAGCCCTTCGTACGCGCCGCCGAGAAGATCCAGCAGAACTTCTTCCTCTGTGCGAACCATTTCGTTCAGGTGGCCGGTACGGTCGCGCTGACCCAGGCGCAAGGCGAGGTCGCGAAGATGCGCGCCGTCTACGATGAGCGGCGCAGGTACCTCGTTCCGGCCCTGAAAGGGATCGGCCTGACAGTCGCGTGCGAGCCGACCGGCGCGTTCTACGTCTTCGCTGACGCAAGTGCATGGGGGAGCGATTCTCTCGAGCTCTCGCGGCGCATCCTCGAAGAGGCGTACGTCTCGACTGCACCGGGTGTCGACTTCGGTCCGGGCGGGGAGGGGTTCCTGCGTTTCAGCTACGCGACGTCCCTGGACAGACTCTCCGAGGGCGTCGCGAGACTCGGTGCGTGGGCCGAGGCACATGCTGTCGGCTAGGAGGGTGTAGACTCTGACCGAGCCGTTGATGTTACTCGCGGGTTGCCGCGACCGCTCGTCACTTCCGGGCTTGCGCCTGGGGGCGGGGTTGCCGAACAGTACTGGTATGGAGCGAGTCGACCGCGGCATGGTACTTGCGTACAGAGGCGGGACACCGATGCCGCGGTGATCTGTAAGCCCGGGAGGGAGTGCGTGTTGAGCGATTCGTGGAGTAAGGCGGACCTGCACATCCATAGCAACCATAGCGATGGCCTTGCCCGGATACCCGAGATCATGGAGCACGTGCAGGAGAACACCGACCTGCGTGTCATCGCCATCACCGATCACAACACCATCGAGGGGGCCCTCTTCGCCAAGTCCCTCGAAGATATGTACGATTTCGAGGTCGTGGTCGGCGAGGAGAT
>CAYGFZ010000015.1:13021-35375 GCA_964349355.1 uncultured Coriobacteriaceae bacterium | reverse complement strand
GCTGCCAAGATGTTCGCGGGTGGCCAGGGTATCGCTGCGACCGGCGGGTCGGACGCCCACGTGCTGCAGGGCATCGGCAAGGGTTACACCGTGTTTCGCGGGGAGTCCGCAGCCGATCTACGCGCGAGCATCGACAACCTCGAGACACGCGCCGAGGGCGGCAACGGTGGTCTGGGTGTGGCGCTGCGCTACGCGTTCGGCATGCGCCGGATCAGCCGCCAGCGTTCGCTCAACTGGGAGCGATGCAAGGTCGCACATCGCTAGCTGCCGTCGCGCACCGGTGATTCTGCAGCGTTAGCGCCTCGCTCATCTGCGATCTCTCGGACGGCTCCTTCGATTGCCCGGGCGATCTCTTCAGCGATCAAGGGATCGTCTTTCCATGCCGGTAACTGTACGACGTGGACATCGTCTCCGACACGCGCTTGGTGGATGGCCGCGGGGAGTTCGAGCAGCGTCTCGAGGTTCTCGAAGGGGCGAGCGATCGGCGCGACGAGGATACGGGTACAGCCGAGGGCTGCAAGGTGGCGCACGGTCTCTGTGACATCTGGCGCTCTCCACGCATCCCAACAGAGCCGCACGTGCTGTTCGTCGACTCCGTCTCCGGTGACCATCATCCGCACACGATTGGCGAACGTATTCTCATGCTCCTCGAAGGCCGCATAGGTCCTCTCGCGATCGCCGGGCTGTCCGTGGACGACGAGCGCGACCCCGGTGACCGACGGTTCGTCGACCATATCGCTGATGCGCCCCGCCAGGTGCCGGGCGATCGTCTCGGAATCCCCGAGGGGTCGGGCGTACGTGAGAACCGGACGTACCGGGTCGAGACGCGCAGCGTCCACTCCGCGTTTCTCCAGGTCGATGTGGAGAGGTTCGGCGATGTAGGGGGTTGCGGCCACCACGGTGCGATACCCGTGTTCAGTTGCCGTCCGGATGGCTTCTGTAAGCGCCGATCCATCAGTGCAGTTTATGAGGAGCGGACCAGAGAACAGGTCCGGATCCAGGAGATCGGAGACCTGTTCGGCCAGCGCGTGGGCTTGTGTACGTTCCGGACTTCTGCCTCCGACGGCGCGATAACGTGCCTTGTGACTGGCGTAGAAGAAGGGCAGCACGCCGATGGAGGCTTCCGGCAGGCCAGCCTCGGTGAACTCGAGTATCTGACGGGTGACCTCGTGGGGTTCGTACGTCTCCGCTTCAACGTCGGCGACCATGAGTACAAGGGCGCGGTCCTGCGGATTCCCGGGCGGGGTGAAGGTGTGAGCGCAGCGGCGCCGCGTCAGGCCGAGGAGGGCAGAGACCAGCCCGTAGCCTCCGCCGAATCCCCCGAGCGCGATCAGGCCGGCGGCGATGTTGACTGCGGGGCTGCTCGAGGATGCGGCGAGTATCCCGACGGCACTGACGGTGATCGTGACTCCGACAAGAGAGAGCAGCATCGCCAGGGGCTCTCGGTTGCGTTGGACGACCAGGAGTCCTGCGAGCGAGACTCCCGTGATGAGCGGCCCGACAACGACCGCGATCCAGCCGACTGTTATCACGCTGCTCCTTTCGCGAACCCGTGGAACGGCCGCATCGTGTTGACGACGATACCCCCAGGGGTATATACTCCGCGAGGTCGGTAGGCACAGTCAAAGGAGTATCCCATGGCATCGAACGTGATAGATGTTACCGCAGATAACTTCAGTAGCGAGGTATTGGACGCTAAGGTCCCCGTGGTCGTTGACTTCTGGGCGCCCTGGTGCGGGCCGTGCAAGGTTGTTGCGCCCGAGGTCGAGAAGCTTGCGGCACGGGCGGATGGAGCGGTGAAGTTCGTGAAGCTCAACATCGATGAGAATCGCGAGGTCGCCATGGAGTACGGCATCATGAGCATTCCGACGATCGCTCGGTTCGATCGGGGCGCCGCGGTGGGTCAGGTTGTTGGAGCACGCGGCGCGGATGCGATCTCCAAAGAACTCGCGTTAGGGGTGTAGGCGTTGCCCACCTATGACCTGACATGTCAGGATTGCGGTGAGCGTTTCGAACGGTTTCTGCCGAGGCTCATTCGAGATGCGGACCGAGTGTGCGTATACTGCGGTTCGTCAAAGGTAGTGACGGGTGTCGGGGGAGGGTTCCTCTCCACCGGCCACCCGGGCGGCGGTCGGGACAGGGGCTGTTCGCCAGGAGTGTTCACGTGAGGGTGAATGGGCACGTCCGGTCGGACGATGGGGATAAGCCCGGTGGACTATGCGTACAAGCGAACGGGAGCCAAGAGCTTCCCTGAGACCGTCGAAGCCGTGGAGCATGCGGTCCGTGCCCACGGCTTCGACGTGCACGCATGCTATGACATCAGCGGAGCAGTCGTAGCGAAGGGATTCGAGATTCGTCCGCTCGTGATACTCGAGGTCGGACCAGCGGGTGACGAGGTGGATCTCCCGCTCTCGCTCGTCTTGCCGTGTCGGATCAACATCTACGAGGAGGACGGTGACGTGGTCGTCGCCGCGCTCAGGCCGACGGTGTTCACGGCAGTCTTTCCGGAGCACGACTTAGAAGACATCGCTCGGGTGAGCGTTTCGAACGGTTTCTGCCGAGGCTCATTCGAGATGCGGACCGAGTGTGCGTATACTGCGGTTCGTCAAAGGTAGTGACGGGTGTCGGGGGAGGGTTCCTCTCCACCGGCCACCCGGGCGGCGGTCGGGACAGGGGCTGTTCGCCAGGAGTGTTCACGTGAGGGTGAATGGGCACGTCCGGTCGGACGATGGGGATAAGCCCGGTGGACTATGCGTACAAGCGAACGGGAGCCAAGAGCTTCCCTGAGACCGTCGAAGCCGTGGAGCATGCGGTCCGTGCCCACGGCTTCGACGTGCACGCATGCTATGACATCAGCGGAGCAGTCGTAGCGAAGGGATTCGAGATTCGTCCGCTCGTGATACTCGAGGTCGGACCAGCGGGTGACGAGGTGGATCTCCCGCTCTCGCTCGTCTTGCCGTGTCGGATCAACATCTACGAGGAGGACGGTGACGTGGTCGTCGCCGCGCTCAGGCCGACGGTGTTCACGGCAGTCTTTCCGGAGCACGACTTAGAAGACATCGCTCGGGAGGTCGAGGTGACGATCATCGGGATCGTGGACTCAGCCGTAGAATGAAGCACGCGTTCGGTGAACGCGGACTCCTGCCTACTTCACGCACGAGGAGTACTTCAGGAACACCGCGATCGCTTCGTCGATCAGTTCGTCTCGCGACTTGTCTTCCTCGTCGATCAGGCAGCGCTTCATCGAGTGGCCGATGATATGGAGTCCGACCTGGTTGAGTGCGGACTTCGCGGCCATTATCTGCGTCAGTACGTCCTCGCAGTCCTTGCCAGACTCGATCATCGACTGCAACCCGCGTATCTGGCCTTCCAGCCGCTTCAGCCGGTTGAGGATCCGTGTTCTCTCGAGGTCGGCTTCGAGTGGGCCGAGTTTGCTATCCATCCCGTTCACCTCATCGCTGCAGTGGGGTAGTATCATCGTTTCGGGCGTGCGCGTCTAATATACCCCTGGGGGGTATATTTCGCAAGGAGGAGGAGGTAATGGGATACACGAAGAGGACTACCGCTGCCCTGGCCGGTGGGCGTGTCGCCCACATTCGCCGGGCGCTCATGGTCATCCTTCTCCTCAACGTTGCCGTCGCCTTCGCCAAGCTGGGCTGGGGCTGGTTCTCAGGCTCGGTGTCGATGCAGGCCGACGGTTTTCACTCTCTGTTCGACGGTACATCGAACATCGTCGGACTGGTAGGCCTCGCGCTTGCCGCGCGCCCTGCAGACCGTGATCACCCCTACGGGCACGGAAAGTACGAGACGTACGCCTCCGCAGTCATCGGGGCGATGTTGGCGCTGGCTGCCTATAAAGTCGGGAGTACGGCGATCTCACGACTCCTCGAAGGAAGTCCTCCTCCCCGTGTCGACGCCATCTCGTTCGCCATCATGATCGGCACGCTCGCGGTCAATCTTGCCGCGACCACCTACGAGCGCCGCCTGGGTAAGCGTCTCGGCAGCGAGATCCTTATCGCCGATGCAAGTCATACAGCGAGCGACGCGATTGTGAGCGTGGGTGTCATCGCCGGCCTGGTCGCTATACGACTCGGGTATCCCATCGCCGACCCGCTTATCGCCCTCGCTGTCGCGGGGGTCATCACGTACACGGCGTTCAGGGTCTTTGGCCAGGCCGGAGTGACGCTCTCGGATGCCGCCCGGATCGATCCGGGCGAGATCTCGACAGTGTGCAGGTCGGTCCCGGGTGTGCTCGGATGCCACCATATCCGGACGCGCGGCTCCCGGGCCGAGGTGTACGTCGATCTTCATGTCCAGGTCGACCCGGCTTCGAGTGTCGTAGAGGGGCACCGGGTGGCCGAGGAGGTCGAACGCGCGCTCTGCGATCGCTTCTCACAGGTGGTCGATGTCGTGGCGCACCTTGAGCCGCTCGATGCGTATCAGTCCTCCAAGACCGCGAGGGAGATCGATGCGGGACTCGTCTAACCCGACGGCCTGGCGCGGCTATGCTCTCGCAGTGCTGGCGGCCGTGTGCTGGGCCACCGGCGGGCTTACCGCGAAGTGGCTCTTTACCGAGGGTGGAGCTGCCACTGCCGCGTGGCGAGTCCCTCCGTTCGGCATCACGATCGAGCCGGTGTTGCTCGCGGGCACGCGCGCGATGACAGCCTTCCTGTTCCTGCTGATCTACCTGCTACTCACCCGCCGCAGCGTCCTGAAGGTGCGTCCTCGGCAGCTTCCGTTCCTCGCATTCTTCGGGATCGCGGGTCTCGCCGCTGTCCATCTGACCTACTTCCAGGCCATCTCTCACACCAACGTTGCGACCGCGATACTGCTCGAGTATCTCGCACCTGTGATCGTGCTGGTCGTCTCCGTGCTCTTCCTCGGCGAGCGCTTCACATGGACCCTGCCGGTCGGCGTGACACTCTCCATTGCGGGCTGCGCCCTGGTGGTGGGCGTCGCGAGTGGGCAGGGTCTCGTTGTGAGCCCGGCCGGGCTGGCGTGGGGCCTTGCCTCGGCGGTATTCTTCGCGGGCTACTCGCTCATGGGACGCTACGGAGCGCCGCGCTTCTCTCCCTGGACGCTCCTCGTGTACGGCCTCGGGTTCGCGGCGGCGTTCTGGCTGCTGTACCTGGGAGGCCCGGGAGTATTGGTCGAGACGCTTTCCTCGTGGCGGATCCTGCTCACTGTGTCGTTCATCGCAGTCGTGAGCACGATCATCCCGTTCGCGGCGTTCCTGAAGGCTCTGCACTACATAGATCCGACCCGGGCGACGATCGTGGCCACCCTGGAGCCGGTTCTGGCAGGTATAGCCGCCTACGCGACGTTCGGCGAGTCGTTCGATCTCACCCAGCTAGCCGGAGGCGTTCTTGTGCTCGGTGCGATCATGATCGTCCAGGCACCCGGCAAAGCTGCGCCGGCGCAGCCCTTTGAAGTACCGCCCGCGGGCTGACTTCTGGCGCCACGAATAGTCTCGGTCGCGCGGTGGTATATTCTTTGCTAGAGGCGCGCCTCTAGCGGCGCTCCAGGATGCAAGAGGAGGGGGGTGATCGGCGTGGAACTCGGGCAGAGGACCGAACTGCGCCAGAAGGTCATCCTCTCCCCTCAGGTCTACCAGGGATTGAGCATCCTTGCGATGCCCGTCGCCGAATTGCAGCAACTCATAGAAGCCGAGATGCTCGAAAACCCTGTCCTCGAGGTCGAGGAGATCGATCTTGGACCCTCCGAGTCCGAGGAGGAGCGCAGTAACGAAGCGGAGGACGAGCGCGCCTGGGACGAGTGGCTCGACATGTACGACGAACTCGACTCGGGCGACCGGACAGGGCCGAGAGATCCCAACGAAGAAGTTGCGAACACCGATGAGTTCGTCGGGGGAGTCATGAGTTTCCCGGATTACCTTGGTGATCAACTCGCTCTTCTCGATCTTGAACCCGCAGTAAGGAGCGCCGCGCTTGCGGTGATCGGCTCGTTGGATTCTGACGGATTCTTCCGTGGCGACTGCTCGGAGATCGCGGCTGTTGCCGGGGTCACCACCGCGCAGGCCGAGGAAGGTCTCAGGATGGTGCAGCAACTCGATCCTCCCGGCGTCGGCGCCCGCAATCTGGCCGAAGCCCTCCGGATCCAGATGGAGTATCTCGGTCTGGAAGACCCGCTCCTCGAGGCGATAGTCGCCGGCCATCTGGATGACGTAGCCGCAAGTCACTTCCGCAAGATCGCCCGGAGCCTCAGGGCTGCCGAGGAGGATATCCGTCGTGCGGTCGAAGTGCTGCGGACGCTCAATCCTCGACCTGCCGGCGCGTACTCCTCGGGAATCTCTCCCGGATACATCGTGCCTGACGTGACCGTCCGCCGTTTCGGTGACGAGTGGTTGATCATTCCGAACAACGAGTCGGTCCCGACTCTGCGGGTCAGTCCGCGGTACCGTTCGATGCTTCGCTCCGGGTCCTCGTCTGACGACGAGACTCGGCGCTATCTCAAAGAGCGCATCCGGTCCGCCGAGAGCTTCATCCGCAACGTCGATCGGCGCAAGGATACCGTGAGTAGAATCGCGTCGATCATTTTGGAAGTCCAGGCGGAGTTCTTCGAGGATGGCAAGGGGCCGTTGCGCCCCCTGCGTCTCGAGGACGTGGCTGTCGAAATCGGCGTCCATCTCTCTACGGTGAGCCGAGGCGTGACCGGGAAGTACATGGCCACACCCTTCGGCCTCTTCGAGATCAAGCACTTCTTTTCCGGCGGGTATAGGACGTCGACCGGCATGGACATCGCGTCCACCAGCATCAAGCAGCGCCTCAAAGAGCTTGTTCGTGATGAGGATCCGACCAAGCCGCTCTCCGATCAGAAGCTCGCCGAGCTTCTCTCTGCCGAGGGAGTCACGGTCGCCCGCCGCACGGTCGCGAAGTACCGTGAGGAGCTCAAGGTGGAGCCATCGTGGGCCAGGAGACGACGCTGATGGCATCCGTTCCGACCGAATCGACTGCTGAGTCCCTGCGTCGTACGCAGCGGACGCGAGCCGTGATCATAGTTGCGGCGATGATTACGGTCGTGACGAGTCTGCACCTCTACACGAGCGTCGGCGGAGCGTCGATCCTTCTCCATCTGCTCTACCGGCGCCTGTACTACGTGCCCATCCTCTACGCAGCCTTCGTCTTCGGCAAACGAGGGGGTCTGTTGACTGCGGTCGCTGCCGGGATACCCTTCGCGCTGCATGCGCAAGTGACACTCGGAGGCTTTATGGGGCGCGACCTCGACAACGCTTTCGAGATTGTGATGTATCTGGTCATCGGACTGTTGTTCGGTACGCTCCGCGACATGGAGGAGCGCAAGACCGCCGATCTGCGCCAGGTGAGCCAGCGCCTCGAGGAGGCCTACAAGAAGCTCGAGGAGCGTGCGATCCAGCTCATAAACATCCAGGATTACACCCAGTCGATCCTGCGCTCGATCACGTCCGGGGTGCTGACGGTCGGACCGGACGCGTCCATTACCACGGTCAACCCGGCGGGAGAGCGTCTCCTTGGCGTGTCGGAGTATGAACTGGTGCCGAGGAGCATTGGATCGGTGTTCCGTCACGATGGCGGGCTGGAAGGGGACGTCCGCAAAGTCCTCTCGGGACGGATCCCGCTCATCATGCGCGATGTCACCCTTGTCACACGGACGGGCCGAGAGGTCAGCGTCCAGGCCTCCGTGTCGCGGATGCGCGCGGTCGGCGGCCGGATATTGGGCGCGGTCGTGACGATCGAGGACGTCTCGGAGATCAGAGCACTGACAGAGCAACTCATCCGTGCTGACAGGCTTGCAGCGATGGGTGAGCTGACAGCCGGTGTGGCGCACGAGGTCCGCAATCCGCTTGGCGTCATTCGCGCCAGCGTCCAACTTCTTGAAGATGCCGATTGTGATGCTGTCCGCATCCGGGAGGCGGGAAACGTCATCAAGCAGGAGATCGACCGCCTCGACAAGGTGATCAAGGCCCTCCTGGATTTCGGCAGGCCGAGCAGTCCGACGATGTTGCTGACCGATCCCGTGGATGTACTCACCGACGTGGTGCTCTTCACCAGCAGATTTGCAGGCCAGTCCGAGGTCGAGATCGAGGAGAGGTTCCCTTCCGACCTGCCCCGGGTCATCGCAGACCCCGATCAACTCAAGCAGGTGTTCCTCAATCTCATCACCAACGCGGTCCAGGCGATGGAGGAGACGGGCGGGACGATCGTGCTCTCGGCCAGGGATAAGGAGGACTTTCTCGAGGTCTCTGTCGCCGATACCGGACCCGGCATACCGGCCGAGGATCTCGGGAAGGTGTTCGACCCCTTCTACTCGACCCGGGATGCGGGAACGGGACTGGGCCTGACGATCGTCCATCGCATCATCGACGAGCACGATGGGCATATCGAAGTACAGAGCGGACCCGACGGCACGACGTTTACCGTCTCGCTGCCGGTCGCACTGTCGGAAGACGAAACGACGGAGGGCGTGCGATGACCCGGAGAGTGCTCGTTGCCGATGATGAGAAGAACATGCGCTGGGTGCTCGCGCAGGCACTCGAGGGGGAAGGTTTCGAGGTCGCCCAGGCGGCCGATGGCAAGGAGGCGCTTGCCGCGATTGCCGAGGCCGAGCCGGACATCCTGATACTTGATCATCGCATGCCGAGGCCTGACGGCATGGAGGTGCTTCATCGGATCCGTGCAGGCGGGAGCTCCTTTCCGGTGATTATGCTGACCGCACACGGGAACGTCACTCAGGCTGTCGAGGCTATGAAGGCCGGCGCGAACGAGTATCTGACGAAGCCTTTCGATCTTGAGGAGCTCAAGATCGCAATCGAGAAGGCACTCAAGCTCCACTCGCTTTCGGCAGAGGTCGAACGCCTCCGCGAAGAACTCGATCGCGAGTATGACGTGGAAGGGATCGTCGCGGCCGATGCAGGCATGATGGCGGTGATCGAGGATGTCCGCAAGGTGGCTCCGACCAGTGCCACCGTTATCCTCTACGGCGAGTCGGGAACGGGAAAAGAGTTGGTCGCCCGCGCCCTTCACAGTCTTTCTGGCCGCGGGGACAAGCCGTTCGTCTCGGTAAGCGCGGGCGCACTGCCCGAGACGCTTCTCGAAAGTGAGCTATTCGGTTATGAAAAGGGTGCGTTCACCGGTGCGGTGACGGCGAAACCTGGGCGTTTCGAGATGGCCAACGGAGGGACGCTGTTCCTTGATGAGATCGGAGACATCTCCCCGGCAGTGCAGGTCAAGTTGTTGCGGGTGCTTCAGGAGCGTAGATTCGAGCGTCTCGGCGGCACCCGCAGTATCGATGTGGACGTTCGGGTGGTCGCCGCAACCAATCAAGATCTCCAGCAGTTGATCGCCGATGGCGTGTTCCGGGAGGATCTGTACTACCGGCTCAACGTCGTGCCGATCACGCTGCCGACCCTTCGTGAGCGGATCGGCGACATCCCGCTCCTCGTTGCTCACTTCCTCGAGAAATTCAATGCCGGCACGAAGAGGATCTCCTCGGGAGCGATGGAAGCCCTCGTGAACTACCGCTGGCCGGGCAATATCCGGGAGTTGGAGAACACGGTCGAGAGGATCGTGATTCTTGCGCAGTCCGAGGAGATCGGGCTTGACGATCTTCCGTTGGAGGTTCGCATGAACTCCCGCGCCTGTCCCGTGCCCGTTGATGGCTTTGCGTTGCCAGAGGGAGGGGTTGATCTGGAGGAGGTGGAGCTCGACCTGGTGCGCCAGGCCCTCGAGCGCAGTGGTGGCATAGTCCCGAAGGCGGCGAAGCTGCTGGGCCTTACAACGAAGACCCTTGAGGCCAGAATGCAGCGGCTAGGGGTGTAGGTGTGCGGTCGTTGGCACACACCTTGCACCTGCGAAGACCCCGTGGCGGCGTCGAGTACGGAGTGATCGTGGAACGTTCGGCACAGAGCAGAGCACTTGTGGTTCTCGCGTCCCTGGCGGGAGCGCTCCTCCTGTCCGGTGCGGCGATCGCAGCAGTCTCGCTTGGCACCGAGGTCCGAATCCTAGGGGTGCCTGTCTGGATGGTTTCGGTCCTCGCAGGAATGCTTCTGGGGCTGGTCGGCCTACTCCTGTTCGAGCCACCCATCGACGCTCCGGGAAGCGATGTGCTGAAAGACACGTCATGCGCGGCGTGCGGAAAGCAGATCATCGAGGAGTGGAGGCTGTGCCCTCACTGCGGTCAACTGCTCGAGTGTGACATGTCGCTACCCGTCGAAAGGGGGCCGTCTCGTGGCTGATCTTACAACCGTTCGATTGAGTACCGCCGGAATGCACTGTGGTTCATGTGCGATGCTCATCGATCTCACACTGGGGGAACTCGATGGTGTGCGGGAGGTGACCACGGATTACGCGAGCGGGATATCGAGTGTTACGTTCGATCCTGCCAGTATCTCGGTCGAAGATCTGGTCGCGTCGGTCCGCGCAGCGGGCTACGACGCGGTCCCCGAGTAGCACTTCGAGAGAGCACTCTGCTTGCCGACACTATACCCTATGGGGTATAGTGTCGGCAACATTGACGTATCGGAGGTAGGCGCGTGGAGTTCGCATCGATCGGCTTGGCCGCGGCATTCACCGCGGGTGTGGTCTCGTTCCTTTCTCCATGCGTGTTGCCACTCATTCCGGCGTATCTCTCGTTTCTGACGGGCCTTACGGCTTCCGAGTTGGGTGCGGGTCGCCCGTGGCGGACCGTTCTGGTGCCGTCACTGCTCTTCGTTGCCGGTTTCTCGACCGTCTTCATCGCGCTGGGCGCTTCGGCCAGCGTCCTCGGCTCCGTCCTCATGGAGTATCGACTCATCCTGGAGAGGGTCGCCGGGGTACTTGTGATCGCATTTGGCCTGTTGATGCTTGGCATCGTGAAGGTGCCATGGCTCTACGGCGAAGCACGCTTCGAGATGGGGAACGCCCGGGCCTTCGGCAGGGGAGCAGCGTTCGTGATGGGCGCGGCGTTCGCGTTCGGATGGACTCCGTGCGTCGGCCCCGTCCTTGGAGCGATACTCGCTATGGCCGGAGCATCGGCCAGTGTCGGTCAGGGTGTATCCCTTCTGACGGCGTACTCCCTCGGTCTTGGTGTGCCGTTCGTGGCGACCGGACTTCTCTTTGGCAGGCTTGCGCCTCTTCTCGCCCGGATGAACCGACACACCCTGATCATCAACCGCATCGCCGGGACCCTTCTCGTCATCGTGGGCGTACTGATTCTGAGTGGCTATATGTCTGCGGTCGTGGGAATCATCACGCGCCTGCTCCCGCAGGTTTCGCTCTGAGAGTTGGTCGTCCGGCCCGGGTGCTTTACGATGATTTCGGTCCGGACGACAGGGGTGTGCTTCGGGTGGATGCGGGATGATCGGTCGCAAGGATCGGGCGCAGAGTCTGGCATCGAGCGTGATGTTGCTGACTCTCGTCATGGCGATGCTCTCAGTGAGCGTCGTCAGTCTCGCCGCACTCGCCGGAGTCTATGACCTCGCCCGCAGTCAGGTGAGTGGACGTCATCAGGCCTACCTTCATGCGCTCCAGGGCGATATCGCGTTGCGACTCGATCCTGCCCGGCGTTTGGTCACGCGGGCTATCGCTGTCTCGGTGGACGCGGATACCGGGAACGTGGACCGTTCAGCTCTCGCGGCTCAGTTCGATACGGGGATCGAGTTCGTCGACCAACTTCTGCTCGTCCATTCTGACGGTAGCGTTGTGAGCGCGTACCCCACGTTCAGGGCCCCTCGTTCAGTCCAGGATCTGACCATCGTCGCGGACGCTCCGGCCGGCGAGGTCATCTTCTATTTCGAGCGTTCCGCGAACGCTGCGGATTTTAGGTTGTGGGCGGCGAGGGCGATTGAGGGGGAGAGTGGGCTCGTCATGTTGGCGCGGGTCCGTTCGGGATTCCTTCGGCCGGTCGTGGACCGCTTCGCGGATGCGGAGATCTCACGATGGGTGCTCATCCTCGATTCGGAGGAGCCGGCGGTCGCAAGTGTCGGGGCTTCCGGACTCGTCTCCGAGAGCGTGACCTTTGAGCCTGGCGGGGAGTCACCTGCAGAAGGGACGGTCTCGGCTGTCGCCGTCGACGAATCGATCGTGTGGGGCCACTACCTGGATATCGAAGGCTTCTCAGGACTCGAGTGGCGTGCTGTGATCGTCGAGCCGCGCTCGTCGATGGTCATGGTGACCATGATGTCTCTCGTCCCCGCTGTGCTTGCGCTCCTGGCGAGTGGGTTGACGATGCTCATATTGGTCGGTGTGTTCGCTCGCCGTCTTGTCGCGCCGCTCACTCATCTCGAAGAGCGGGCGCGCGAGGCCGTCACAGGAGCGTATGTGCGACCTCTCCAAAGCGAACGCACCGACGAGGTCGGTCGCCTCGCCTCGGCTTTCAACGCGATCGCCCTCAGGCTGAACGCCCTCCACGACCTATCGCAGTTGCTCGCATCGTCCTCTCGCCTCGATCAGGTACTCGATGGCATCCTGTCCGCTATGGGGCACATCGTCGGGACGGCCAACGTGGCGGTGTTCTTGATCGACGAGCCGGCCGGTGTCCTCATTCTTGCACGGGCACGAGATCTTGCCGAGGACAACGCCGAGGGGATTCCTCTCGCGGGCGGATCGTGGATCGTCGAGTCGGTGCACGCCGCCGACCCCGAAGTCCGAACGGTGTTCCGTGAGGACGTATCCACACTCGTTCCCGGAGAGTATGAAGCGACCGTCACCGTGCTCACCGCCCCGCTGATAGTCGGCACTGAGCCGCTCGGGGTCGTACTCGTGATCGAGGATGGACGCCGGACGTTCAGCGAGGCGGAGACCGAGATGGTCCGGACATTCTCGGCACAGGCGGCTGTGGCCGTGCACAACTCCCGCCTGTTCGAGATCGAGACGCGATCCAGGACCGAGGCTGAAGTGCTCCGCGCGGTAGCCGAGCAACTCGCTCGTCCCAATGCTCTCGCGGATTCCCTGGAGGTCATCCGCGAGACTTCGGCGATCCTGCTCGGCTCCTCCAGCACCGTGTTCGCGGTGTTCGACAGGGATGCTGTCGGGCTCCCTAAGGCCACAGATGCCGCGCTCGAGCATGCCGCGCTCGATGCCTGGGACGCAGAGAAAAGGCAGGCTGCCACGACCGTTATCGAGCCTGGCTCCAGCGATTCTGCGGCGTACCTGCTGAAGCGGTGTAGCGGTGCAGCCGCGCTTCTTGCCGTTGTCGAGATGGGCGGCAAGCCGCTGGCGATACTGGCCTTCATGCGGATGGGAGATCGTCGGTTCACCCTGCGCGACCATCGGCTTGCTGGCGCCCTCGCCAACCAGCTCTCGCTCGCGTTCGAGAGTTCGTACCACTTCGAGCGAGCGAGCAAGCGTGCGATGAACCTCGAGACCATCTTCCGGATCAGCCAGGCGGTGGGTTCATCGCTGCAGACGAAGGTCGTGCTGAATCAGGTGCTCGATGTGGTGCAAAAGATCTTCACCGCCGAGGCGGTGTCCCTGATGACGTATGACCCGACGAGCGGCCGGATCGTGACCGAGATGGCGAGAGGGATGATATCGACAGACATCCTTCACTACGAGACCGATCCGGGGTCCGACATGCCCGGTATCGTGTTCTCGAGTGGCGAGCCATCGAGGATGGGTGCTCTATGCGCCGACGACGAGGGGCTCGCCAGGCTTGCGTGCGCACAGGGGCTGCGTTCTTCACTCTCGGTGCCGCTTCTCGCCCGCGGGCGGAGCATCGGCGTTCTCACGGCGCTCTCCACGATCGAGAACGCCTTCACCGAAGAAGACATGGGTCTGCTCCACACATTCGCGGCTCAGGCTGCGCTTGCGATCGATACCGCGAAACTCTATGGCAAGGAGCACATGGTCGCATCGGTTCTTCAGGCGTCGATCCTCCCCCATACGCTCCCCGAGTTCGCTGAGATCGAGTCGAGTAGCGTGTATCTGCCGGCGGGCGTGGAGGCCGACATCGGCGGCGACTACTTCGACCTGTTCCGCGGTCCGACGGGCTCCATCTTCATCGTGATCGGTGACGTCTGCGGAAAAGGCGTTGCGGCGGCGACCAAGACATCCATGATCAAGTACACGGTCAGAGGACTCGTTGCAGCCGGCCTGGGGCCTGATCGGGTCATCTCCGAGGTGAACCGGATGGTCACCCAGACGCAGGATACGAGCGACATCGTGACACTGTGGGTCGGTGAGTTCGATCCCGATGCCGGCATTCTCGCGTACGCGAACGGCGGACACCCTCCTGCTCTGATGCGGCGCGCCAGCGATAATTCGATCGTTAGATTCCCGCCGACCGGTGCTCTGCTTGGTGCCATGGAGACCGCTCCTTACGACCTCGAGCAGGTGCCGGTTTGGCCGGGAGACGTCTTGCTGCTCTACACCGATGGGGTAACCGAGGCGCGTCGTGGGAATAAGTTCTTTGGTGAAGGCAGGGTCGAACGGGTACTCCGTGGCAGTAGCGACGCCAATGATGTCACCCAGAGACTTCTTTCCGCACTCGACCGCTTCGTTCCGGGAGCCATTCGTGACGACGCAGCGATGCTTGCCGTGCGAATCATAGCCGACGAAGAGGATCACGCCACGAATGAGAGTGGGTAGACTGGCGGATGAGTTTTCAGATCGATCGCCGAGAAGGGCAGAGTGCATGCGTGCTACATGTGGACGGAGACATCGACGTCGCCGTTGTGCCGGAGTTGCAGAAAGCCCTCGATCAGGTCATCGAGACCGGATGCACGAACGTGGTGATCGATCTCGAGTGCGTGGGTTATGCCGACAGTTCGGCTCTCGGGATGCTCGTCTGGCTTGATCGCCGCCTCCAGCCCCTAGAGGGCAAAGCGGTCCTCGCGGGAGCCAGTGAGGATATCGCCCGGATATTCGCGCTCTCCGGGCTTCTCACCGTCGCCCATCGACTCGAGGAGGGTGGCGACGCCGAGACGGAGGTGGCACGTTTTGGTGCTGCCGACGTCCAGCCCGATCCCGAGTGGCTCGAGTCACTCGACATCCCCGCCGACATTCGCGTCCTCGCCGGGGTTCGCGAGCGAGTCTGCGATTTGGTGGCACCGATGGAGTTCAGCGAGTCGGCTCTGTTCGACATCAAGGTCGCTCTCGGAGAGGCACTGGCTAACGCGGTCCGGCATGGCTCACGGGATGACGGCTCTGCAGAGATCCACCTCGTGGTCAGAGGCTATGCTGATCGCGTCGTCATCGACGTGACCGATTCGGGGGCTGGATTCGACGGGGATCATGTGTGCAGCGATGACCTCTACGCCGCCGGAGGACGTGGGATCATGTTCATGCGGGCACTCATGGATCAGGTGCTGTTCTCATGTACCGCTAGTGGCGGCACGCGTGTGACGCTCGTGAAGCGGCGCTCGTCCCACGCCTCCGGGTAGGGGGCTCACGCCGACGTGTCTCACAGGGAGGTCGCGCCCGGGCCGGTTCGAATCCTGATCTTGAGCGCCACCTTTGGCGGCGGTCACTGGTCTGCCGCGATGGCGCTTAAGGAGTACTTCAGGACCCACCATGCCGGTGATGTGGTCGTCGAGGTGATCGATTTCTTCGAGGAGTTCACGCCAAGCCTCAACGTGTTGGTCAAGTTCGCCTACCAGCAGTCGGTTCAGTTCTTCCCGGTCGCTTACGGGACGTTCTTCGAACTGTCGAACAAGATGCCCGCCAACCCCGTGGTTCACGAGCTCCGCATGATGGGCATGGCGAGGGCATCGGTGTTCATCGATGCATGGAATCCTGATGCGGTGATCTCTACCTTTCCGGTAGCGGGCGGCGTGATGGCCGACATCAAGTCTGAGCGCGCGCTCTTCTGCGCGACCGTCATCACTGACTTCGGGGCACATCGGACGTGGCTACATCCCGCGACCGATCTCTACTTCGTTGCTTGCGACGAGGTTCGGGAGGACCTGGTAGTGCGGGGCATTCCGTGGGAGCGCGTGGTCGTGTCGGGTATCCCGATTCGCGAGAGTTTCGCTAAACTTGTTTCGGCCGAGGAGTCCCGGCGATCACTGGGCCTGGCCGACCGGTACACCGTCCTGTTGATGTCTCCGGGAGGGAGTACGGGCGATGCCGCGGCGCTCGCGGCCCGGATGGCAGAGGCCGGTGTCCAGGTGGCAGCCGTCGCAGGAACCAACGAACGGTTGCGCAAACGGCTCGACTCCGTGGCCCGGCACCAGACTCTCGTGAAGGTATTCGGGTATGTGAGCGAAATGCATAGTATGATGAACTCCGCCGACGTTTTAGTCGGTAAGGCTGGGGGGCTGACGGTGTCCGAGGCGCTTGCTATGCGATTGCCTCTGTTGATCTTCAACCCGGTTCCTGGCCAGGAGGTCTATAACGTCGACTTTCTAGTGAACTATGGTGCTGGCCTGTGGTGTCGTGACGAGGAGGATGTCGCCGAGAAGGTGCGATTCTTGTCATCTCACCCGGGACGACTCGCGCAGATGTCGGAGAATGCGGGGACACTCGGCAAGCGGGTAGCAGTGCAGAGCGTTTGCAAACGAGTACTTGCGGGAGCGCAGGGCGATAGAGTCTGAGGAAGGTGTTCTTGGTGGACCTGTTCGAAGCGATCAAGAAACGGCATTCGGTCAGGGCGTTCAGGCCCGATCCGGTGCCCCGCGAACTGATAGAGAAGCTCATCGAGGCTGCTGCGCTTGCGCCCTCGGCTATGAACGAGCAACCGTGGAGATTCCACGTCACCACCGGGGATACTCGAGCCAAGGTCGGAGAGATCATGGCATGCGGAACCACTCACCTTGAGGAGTTCATCGACGTGATGGGGGCCGAACACGTCGATGCAGCGGTTCAGTGGTACTCGGAGCTCGGACACGCTCCGGTCGTGATCGTCTGCACGATGCCCAAAGCAACGGATGACTTCTGGCGGATCAACAAGCATCTCTCCATCGGCGGGGCCATCGAGAATCTCTTGCTCGCGGCAACCGCCCTCGGTCTTGGCGCGTGCAGTATCACCTTCTCGTTCTACGTGCGCGATGAACTCGTCGAGGCGCTCTCGATTCCCGAAGACCGAACGATGATCGCGATCATCGCTCTCGGCTATCCCGAGGACGATCAGCCCGATCCGCCGGAGCACAACTTCGACGTGGCTATCTACCTCGACTGATGGTCCGAGCAGTTTTCTTCGACGTCGGCAATACACTGCTTCGCCCGGAGCCGAGCGTGTCTGAGGTGTGCCGTCAGGTGCTCGCCGACGCGGGTCATGCGATCCCGCTCAGCGATATCGAGCGACAGATGCCGCTCGTCGACGCTTTCTACGAGGACGCGTATCGCGCTGACGACACCTTCTGGACCGACGAGGAGCGCACGTTGCAGGTCTGGGTCGGGATGTACTCGCTGCTGTGCAGGCGCCTGGGGATCGAGCAGGATGCCGAGGTGCTCGCGATGAGCGTGTACGACGAGTTCGGAGATCCCAGCCGTTGGATGGCGTACGAGGACGTCTTGCCCGCTTTTTCGAGGCTGCGCGAGCGCGGGCTCTCTCTCGGTGTGATCTCCAACTGGGACCGGCGGCTCGAGCGCATACTCACAGGTCTCGGACTGGGTGAGATGCTCGACTCTGTCGTGTCTTCGGCATGTGTGGGGCTCCACAAGCCTGACCCGCGGATCTTCGAGCATGCCTGTGAGCAACTCGGCGTGTCGCCCGAAGAGGCCGTGCACGTCGGGGACCATCACTATGCAGATGTGCTCGGGGCCCGGGCTGTCGGTATGCGTCCCGTCTTAATAGATCGCATCGGGGCTCACGAGCCGGGTACGGTACTCACGACGCTTGACTGTCTCGAATCCGAACTTGGCTGGGGCCGGTAGCGGTCACTGTCCTCGGCACGACGATGACTGACTCTGAAAGGGGAGGCCATGGCCTTCAAGGATCTTCGCGAATATCTGGCGCTCCTCGATTCGAAGGGTCAACTCACGCGTGTCGCCGCGCCCGTCGATCCGCATCTTGAGATCGGCGAGATCACCGACCGGGTGAGCAAGGCCGTCGGTCCGGGACTCCTCTTCGAGAACCCGATATCGCGCGACACGGGCACCCCATATGCCATGCCCGTCGCCATCAACCTCATGGGAAGCTTCGATCGCATGGCGTGGGCGTTGGGCGTCGACGCCGAGACGGGTACCTGGCGAGACCTCGATGCCAAGGCCAGGCAGCTGATGGAGATGCTGCCCCTCGACATGCCGGCATCGATGAAGGGTAAGCTCGACATCCTCATGAGCTTGAAGGATGTCGCGGGAGCCGGGGCAAAGGAGATCAAGGCGTCCAGGGCACCCGTGCAGGAGGTCGTACTCAGGGGCGACGAGGTCGATCTGGGCAGACTCCCGGTTCTCACGACCTGGCCCGAGGACGGCGGTCCGTTCATCACGCTGCCGCTCGTGGTCACGAACAGCCTCAAAGGCCGACCGAATCTCGGCATGTACCGCTTGCAGGTCTTCGATCGCACCACGACGGGGTTGCACATCCATGAGCACCACGACGGGGCGAGGAATCTGCGCGAGTGGGCCGCTGCCGGGCATGAACGCATGCCGGTCTCGGTTGCGCTCGGGGCCGACCCGGTCACCATCTTCTCGGCGACGGCCCCGGTGCCGCCCATCATCGATGAGTATCTCTTCAGCGGCATCCTGCGTGGAGAGCCGGTCGAGGTCGTCAAGTGTGTGACAAACGATCTGCTCGTGCCCGCGCATGCCGAGATCGTTCTTGAGGGCTACGTCGAGATAGGGGAGATGCGGTGGGAAGGCCCGTTCGGCGATCACACGGGGTACTACTCGCTCGCCGATGACTTCCCGGTCTTTCACGTCGAGGCGATCACCATGCGCCGGGACGCGATCTACCCCACTACCATAGTGGGACGTCCCCCGATGGAGGACTGCTACATGGCAAAGGCGACCGAGCGGATCTTCTTGCCGGTCGTGCGTGCGATGATGCCCGAGGTCGTCGACTACGATCTGCCGCTCGAGGGTGTGTTCCACAACTGCGCGATCTTCCAGATCAAGAAGGAGTTTCCGGGCCAGGCGTTCCGCGTGATGAACTTCGCCTGGTCGATGGGGCAGATGATGTTCACCAAGTTCGTGATAGTCGTGGACGAGGGCGTTGACTGCCACGACTACTCGCAGGTTGCATGGCGCTGCTTCAACAACGTCGACCCGAGCCGCAACATCCTCATCAGCAAGGGCCCGCTCGACCGTCTCGACCACACGAGTAACTTCGAGAGTTTCGGCTACAAGATGGGCATCGATGCGACCAAGCCGCTCCCCGGTGAGGGCCACGAGCGCGACTGGCCTGATTCGCTCGAGATGGATGCGGATGTCAAGGCGCGCGTCGATGCTATGTGGAGCGAACTCGGTCTTGAGTGACCTAAACGGTATCGCCGCCAAGATCCGGCTGCTGCTCGAACTCGTGAAGTTCGAGCACTCCATCTTCGCGCTGCCCTACGCCTACATCGGGGCGATCTACGGAGCTGTTGTACTCGATCGGTGGCCGACGTGGGCCGAAGTCGGCTGGATCACCGTTGCGATGGTCGGTGCGCGCGCGTTCGCGTTCGCGGTGAACCGTGCCGTCGACAGAGAGATCGACTCCCGCAACCCGCGCACTGCAGGGCGAGCAGTCCCTGCCGGAATGATCAAAGCAGGCGAGCTATGGGTCTTCTCGGCGGTCATGCTTGGCGCGTTCCTGCTGGCGGTCTGGCAACTGCACCCGATCACGCGGATGCTCTGGCCGGCTGTTCTCGCCGCGTTCGTCATCTATCCGTACACCAAGCGGTTCACGTGGCTCTGCCACTACTGGTTAGGGCTCTGCCTCGGCCTTGCGCCCGTCGGCGCATGGGTAGCCGTCGGCGCACCGATCGGCGATCCGGCTCCGTGGCTCTTCGGCGCGGCGGTGCTGGTCTGGACCGCTGGCTTCGACATCATCTACGCCACGCAGGACTTCGAGTGCGACGTTCGCGACGGAGTTCACAGCGTGCCGGCCGATCTCGGCATCGCCCCGGGCCTGTTCATGACCCGCGTGCTCCACGTACTGACGATAGGGTTCTTCGTGGCCGCTGGGTGGCTCGTAGGAGCGGGGTGGGCGTACTGGGCGGCGCTGACGGTGGCTGCCGCACTGTTGACCTACGAGAATGCGATCGTGTCTCCACGTGACCTTTCGCGCGTGAACGCGGCCTTCTTCACCTTCAACGGAATCATCGCTATGGTTATCTTCGCGGGAGTCGTCGTTGACCGCGTGCTCGTCTAGTCACTCTGGAGAAGGGTGTGAAACGCATGGGGCGATACACGGTGGCCATCACAGGTGCCTCGGGAAGTGCGTACGGGCTGCGTCTGGTTGAGCGGTTGCTTGTTAGCGATCACGAGGTGACGCTCGTCATGACGACTGCGGGGAGCGACGTCGCGGCGTTCGAACTCGAGTTCGAGCTTCCCGCCGAGGAACCCGCGCGGGCGCTGCTGCGCTACCTTGAGCTCTCGGCCGATTCTCCTTTGCGCATCGCCTGTCTCGACGACCTGTTCGATCCGATCGCCTCGGGATCGCACAAGGTCGATGCGATGATCGTCGTGCCGGCATCGATGGGCTTCTGCGCGAGCATCGCGTCGGGGACTGCGTCAAATCTCGCCGAGCGTGCGGCGGACGTCACGATAAAAGAGCGCCGCCCGCTCATCCTTGTCCCCCGCGAGACACCGCTTTCCCTCATCCACCTGCGAAACCTCACGGCCCTGGCCGAAGCGGGTGCAGTGATCTGTCCCGCCATGCCCGCCTTCTACCACAAGCCTGTCAGTCTCGACGATCAGGTCAACTTCGTCGTCGGCAAGGTCCTTGATCTCCTCGGAGTGCAGCACGCGCTGTTCGACCGGTGGGGTGAGTAGGCGTCCGGCTTGACGGACCCGCGCCAGCGGGGGAGAATATGTGTTCGTAGGGTCGCACTTCGACGTCGCAGCATCATCGTAGCCATAGTCGCAGCATCAGTCGCAGCAGGAGGTATGGTCATGACCCTGTCGCAAGCGCGCAAGCGCTTCCCCCTCGTGCCCGTCGAGATTGTGCAGTGGGCGCTCGAGAACATCCCGGATCCGCGTGACATGGAGCGCGGGCTCAATCGCCTCGAGCAATCACGGCAAGTAGCACTGAGGTATTCGGTGTAGGAACAGCAGAAGGGCCGCGGATGCGCGGCCCTTCTTCGTTTCTGGAGGCGACGCCCGGATTCGAACCGGGGATAAGGGCTTTGCAGGCCCCTGCCTTGCCACTTGGCCACGTCGCCGTCTGGTGCGCCGTAGTGGCGCTTCTATGAATCGAAGGTCGGCCCCGTGGGGCACGATGGAGCCTCCCGGACCGACCTTCGGATCGAATCGATGGAGCGGACGAAGGGATTCGAACCCTCGACCCCCACCTTGGCAAGGTGGTGTTCTACCACTGAACTACGTCCGCGCGCAAAGGGTAGTCTAGCAAGGGCGCTGATGTGGTGCAAGGAATAATCCGAGGAAGGCGGGGTTGAGTTCTCGATCGAAATCGGGGGTGGCACTGACGGCAAGAGTTGGTACAATGTGCGTCGCTGCTGTTGTGCAGCGCATGGGCGCTTAGCTCAGGGGGAGAGCACTTCCTTGACACGGAAGGGGTCAGTGGTTCAAATCCACTAGTGCCCACCATGGATGAAGCAAGGCCCTGTCGGATACCGGCGGGGCCTTTTTCATCGCCGGGTCTCCGGCACTTCTGGGTACAAACTCACTGATGCCACGTGGAGGCGACGATCTTCGGAGGACTCATGTCATCTGCCAGTGCCAGTTATCGCCGGATTGCCATGCTCGCTGTTGCCGCACTATTGATCCTCGGGACTGTTGGGGTCGTGGGATGCGCCGCGGACGAGCCAGCTGGACCTGTTACGGACCCTGCTCCCGCCCCAGCCCCCGTGCCGGAGCCAGAGAATGGAAATGGGTCCGAGATACCGGATGCGGACGCCGCGCGCATGTTGGTCGAGTCGAAGTGTTCCGGTTGCCACACGCTCGACCAGGTGTGGGCCAAGACACAGGATCGAGCGGGCTGGGAGAGTACGGTCGCTCGTATGGAGGCCCAAGGTCTGCGTGTCACTGACGAGGAGCGCGAGACTATTATCGACTATCTGTCGAATCAGTAGGGCTGTCCAAGCTCCGCGCGGAGCTTCAGGGAACGATTATGCGTGCAGCACCCGGCAGGACTCGCGCCGTGAGTGGCGTGGTCTCCGACGCGACTTCGCCGTCGTACTGTAAACGGAGAGGCGGGTCTGCGACGATGCGCACCTCACTCGCCGTGTGGACTTCAAGACCTCGCGGGCGTCCTGGCGTCGCGGTGAAGCGATCTAAGAACGCCCTCCACACGGCGGGGATGAGTTCGGGAACGTATTTGGTGCGCACGATGACAA
>CAYGFZ010000015.1:0-12921 GCA_964349355.1 uncultured Coriobacteriaceae bacterium | reverse complement strand
GCCCTCCACACGGCGGGGATGAGTTCGGGAACGTATTTGGTGCGCACGATGACAACTTCGAAGACTCCGTCGGAGGGGTCGCTCTCGTGGGCGAGTGCGAGATCGAACTGTACGCGCACGACGTTCATGACGAGGACGGCCATCCCCTCGGTCTCGATCGTGCGATCGTCGAGGTCGATAGTGAAACGTGCGACGGTCGGAGCGAGGTTCTGCAGGGCCCCGACCAGGTACGCTGCCGCACCGAGCGACGGCTTGTACCTTTCGGCCGCCTCGATGATCGCCGCGTCGTAGCCGGCGCCCGCTGCGACGATGAAACCGCTCGGGAGACGCCCCTCGCCGAAGGTGATCTCCCCGAGGTCGATGTCCCTGGTCTTTGCCTGGATCGTGGCTCGCGCGAGTGCGAGAGGATTCGTGGGGATGCCGAGGTTCATCGAGAGGAGGTTGGCCGTACCGGCGGGATAGGGCAGCACAGCGACGCCCGTGTTGGCGAGATGCCGGCATACAGCAGAAACGGTACCGTCACCGCCGGCCGCGACTACGCAATCATGTTGATCCGCATCGCGAAGCAGATGATCCAGGTGCCCGCCGAGTCCGATGAAGCGGATGGTCACTTCCGCTCCCGCGACACCGAGTGCGCGGACATACTCGTAAAGGCCAGCATCGCCCTGGCCGGACTTGAGGTTGACAAGTAGTAAGACCCGCATCCAGGCTCCTCGGTAGAGTGAAACTCTCCTTCCGGGAATAGCTCCCGGTAACGACCTACTCCTATACGGTATTGTGTGAACGTCAGGAATGCCAGCATCATCGAGAGGAGTGCGGTGTACGTCAGAGATGCCGAGGGGCTGCGTGCTCTTGTGGAGCGGATCCGCGGCACCGAATTCATCGTGCTCGACACGGAGTTCATGCGGGAGCGTACATACTATGCACGGCTCTGCCTGATTCAGATAGGCACGGACGATCTGCAGGCGATCGTCGATCCTCTCGCGATAGAGGATCTCGGTCCGCTGCGGGAGGTATTCTCAGACGTCAAGACCGTGAAGGTCTTGCATGCTGGCACACAGGATCTTGAGATCTTCTATCAGCTCTGGGGCTGTGTGCCGACCCCGGTCTTCGATACCCAGGTTGCTGCGACTCTTGCCGGCCATCCCACGCAGGTCGGTTATGGCCAGTTGGTGAACGATATCTGCGGTGTGAAGCTCGACAAGTCCGATACGTTCACGGATTGGGCGCGTCGGCCGCTGTCCGGCACGCAGATCGAGTACGCGCTCAACGATGTGCGGCATCTGCCCGCTGTCTATCATGAGCTCCGTGAGCGCCTGGAGGCAGAGGGACGGCTGGCTTGGCTCAAGTCCGACTTCGACCGCATGGTCGACCCTGCCACGTACGAGGTCATCCCGGGAGAGCAGTATCGCCGGGTGAAGCGTGTGTCGTCATTGAAGCCTCGTCAGCTTGGCGTTCTGAAGGTTCTTGCGGCATGGCGCGAAAAGGAGGCTCAGCGGCGCGACATCCCGCGGCGCTGGGTCCTCGGCGATGAGAGTCTGCTCGAGATCGCCCGCAGGGCTCCGAAGGACCGCGCGGAACTTGCTGCCATTCGCGGAGTGAACGACAAACTCGGGAAGTCTCTGTACACAGCAGTCCTGGACGCTGTCGCCGAAGGTCTCGCTTTGCCCGAAGACGAGCTCCCGAGGATAGTGCGCCGCCGCCGCCGGCCGCTCGATGTGGACGGCGCCGTGGACCTCATGGGCGCGCTCGTGCGCCTGCGAGCCAAGGAGCACGGAGTGGCCACACCGCTCCTTGCGTCGCGCGACGATCTTGAACAGCTCGCTGGAGGCCAGCGGGAGGATGCCGCGCTGCTGGAAGGCTGGCGTCGTTCGATCGTCGGCGACGAGCTTGTCGATCTGCTCGAAGGCCGACTGTCGATGCGTCTCGGTGACGGAAGGATCGTCGTAGAGCCATGCGGGGAAGCGGGCGGGGAGTAGGGTTCCTGTGCCCTTCTTCGTTCAGGAGGAGCCTGGCAGGGGTTTTGCATCCATCAAGGACTCACCGCCCGGTCTGCGGGCACAGGCACGGCAGAGGACACGGAGGTTTTAGATGTTCGGATCGTACTTACCGATATTGATACTGGCGGTCGCACTCGGCGCCATCACGCAGTGGTATGTCAACTCGTCGTACCGGCGCTACTCCGAGGTACCGCTTGCCACCGGCAGAAGCGGCGCCGAGGTCGCCCGCGCGATGCTGGATGCCGAGGGACTCCATAGCGTAGGGATCGAGATGGTGCCGGGTCACCTGACCGACCACTACGATCCGCGGGCCGATGTGTTGCGCCTCTCAAAGGACGTCTACCACGGTCGTTCGGTCGCTGCAGCGGGAATCGCAGCCCACGAGGCCGGTCATGCCGTGCAGCATGCGCACGGATTCGTCGCTGCGCGCCTTCGCCAGGTACTGGTACCGACCGCCAACATCGGCTCCTCGCTGGCGTTTCCGCTCATCATCGGTGGGATCTTCATCAATCTGGGCGAACTCATCATGCTCGGTGTGATCCTGTTTGCGGGTGCGGTGCTCTTCCAGGTCGTCACGTTGCCGGTCGAGTTCGATGCGTCACGCCGGGCGATGGGGTCGCTCACTGTCGGCAATATGCTCCCGATTGAGCAGGTCCGGGGTGCGCGCGCCGTCTTGACCGCTGCAGCCCTGACCTATGTCGCTGCGACCCTAGTGGCCGTTCTGCAGCTGGTGTACTACCTCGGGCTCGCCCGACGCTAGGGGATGGCGCGGCACTTCGCTAACGTCCGGAGTGTCGATGTGCACAACGCGTGAGGGGGGGCAGGGTGTCGGCAGAGCGCGTGGTGAGCGTCAGTGAGGCCATGGCACGAGCGAAGAACGCGCTAGAGACGGTGCGCTTACGTGTCGTGGGCGAGGTCTCGGAGTTCGCCGACAAGCCCGGCTACCGTGCGGCCTACTTCACTGTCGCCGATGACGGTGCGGCGATGTCGTGCTTGATGTGGCGCGATCAGTACACCGCGAGCGGGGTGCAGCTGCGCTGCGGGATGCTCGTCGAGATGACGGGTAACTTCTCCGCCTACGCGCCGAAGGGCCGCATGCAGTTCGTCGTCCGCACTCTCCAGCTTGCGGGCGAGGGACGCCTCCGGATGCAGGTCGCCGAGGTCGCCCGCCGCCTGGAGGCCGAAGGGCTGATGCGCCCCGAACGCAAGCGGGAGCTACCGCGCTTCCCGTCTCGGATCGCGCTCGTCACCTCCCCGAGGGGCAAGGCGGTACACGACGTGCTTCGGACACTCCGCCGCCGCTATCCGCTCGCCGAGGTGTTGTTCGCCGGTGTTGCGGTGGAGGGCACCGATGCTCCCGCTGCGATCGCCGAGGGGCTGCGGGTCGCCATCGGGTCTGCGCCCGACGTCGTTCTCCTTGTCCGGGGTGGAGGTTCGTACGAGGATCTGATGCCCTTCAATGCCGAGGAGGTCGCTCGTGCGATCGTCGCTTCACCCGTCCCGGTCGTGACGGGGATCGGGCACGAGCCGGATACCTGCATAGCGGACATGGTCGCCGACCTGCGTGCGTCGACACCGACGGCAGCTGCAGAAGCAGCTGCGCCCTCGACAGAGGAACTCGGGTCTGCACTTGGTAAGACATCACGGGCTCTCGGCAGAGCGCTTGCGCACCGCGTACGGGACGCCGAGCACAGCGTGGCGGCTATTGCCCGAAGGCCTGTGTTCGCGGACCCCTCGGCAATCATCGGGCGCGCCGCGCAGGCGCTCGACCAGGCCGGGGCGGACCTACACCGTGCAATCCCGCTTCGGCTCCAGCGTGATGCCGAGCGGATGCGTCACGCGCGAGAGGGCCTCTTGAGGGTCGGACCGCGGATACCCGAGCGTGCGGGTGACAGGGCGGGGATGTATGCGGCACGACTCGAGGATCTCTCGCCGGTGGCCGTCCTCGGCAGGGGTTATGCGGTGTGCTTTGCAGAGGACGGATCGACGGTCGTCCGCCGCGCTACGGATGTCACGGTGGGGGAACATGTGGATGTGAGGGTCGGGTCAGGGCGACTCGGCTGTGTGGTGGAGACGATCGAGGAGGATGGGTAAGTATGGATGATACGACCTGTGCCGCACCGGACGATATGCTGTTCGGTGAGGCACTCAGCGAACTCGAAGGCATCGTGCGGGCACTTGAGGCCGGACAGTTGGAGCTCGAGGAGAGCCTGACGCGCTACCAGCGCGGTGTGGCGCTACTTCAGGCTCTTCAGTCCAAGCTCGAGGACGCACAGCAGAAGGTGACGATGCTCCTCGGCGAACTGGAGGGCGATTCGGGGGGCGACGCAGAGTCAGAGTGATGAGCCGCCGCGTGACGTCCGGTGCGCTACACTGAGTGTCGACCGTCCACGGTTGTGAGGAGGCGCCCGTGTCTGCTTGTGTGTTCTGCATGATCGCTAAGGCCGAGATTCCCGCTAAGAAGTTCTACGAGGACGATACCGTCGTTGCATTTCATGACATCGCGCCGCAGGCGCCGGTTCACATCCTCGTGATTCCGCGGGAACATTACTCGCACATGGGCGACGGCGTTCCGGACGCCACGATGTGTGCCCTGTTTGCATGCGTACCGCAGATCGCCCGCGAGGCGGGCCTTGAGGAGAATGGCTACCGCGTGATCGTGAACAACGGGCGCAACGCCAATCAGACCGTGGGTCACCTGCACGTCCACATCATCGGCGGTCGTGCGATGTCGCACGGCATGGTCTCATTCGAGGAGTAGAAGCCATGGATACATCCGTATCGAACGTTGCGATAATCACCGATTCCACATCGGATCTCCCTGCACAGATCCTGGAGCAGTACCCGATCACGGTGGTTCCGCTCAACGTCACGATCGACGGGCAGACCTGGTCTGACGGCGTGATGTCGCAGGAGGAGTTCTTCCAGCGGATGGGCACCGCGTCTGTCCTTCCGAGTACATCTCAACCGTCGGTCGGTGCCTTCGTCGACGCCTATACCGAGGCGTTGAAGCATGCAGCCGAGATCGTCTCGATCCACATCTCATCAGACTTGTCGGGGACTGTGGAGTCTGCCCGGGCCGCAGCCAAGGAGTTCGTCGGCCGTGTTCACGTGTTCGACTCGCGAAACCTCTCGATGGGACTCGGCTTTCAGGTGATCGAGGCGGCACGTGCGATGGCCGACGGCCTTTCCACGGCTGCGATACTAGAGCGTGTACACGGCGCACGGGATCGCGTCGAGATGCTCGTCGGGCTCGACAAGCTCGATAACCTCGTCAAGGGTGGCCGGGTGGGCCGGGTCGCCGGGCTCCTCGGCGGGATGCTGAATCTGAAGGTCACGATGACGGTCTTAGACGGATCTTTCGAGCCGATCGCACGTACACGTGGAGCCAAAGCTGCACTCGAGCACACTGTGGACTGGTGTGCGGAGAGGATGGGGGAGAGGCGCAAAGGAGCATTCTGCGTCATGAGCGCGATGGCGTCCGATCGTGTCCAGTGGCTTGAAGACAGGCTGACAGAGCGTTTCGAGGTCACCGAGTTCTTCTCGGTGAACACGGGCTCTGTCATAGCTGCCCACACCGGCACCGGATGGGGAGTGGCGTTCCTGCCCGAGGAGTGAGCCTGTGGGTAGCCAGGATCAGGTGCGCGTCACGTTCGTCCCGGGCGGAGTGAGCGCCGAGGTCGAGCCGGGGTCGACGGTTCTTGCGGCCGCATCAGGTGCGGGACTTGTCATCCCCGCCCCGTGCGGCGGCCGGGGCGCGTGTGGGCGGTGTGCGATCTCTGTCGAGGCGGGTGAGCTCGAGCCTCCGTCGGCCGAAGAGGTGCGTGCACTGTCGCGCGCGAGAACGGAGCCGTCCAAGGTCCGCCTTGCTTGTGTGGCGCAGGTGTCTGGTCCGGTCACAGTGCGTGCACGAGTCTTGAGCAGCAGCTACGTCGATGGGGGGTTTCGACGCACGGCTGCGCGCAGACGGGTCGTCGGTGCGGTGGACCTGGGGACGACGACCGTGTCGGCCGCAGTACTCGATCCGTCCTCGGGTGAACGCCTCGGGAAGGCGACCGTCGGCAATCGGCAGACGATACACGGCGCCGACATCCTATCCCGGATCTCGGCAGCGCTCGAGGACCGTGGACTGCAGATGCGCGAGGCGGCTGAGGCATCACTCATAGAGGCTGTGGAGCTGGCCTGTGAGGATGCCGGAATCGTCGCGACTGGTTTCGATCGCATAGTAGTGGCTGCCAATACCGCGATGCTTTCGTTGCTTGTGGGGGTGGACGTGAGCGGCCTTGCGGCCCATCCGTTCGCGCACGCGATCCCCGATACTGTTCCTCTCGGCAACACCGCTTTCATGCAGGCGTTTCCGGGAGCCCGGGTGCTCGCGATACCCCCTGTCGAGGCTTTCGTGGGGGGTGACTTGACCGCGGGACTCATCGCCGAAGGTCTTGCCGAGGGCGCGACAGGGGTTGCCTATCTCGACATCGGCACGAACGCCGAGATCGCCGTGCTTCACTCCGGCGACGTCCACGTGGCCTCCGCACCTGCCGGTCCGGCTTTCGAGGGCTGGGGTATCGCGTGCGGCGGCCCGGCGGACATGTCCGGGATCGTGCGGATGGCGATCGCTGCTGGCGGGGGATGGCAGCCGATCACTCCCGGAGGTCTTGCCACCCACCTGACCGGCTCCGGTCTCGTCTCTGCGGTTGCGGCGCTCAGGCGGTTGGGCCATCTCGATCCCGACGGACGGTTGCTCGAAGGCGGCCCGCTCGTGGAGTCGTTCTTTGCTCTGTCGGATGGAGTGCGGGCGGTCTCACTCGGAGATATCTACGGCGAACGCGGGGTCTACCTCTCCCAGCTCGACATCCGGGCGTTCCAGTACGCGAAGGCGGCGGTCTGTGTCGCTTTGCAGAGTTGCTGCGTTGCCGCCAAGGTCACAGGGGCGGACCTACACGAATACGTGGTTGTCGGGTCGTTCGGGGGTGCGCTGGCTGAGCGGGACCTCATAGATGTGGGCGTCGTCCCACGCGAGGCTGCCGGGAGACTGCGGTATGCAGGAGAGGCCGCACTCAACGGGGCATTGGCAGTCGCTCTCGAGCCCGGCCTGCTCGAGACCGCACGAAGGTTTTCCGTAGGTGCCCGGCATGTTGATCTTGCTGCTGACGAGTCCTTCTCGGAGCGGTTCATAGCGCAGACGCGATTGGAAGCGTATTCGCTCTGAGCGTCCGGTCCCGGACATGCGAAGACCCCGGCCTTCGGGCCGGGGTCTTGCGATTCCTTCCCCCTGCTCTTACCCCTGAGCGTCTGGCGGTCGCCCGTGGTACTGCCTGGTGTCCACGTGCACATCGCGATGCCGGTCGACGATGTCCGCCCTATGTGCCTGCCGGATTCCCCGGAAGGCGTCGTACTGGGAAGGGAAACTGTGCTGCGTCGAAATGTAACCGAAACAGATTCGGATTGCAACATTTGTTACAAGACAGTTTCATCTACCACAGTTTCATCTAGGCGGCACGTGGACGAGGAGCATGCGAGAGTGGTCGTGATCGAGCGGTGCCAACGTACGCCGCCCACCGAGTCCTTGCGACCGTCCACCCGATTCGGGGGCACGTCCAAGGGGGCGGCACACGTAGGATGACGAATACCATCTCGCGGCCACACGCGCTTTGCGCAACGCTTGGATCTTGCGACGGGGAGTCGCAAGGAGAGTCCCCCGGGACATGGCCGCGGAACATGCCGGTGAACTGTTGGACGAAGGAGGCCGTTGGTGACTGACGAGTCCACATCGATCGAATCACTACAGAAAGAACTCCGGGTCGTGGACCCGCCCGATTGGGTGCGCGAACGAGCGTATCTCAAATCGATGGACGAGTACGAGGAGATGTACAATCGCTCCATCGAGGATCCTGAGGGCTTCTGGGCCGAGCAGGCCGAAGAGCTTCTCTACTGGCACAAGAAGTGGGATTCGGTCGTCGAGTACGAGTTTGAGACCCCGCGTGTCGAGTGGTTCAAGGGTGGCAAGACCAACGTCGCCTACAACTGCATCGACCGTCACCTGACGACCTGGCGCCGCAACAAAGCCGCGCTCATCTGGGAGTCCGATGAGGGACGTTCAAAGGTCTACACCTACCAGTCCCTCTACTACAAGGTGTGCCGCTTCGCCAACGTGCTCAAGAAGCGCGGCATCAAGAAGGGCGATCGCGTCGCCATCTACATGCCGATGATTCCCGAGCTGCCCATCGTCATGCTCGCCTGCGCCCGTATCGGCGCGATCCACTCGGTCGTCTTCGGCGGCTTCTCCGCCCAGGCGCTTCGCGACCGGATCCAGGACTGCGGCGCCAAGATGCTCATTACTGCTGACGAAGGCATCCGTGGCGGCCGCATTGTCCCCCTGAAGGCTGAAGCGGACAACGCGCTGCTTGAGTGTCCTTCGATCGAGTCCGTCGTCGTGGTGTCGCGTACCCAGACAGAGGTCGACATGGAGCCCGGCCGCGACTGCTGGTACCACGAGGAGGTCAGCGCCGACGACATCAGCCAGCACTGTGACATCGAGTGGATGGACTCGGAGGACCCCCTGTTTATCCTCTACACGTCAGGTTCCACCGGAAAGCCCAAGGGCGTGCTGCACACGACCGCGGGCTATCTGCTCTATGCGGCGATGACGTTCAAGTACACGTTCGACTATCACGATGAGGACGTATTCTGGTGTACAGCCGATATCGGCTGGGTCACAGGGCACTCCTACATAGTCTACGGGCCCTTCGCGATGGGGGCGACCTCGGTCATGTTCGAGGGTGTGCCGACCTACCCGGACGCCGGCCGTTTCTGGAAGGTGTGCGAGAAGCATGGCGTGAACCAGTTCTACACCGCTCCGACCGCCATTCGTGCGCTGATGAAGTCGGGCGAGGAGTGGCCGGCGAAGTACGACCTGTCCTCGCTACGGGTTCTTGGCACGGTGGGTGAACCCATCAACCCTGAGGCCTGGATGTGGTACCACAAGAACATCGGAAATGGACGAGTGCCGATCGTCGACACCTACTGGCAGACCGAGACCGGTGGACACATCATCACGAACATGCCTGGAGCTACTCCCCAAAAGCCTGGCTCGGCTACGCGCCCGTTCTTCGGCATCAAGCCGATCATCCTCAACGAGGATCACTCCGAGACCCCGCAGGGCTTCGGTGGTCGCCTCTGCATCGAGTACCCCTGGCCCGGTATGCTCCGTGGCACCTGGGGCGATCCGGACAACGAGTTGGTCCGCAATGTCTACTTCTCGCAGTTCCCCGGCAGGTACTTCACCGGTGACGGCGCGAGGCAGGACGAGGACGGCTACTACTGGCTCCTCGGACGTGTCGACGATGTCATCAACGTCTCTGGTCACCGCATGGGTACCGCAGAGGTAGAGAGTGCGCTTGTGAGCCATCTGTCGGTCGCCGAGGCTGCGGTCGTCGGATTCCCACACGACATCAAGGGTGAGGGTATCTACGCCTACGTCATCCTCAAGACCGGCCAGGAGCCGACGGCGGACCTTAACAAGATGCTCATGGGCCACGTACGCGAGGAGATCGGACCGATCGCCAAGCCCGATCACATCCACTTCGTGCCGGAGCTCCCCAAGACCCGTTCGGGGAAGATCATGCGCCGCATCCTGCGCAAGATCGCCGCAGGTGAGTCGGACATGGACGCATTCGGCGACATCTCGACGCTGGCGGACCCGTCGATCGTCAAGACGATCCTCGAGACGCGACCGAGCCGCTGATCGGGTCTCGGGTTCGCTAGCACAGTGACACCACAGAGCGGGCCCCGCCTCGATGAGGCTGGGGCTCGCTCTGTGGTGTAGACTTCACTCTGGGTTTCTTCTTCGGCCGGTAACGAAAGTAAACGCGACTATGGCCTACAACGACTTGTTCATGCGCGCCTGCCGCAGGGAGCCTACTGAGCGCACCCCGCTATGGATGATGCGCCAGGCAGGCCGTTATATGCCTGAGTACCGCGCGATACGCAAAGACCACGACTTCCTCACGATGTGCAAGACACCCGAGCTCGCTGTCGAGGTGACGTTGCAGCCGGTTGACCTGATAGGCGTGGATGCCGCGATCCTGTTTGCGGACATCTTGCTGCCGCTCGAAGGCATGGGGCTGGAGTTGTCGTTCGCGAAGAACGAGGGTCCGGTGATCGGTAATCCCGTCAGAGGCATGGCGGACGTTCGGGCGCTGCGCGTGGCTGACCCGATCGCCGATACCGGATACGTGATGGACGCCATCCGGATACTGCGCCACGAGTTGCGCGACAAGGTGCCGCTCATAGGATTCGCGGGGGCTCCGTTCACCCTGGCGTCCTACATGATCGAGGGTGGATCGACTCGCGCCTACATCAAGTGCAAGAGCCTCATGTGGTCCGACCCCGAAGCATGGGATGCGCTCATGCAGGTTACGACCGATACCGTCATCGCGTATCTGCTCGCGCAGGTCGAGGCCGGGGCCCAGGCGGTGCAGGTCTTCGACTCATGGGTCGGCTTTCTGTCGCCCTCAGACTACGAGCGTTCCGTTCTGCCGCACACGGCTCGCGTGATCGAAGAGGTCAGTAGGACGGGCGTGCCTGTCATCCACTTCGCGAACAATGCGACCTCCATGATATCGAAGGTCAAGCGGGCCGGGGGAGACGTGATCGGGTTGGACTGGCGGGTCGATATCGGCGACGCGATCGAGTGGATCGGTCCGGACTTTGCAATCCAGGGCAATCTCGATCCCATGTCACTGTTCGCTCCGGTCGAGGTCATCGAAGCGAAGGTGGTCGAGATCCTCGAGAAGGTCGGGACGAGACCGGGGCACATCTTCAACCTCGGTCATGGCATTCATAAGGACACGGACCCGGAGCACGCTAAGGCGCTCGTTCGGGCCGTGCGAGAACATTCGACACGGATACGGAGTGGTGATGCAGCGTGAGTGAAGGGATCCGTCCGACCAGTGCGGTACTCCTGCTCGGTTTCGGGGGACCGGAGTCCCTGGATGCCATCGGACCGTTCATGACGAACCTCATGGGGACCGAGCCGTCACCTGAGCAGCTCGACGAAGTCACACAGCGCTACCTCGCTATCGGGGGCGCTTCCCCGCTGCTGCCGATCGCCGACTCGATCGCGAAGTCACTTGAGGCGAAGCTTGCCGAGATGGACGCCCCTGCGCCGGTTGCGATCGGGATGCGGTACTGGCACCCGTTCATCAGCCAGACTCTTCGCGGGATGCATGCCTATGGGATCAGGCGCGTCGTGACGGTCTCGCTGTCGCCCTTCGATTCTCCGCACTCGACGGGGGCGTATCGAGAGATCATCGATCAGGTCGCCGGGGAGCTTCCCGGACTCGAGGTCGTCGAGGCGCCACCGCTCCGCAATCTTGAGGCGTTCAAGGGGTTGTTGGTGATCGGACTTGTCGAGGCGCTCACCGAACTGAAGGATCACAAACCGCTTCTGACCATATTCACGGCTCACAGTCTGCCCGTGGCCGAGGGGTGCGGGGAGTACGAGGGGCAGTTGCGCGAAATCGTCGACGGCATCACGGAAACCCTGCGCATGCCGGTCGGCGAAGAACTCGATGGCTCCCATGACATGCTGAAGGGCGTCACCGCGTACGGCAACCTCCGGGATCCACAGCCGTGGGTGCTCGCCTTCCAGTCTCGTGGTGGGCGTGGTGACGAGTGGCTCGAGCCCGATCTCGACGCGGTTCTCGACGCGGCGATCGCGGGCGGCTACGCGAGTGTCGCTATCTCCCCGATAGGCTTCGCTACGGACCACATGGAGACGCTTTTCGACCTGGATGTCCTTGCTCAAGACAGGGTCCTGAAGGCGGATGTCGAGTATACCCGCGCGCCGCTTCCCAACGATGACGACGTTTTGATCGAGGGTGTCGCCGAGGCTGTCAAGCCGCTCCTGATCGAAGATCCTGTGAAGCACTAGGCGCAAAGGGAGCAGTGGCCATGAAGCGCGTCATCATAGTTGGCGGCGGAGTCGCCGGTCTGGGCGCTGCGTACAAGCTCGCGCGTGCCGCCGAGAGCGGACACGATGTCGAGTTCATGCTCCTTGAGAAGGACGCTCGCCTCGGGGGTAAGATCGCGACGGAGTACGTCGACGGTTTCGTGATAGACGGTGGTCCGGACTGCTTTCTTACCGAGAAACCTGCGGTACACCGTATCGCGAAGCTCACTGGCATGTTCGACGATGAACTCCCCACCGATGACGCCCGCAAGCGCACGTACATCCTGTCGAGGGGTCGTCTCCACGACCTCCCCGACGGCGTGATGATGTTCGCGCCGACGAAGTTCTGGCCCTTCGCGACCACGGGACTCTTCTCCTGGCCTGGCAAGATCCGGATGGGTGCTGATCTCCTGATACCGCGCAAGGAGCGGTGGCCAGAGGGGGATACGCCCGCTGATCACGATGAGACGCTCGAGAGTTTCGTCGTACGTCGCATGGGCCGGGAGTGTCTTGATCGACTCGCCGAGCCGCTGGTCGGCGGCGTGCACGCGTCCGACCCGGCGAAGATGAGCCTTGCGGCGACATTCCCCCGGCTCCTCGAGATGGAGCAGAACTACGGAGGCATGATCAAGGGTTTCGTCGCCGCACGCAAGAAGGTCGCGGAGATGCGCACGAAGTACCCTCAGAAGCCGGGAGCGAAGCCGAGGACCTTCTTCACGTCTTTCGAGGGCGGCATGCTTCGCCTGACCAATGCGATGGCTGATGCAGCCGGTCGTGACCACATGCGCACGGGTGTAACGGCCTCACGGATCGACCGCGAGGGGAACGGATGGCGCGTGCACCTCGACGACGGTTCGGAGGTCACCGGCGGCTCCCTCATCGTGGCGACCGAAAGTTGGGCTGCCGAGGAGCTCCTGCGCCCCGTCGATAGCGGGATCGCCAATGCGCTTTCGGGCATCGGCCACTCGT
>CAYGFZ010000014.1:7038-41959 GCA_964349355.1 uncultured Coriobacteriaceae bacterium | reverse complement strand
GCTGAATTGTCCACTACAACATCTTGGGGCAGGTGGAGCTAACCGACTACCCCCATCTGCACAATCCAATGGGCAACGGACAAGCAACATCGGATAATGTGCAGGAACAATCTGAACGGGGGTCACACGGATGCTCGACGAAACTCGTAAGCGCGGGATATCGCCTGAGTTCGAAGCGCAGCTCACCGAGGGGATTTTGCTTCCATTGCTCCAGCGTGTGCGGCGCGACGACACACTGAGCCTTGAGGTCCGCAATGGGTACGTGGACATCTACTATCGCGGCGGGAGGCTGCTAGGGCTCCATGAGCAGGGCAGGGGTGCAGCGTCGTTGAGAACCGAGTTCGACAAGGCGTATCTCACGAAGGTTCCCGACTGCCCGTTGCTGCTTCCCGCCCAGGAACCGCTGCGCACCATCAAGGAGGCGGAGGACGCAGAGGTGTGGGTTGATGCACTTGCCACCTACAAGCAGGCGATGGATATCCGCTTCTCCAAGCACACGAAGATTGAGCGTGAGTATCAGCAGGCCGTGGTCCGAGATAACAATCGGCACTCATCCGGGGACCAGTCGGACTACTGTGTGGTCGACATCGAGTATGCACAGTCGCCGAGCGCGTTCCCTGATCAAACGGCGGACTACCGCTTCGACATGGTGGGATTCCGCTGGCCAGTGAGTGGCGGCAGCCGCGCAAACAACTTGGTCACCCCCGTGATTATGGAGATGAAGGCCGGGGACGGAGTCCTTGCGTCGCATACGGACAGCAAGACCGGTAAGAGGCTCCCAGGTCTGGTGAAGCACATTGAAGACATCGAGCGCTTCTTGGCGCCGGCGGACGGCGAGGCCATCTCCGGCCGCTACGAACTACTATGCGCCGAGATGAAGGAGGTCTTTGCGCTCAAACAGCGCCTAGAGCTCAATTCGATACCCAAGAGGATGCGGCGACACGCGACCGTGGAGATCGACACGGCAAGACCGCCCGAAGTGCTGTTCGTTATCGCAAATCATCAGCCCGCGTCCAGCATCCTGAAGCGAGAGCTCAAGGCTCTTCCGGAGCGGACGAGGGCGGAATACTACGTCGCTTCGGTCACCTACGCCGGCTACGCGCTCTTCGCAGACAACCTTAAGACAATCGAGCAGGTCATCGAGGAGTGCCAGTCCTAGTTGTCCTGTCAGACCCGCGTGGTATCCCGTTCTCACCACTTAGTCGAGAGATTGGGATAGCTTGAGATACACGATTCACCGGGGACAGCATGAGATCGGCGGCATGTGCATCGAGGTCTCGTCCGATGACGGCACCCGCATCCTGCTGGACCTGGGCATGCCGTTGGTCGCGCCAGACGGCGGGGACTTTCCTCGCGACACCCCGCGGCAACCCACCGAAGCGCTGCTCGCCGACGGGATTCTCCGGGACATCTCCGGGCTGTATCCGCACGACCCCACGGCTCCATCCATCGCGGCTATCATCCTGACCCACTCACATCTCGACCACTACGGTCTTGCTCATCATGCGCACCCATCAATTCCAGTCTATGGAAGTGATGGAACCGTTTCGATCCTTGAGGTCGGGAGCGTGTTCTTTCCCGACGCGGCTCTGCCTTCCGACTTACGTCGCCTGCCCGCGAACGAGCCGGTGCGGTTCGGATCCCTTTCGGTGACCGCCATCCCCGTGGACCACGCGGCGCCGGACTCCCGTGCGCTCTTCGTGGAAGGAGATGGCCAGCGGCTGCTCTATATCGGGGATCTCAGAGCCCACGGGCGAACGGGTTTCCGCTTCGCGAACATGCTCGCGAACGAACGTCTGCGGGGTGTCGACTGGCTTCTGATCGAGGGGACGACACTCGGCTCCTCCTCCGAGACGCACGGGTTGAGCAGCGAATCAGATGTGGAGGACGAGCTCATCGAACTGGCGCAGGACAGCCGCGACAGGCTGATCGCAGTGGTCGCCTCAGGTCAGAATGTCGACCGTCTCGTCTCCTGCTTCCGGGCAGCGAGGCGCACTGGCCGGCTACTCGTCATAGACCCCTATCAGGCGTTCGTGCTCATGAAACTCTCAACCTTGTCGAAGTCGATTCCGCAATTCACGTGGGATGGGATCCGCGTCAGCTTCGCGCCGCACCAGGTATCGCGCCTCAAGGACGCCGGCATGATGGATCTCGTGTACGAGATGAGCCAGCAGGGCAAGGTGCCGAGCGATGAACTCGCAGCGACACCGGGCGGCTATCTCGCGTGCGTTCGGGGCGGATACGGGATGACGAAGGTATTCGACAAGATCGGGTCAGCCAGGGTCGCGCTCGTGTGGTCGATGTGGCGCGGGTACTGGGATCGCGAAGGCTGCGCCATGCGCGAATGGGCCGAACGCGAGGGTAACGACGTGCACTTCATTCACAGCGGTGGACACGCTTGGCCCGAGGACCTACACAGGTTGGCGGATGCGATTGCGGCGAAAGAAACGGTCTGGGTCCACACAGACTGGGAGTGCACTACTGCCGACGGCGCTATTACCCGTTGACGAATGCCGCTAGTGTGGGCGAGGGATCGGTGTGCGCCCAGAGCATCTCAGGGTGATTGACCCAGTAGTCGATGCTCGATTGGGCGTCTGCGAGGAACACGTCGTCGTACTCTTCGTCAGGCGGACGAATCTCAATCTCGACGGTTTCGGGTGAGCGATGCAGCCACTCGAAGCCGCGGAGCACAGCGATCAAGCCTCGTTCGCGGTCATTGTCGGCGAAGAAGTCCACTCCGTGGCCCGCGCCAGGACTGAGATCGCCCGCTTCCACCCAGATGACCTTCAACGAACGACCAATCCTCGGTTTCGCCTAACGTCCTTGGGCGTGAACTGAAGCGCGCCCCGCCCGACTTCTCAGCCCGAGCCCACCGCACACGGGCGCGCTTTCTGCTCGACGCCCGGGTTAGGCCGTGCGCCCCTCAGTCGGCAAGTTCGTCTTCGAACCCAAGCGCCAGCGTGGCTGGCTCGAGCTCAAGCGCCGCTGCATATACCTCCCACGTGGAATCGCCGACTTCAGTCCCACTCCAGCCGTCTGGCGCGAGTGCGATTTCTTCCAGAGCGTACCCTGGTGCCGCTGAGATATGGGCCGGAAGGTGCTCCAACCAGACCGGCCGGTACACGTCCGGACGCTCAGTCAGCAGCTGGGCATACAGCGCCTCGCGCGCGTTGACCACGGAACGACCGGAAACCGGCAGTGCGCTACAGACGACGACATACCCGCCTGAGACCCTAGTGATGAGAACAATCTTCGCGCGCGTGGCAGATGGGTCTTCGAGGGTCGGGGGTACAAGAAAGTCGTCGCACATCTCAATCCGGGCGACCGCGCCATCTGCAGTTGGTACCGATTCGAACTCGTTCAAGATGCCCCCATTCATCGCCCTAACGTCTTTGCGCTTCACCAGCGGCGCGCCGGCGAGCGCCTTCCACCCGAGCATACCTCACGGGGCGCGCCGTCTGCGTGGAAGCGCAGGTTAGCACCTCAACAGTACCACGGATATCCGCACTCCGACCACTATGCAGGGTTGTTCCCTCTTCTTGCGTGGTGACAAATGGGGATACTCCCCCTGTAGACGTGTTCACTGTACGGGAGGTCGGGACGATGGACGGCGAAACGCGCAAGCCTCGCGGCAGAAGGTGGCTGTTCGTGGCACTGGCAGTCCTGGTGGCTCTTGGCGTGACCTTCGTTGCCGGGATGTGGTTCGCTGATCGCGGAGAGCGAACCGTGGCAGCCGTCATCGAATCGTACGCCGCGGCGTACGAGGGACTCGATACCACCAAGGATGTGCCGGGCCTTGTTCCTCTCTACGCTGCTGATGCGACCCTGTACGATGCGGCCACCGACAGGACGCACGAGGGAACCGCGGAGATCGAAGCTGCGCTCAACGCGTTGCTGGCGACGCCCGATTTCGACCTCACCATCGAACGCACGCTCGTGGGTGACGACTGGGCACTCGTGTTCTGGACAGCAGATGGGATACGGCCCGACCTGGAGAGAATCACGCAAGTCGCCGGTGTCACTGCACTTGAGACGTCCGAGGGCAAGATCGAGCGCGAAACCTGGTACTACGATCCCGCCAAGGCTCCCTTCTAGTCGCCCCGGCGCGTACCAGGCCCCGTGCATCTGTACGTCTTGGGCGCGTGATGATCGGCATCCTGATGGTGCTAACGTGTTTCGGCATCACCTGCAGCCGCGAAGCGGCTGTCCGGTGGATGCCGGGGTTCGCCGACCTGCGCAGAGGCCGACCGAGCATCGGCCCCGATCCATCACACGGCAGTACCCGTGTGCTGCTCGCACTCAGCGTACAGCGCCGAGCCGACAACTGTCGCAAAGAGCAGGGCGCGTCGTCGTTGGTTCGATGTCAGCGACGTCCATCGTGCCATGGGTAGAAGCGCCGAGAAGAGAGCGACCAGATACTCCCAGCTACGCACGGGCCACAGTCCCTGCCCGCACTGGTGGGCGATCCATCGAAGTCGAGCCACCGTGAGCGTGATGCTCTCCACTTCGCTGCCAGCATCGCGAACAACCGCGCACTCGAATACGGCACCGGGTTGAACACTGCTCGTGAACCAGCTGGTCACGGTTGCGGCCTCGGTGTCCGACTCAAGCTTGAAGATCTGGCACAGGATGCTCGCCTCGACTCGTGCGATGTCTTTGCAGACGTGACCCTCATGCGTACTCTCGAAGTCAATGAGAACCGTTCGCGGTGAAGCGCCCTCCAGTGCGACGGTGCACAAGACGTTGTCGAGGTGAAGGTCGCCATGGGCACGGCAGAGGAGTGTGTCGAGGTCGCGAACCTCAAGCTCATCAAGCGCTGAGTCAAGCGAACCCGAACCGATGTCCGCGAACTCCAGGCACAACCACAGCGGGTTGACAATACTCGTCCGAGCGACCCCTGCACCAAGAACCGCGTGAGCGCCTTCAAGTTCGTCGAACCAATTGGGATCGCGGTCGTCGCGAGACAGACTCACTTCGAGCGCGGTTCCAACTGACGGGCTCTCAAGCCGCTCGATCTCCGTTTCCGCCCAATGGGACTGTTGCTGTTTGCCGGGGGCTGGTGCAGGCCTGAGAACGGGATACTCCGTTCGAAGATCAACTCTGTTTCGCCTGATATGCGCCAGCCACGGGCGCAACGTGCGCGTTAGGAACTGCTCCAACGTTTGCGCTGCCAAGTCCGGGTCAGCACTTCTCAGCCAGGTACCAAGAGTAAGTGGGCTGTCATCCTCATCGAACACGTAGGAGGTCGCAATGGCACGCAGTGGTGCTCCATCTTCACCCAGATACATGTCGGTTTCGTACGCGACACACTCGCTCGGTCTGTGGCTCGGATGAAGTTGACGCTTCGCGTACTCCTCGAAATTCCGCAGCTCTCGCAGAACCTTGTCCCGGTGGTCAATCTTCAAGATCGCGTACGGGCCGAACTTTCTCGACAACAGATAGGTGGGTATGCGCCTGCCTTCAAACAAGTGACCCTGAACAGACACGGCTTCGCCAAGCTTCAGGCCCTGGGCAATTGCGGCTCGCAGAAGACCGTCGGGCACGACGAATCGCCCGGCCTCGTCGCTTGTGATGATTGTCCCGCGGGATGCCGTCGGTTCGGTGGAGCGCCATGGATTCGTGACGATGCGAACTCGATCCACGCGCGCGAGCAGATCCTCGAGCCGTTCATGCCATGCGTCTCTACTAAGGTCGCTCTGCGAGTCCTTGGATTCGTCGTAGATACGGTCAACTATCCAGCAACTTCTGGCAAGGTCCCACCCTCCCAAAGATGCAAGGGCGAAGCATGCGCCGTCGGCAGTGTCCGATTTCAGACGCCACTCATCCAGGAGCATTTCGGGCCACTCCTGTCGCCGTGCCCTGCCTAGGCCGCGAGTGTGCGGAGCATCGTCCGAATGAACCCGCTCGTCGTAGTAGTTGTCGGAGGGGCTCGACGGATTGGGGCCCGATAGAATCAAGTAGGTGCCAACGGCGGCCAGGACCCAGTCCCTGACCTGCTGGAAACGGTTCAGGAATATGGGAGGCATGTTGCATGCAAGTCGCACCTCGGCTTCCGCACAATCAAGAAGGAGGTCTCGGTCTGAATCGGTGTATCGACGTGCAATCTGAATTGATGACAGATAGCCCATGAGATCGAATTGGACCTGGGCTGCATTGGTGGAGAGGCCGGCCGGCATGCTCAGGAGCGCGTAGTTCATGAGTGCTGCTAGTATCCAGCGCCTTCTGGGCTCACTCGGGTCGTGCGAGCGACGGAAGGCTAAGGTTCTGAGTTCTTGCGCCGCACGCGACAGGCACTCACTGTCCATCGGCAAGTCCGATGGGATCATCTCGGATAGGAGGAACTCCCGATCTTGTCCAAAGACTACGCTGAGGTCCCGGACAAGCAAATCGGACTGACCGAGTTGTTTCTCGAAGAAGCGCTCCAGCTCGGGAACAATCTCCGCCGTGGGGCGGGTGACGCCATTGGCTGGCCACGATTCCATCGCGCCCTCAAGCAACTCGACGCACGACGCTATCTCATGGAGAGTCATCAGCGGTTCAGCGGCCACAACTCCACCGTTCGTATCCGCTGGATCAACCAGCGAAGCCTGAAGAACCTCACCCAAGTCAATGAACGGCTCTGCCGGAATGTCGCAGACCGCCTCCACCTCTCCTCCGAGGCTCTTGAAGTTGGCGTGAGCGAAGTTGATGGCTTTTATGAAGCGCTCGGGTTGACCATCGCGATCATGAAGCGACGTCAGTCCCAGAAAGGCCATCGAGAACGTGTGCATCGCTGCGTCGTGCGTGCCATTCACGCGAAGATGCTTTGCGAGCCCGTTGAGCCCGGTTCCCAAGCGTAGGAGTGTCTCCTCAGGACTGTGACCATCTTGGAACATCTCGTAGGCGCTCGCGACCCGAAGCGCTGAAGACTGAAGGTCCGAAAGACCATCCAGACTCCGCCCACCGACTCCTTCTCCGCCGTGCGGATAGGCTGCCCTTGACCACGCTACAAGCTCTGTGAGCTCCATGACATCCCCTTCCTCAGTCACCAGCCGCCCCCCGGTGACAATGCTACGACGACCCTACACAAGGCTGCGTGTGGAAGCCACACCGGGCAGTGCGGCGAACCCCTGATTGAACAGTCTGCGTAACCACTTATCCCATCATACCGCCGCCCGCCGACACGTGCTCCCCAGCTCCCCACTCCCACACGTCGGCCTTCACCCGCTCGTAGTTCGCGTCAAGCTCGGGCTGCATAAGCACGAGCGCGGCGATCCGACGCACCATCTCGGTGACGTAGCGCGCCTCCTCCGGCTTCAAGTCGCGCCCGAGCAGCGCGCGCTCACGGTACGACAGCCACTTCTTGACGACCTGGTACCCGCCGATCGTGTAGCGCCACACGTTCGCCGGCACGCACCGCCAGTACGCGACATCATTCAGGTACACGTCGTAACACGTCTCGCCGAGGAGCGAGACCGCCTGCTCCGCAGCCATACCGAGGGAGTCTGCGGCCTCGGCGACGGCGGCGCGCTCGTCGTCGGTATACGGGCGCTCGGCGAGCTTGCCGGTCGAGGGCATGACAACGCCGCCGTTGCCGCGAATGCCCCAGCGAGCGGTCACCGCGAGGTCTGTGGCAGGGTCGAGAGACTTGCCGGCAACTGCGGACAGGATTCCGATTGAGGTTTGTACGCCTTTGTCAGTCCCTTCAAATAGTGCGATGACTCGCTCGCCGAGCCGTGAAGACTGTGCGAGAAGGTCAGGGTCGCTTGGCAGAGGCGTTCTCGGCCAATCCTGCATGAGGGCTCCCGCGTTTTCCATCGCGTACGCGTGCGCATGCAGAATCACCATTGCGTGCGCAGCCAGGCTCGATGCGTTGGCACTCTGACGCTCACAGTAACCCTGCGCGACCGTCGACAGGTTCTCGCCGATGTCCGATCCGAACAGCTCACCAGGCGCACCGTCGTGCAGCGTCACCGGGAAGATGGTTGCCCCGCGGTCCATGAGGTCCAGACACGCAACCTCGGCAATTGCCTGCGGACGAGACCACGCGCGCCGCGGCTTCTGCTGAGCGACGATGGCCAGTTCCCCGCTCGAGACGCGAGTAACGTACTCTGCACGTTTCTCATCGAGGAGCTTGGTCTCCGGAACCCAGAAAAGCCAGCGAACATCAAAGGGCCGATACGCATACCTGACGAAGCGCCCAAAGTCGAGTCCTTTCTGCAGCAAGGCTCTCCTGGTCGCTATCGGGTCGAAACGGCCTCCCGGTCGCATCACCGACGGCCATCGCTGTGCAATCTCTGTATCGCTCGCAGACGCATCGAAGTACCGACAGATACGCTCCTCCAGTCGGTCGCGATCGATATCGACCAGGAAGTCGTCACGGCTCGTCTTCACGCCGGGGAACGACACCGGAAACAAGTCGGGAATCCTCGGCCAGGAGAGGTACCCCTCAGCGACCTGCGAGGGCCTGAACGTCAGCCCGAGCGATGGCTCGGGCTCATGGTGCTCGTACGCCTGCTCCTCGGCCTCAGCCGCAGCAGCCAGCTCGGTCCGCTTCTGCGACCCCCACCACTCGCGGTAGTGCACTCCTTTGTCGGCCTTCGCCCCATCGCGCACGAGCATCGCGATCGCCGTCCCCACCTGGATTCCCTCGCGGTTCTTCTCGGTCGAGAAGATGCTCGGGTCGGGCTTGCCCTCGGGTGTGAGCTTGCCCGTCTTGTACTTGTCGCCGTTGAGGTTGTCGATCCAAATGGTGTCGAACACATCGAGAAACCGCTCGCGCATGCCAGTGAACGAAAGTCCGTCGAGCCACGAGTAGTTGGTGACGAGGCACACGACACCCTTGCCCGTGTGCTCAACGATCTGGCGCTCGGCGAGCCGGAAGAACCGGACATACAGATCGTTCAGGCCCTGGCCCTGCGGTTTTGGCGCGCGCTTCGTGGTCCGGTAGGCCGCGGAGAGTTCACGCTCCTCGCCTATCGCCATGCCCGCATAGCTGTTGTACGGCGGGTTGCCGAGCACTACAAGAATCGGCGCCTCGCGCTTGACCTGATTGGCCGCATCCTTCTCCTCGGCGAACTCCGACAAGAGCACCGTGGAATGGATCTGATTAGCATGGACCCGCTTGTCCTTGGGCGGCGCGACCTTGTTATTCCACCCGGTGAGCGCGTTGGTGAGGTAGACCGCCGCGCGCTCGTGCTCGGAGCTGTCCGACGAGAGTGGCACACCAAGCTCGCGCAAGAGCAGCCCCAGCTGCAGGTGCGCGATCACGAACGATGCCGGCATGATCTCAAAGCCGATGACGCGCTCCATCGCAGCACGTTTGACGTCGTGGCGGGTAAGCGCGTCGGCACCCTTGGCGGTGAGTGTGGCGTCGATCTTGCGCAGCACTTCGACGAGGTAGGCGCCGGTGCCACAGCACGGGTCGAGCACGAACACGCTCGGATCGGCAAGACCGTCGGCGATGCCCAGCTCTTCGCGCAGCGCCCAGTCCACCCGGGCGACCATGTACTTGACCACCTCGTCGGGCGTGTACCACACGCCAAGTTCCTTGCGCAGTTGCGGGTCGAACGCCTCGAGGAACGGCTCGTAGAAGTACTGAACGGCGTGGTCCTCGGCGAAGCAGCGGAAGAACTCGGTGCGAACGACGCGGTTGAGCACCTCCTCGGCCCATTCGAGCACTTCTGCGATGTGGAGGTCGCGCAGCTTGCCGGGGTTGGAGAACTGGTAGAAGAGCTCAGAGACCATGGGTACGTGCAGGGTCGCGCTCGCCGTCTCCCACTCGAACCGGCCGCCGCGGCCGGCCTGTGTGCTCGCCTGCTCGCGGGTCCAGAGCACCCAGGAAGCGAACATGCCGTAGAAGAGCGTCTGGACGAGTGTGGAGCGGAAGAAGTGGTCGCCGCGCTCGCCCTCGAACTTGAGTCCGAGCGCCTCTTCGAGCTGCTCACGCAGTTGATCGAGCGCGGGCAGGTCGCGGTGCTCGAGGCGCAGCCGCGCGGTGCGCGCGTAGCTCGCGAGGAACCAGGCGACGTCCTTGGGGTCGGTGAGCGGGGCGTTATGGAGCATGACACGGCGCAGGAACTCGGTGAGGCCCTCGGAGGCCTGCTCGGCGAATGTGTGCGGCTGGGCGATGCGGCCCCAGAACGCGGCCTCTGATTTCGCGAGCTTGCACGATTCGAGCTCGCGCGGTTCACCGCCGGGCCCGCGGCCAACGAGCACGAAGTCGCGCAGGTTGGTGACAAGAACGAGACCGTAGTGCTCGACGTAGCGGGCGACCTACTCGGACGCGACGATCTTTAAGACGTCGTCGGCGGTGCCCTTGACCTCGATCGCACCGCGGGCGGGAGGTTGGCCTTCGAGGGGTTCGGCGTCGCCCTGGCGCTTGAACTGACTGGCAGTGAACAGACCGCCGTCGGGGTTGCCCGCTCCACGGTTGGATAGCTGCATGAACGCGCGGACCTTGGGCTTGAGCTTGCCGCCGATGTCCGTCAGGAGTTGTTCGAGCGCTCCGTAGTAGGAGACCTCTTTGACACCGGCTCCACTGGCGTGGATGTCACGCAGGGCGGTGAAATAGACCTCGACCGGATCGCGCACGCGGTTCCTCCCCTGGGGGCTCGCGGATGGGACGGGTTGGGCTACAAGAGAGGATAGCAGGTGAGGAGGACAGAGGGGTGGGATCGTCGACCTGTCCTACGCGAACAGGGCCCGGAGCTCGTCCTCTACCTCCGGATCTGCCTGGAGGGCGTCAATCGCGAGATTGACCTGCATGGTCGTCTCTGCAAGGTCCATGAGGACAGCGCTGATGCGGTAAGCCTTCTCGCTGGCGAGCCAGTTCAGGACCGGCGCGAGATGCCAGAGCGCCTGCTTTCCCTCGTGGACGGGCGCGGGCACCGTGCCGACGCACGAGACCATGAGTTGCCGGATGTTCTGGCGAGAGCAACCGACCATATCCGCGATGTCGGTGACCCCCACGAGGTCCGGAGCGACCGCGACGAGAATGGCTCCGGGAACCGCCTTGGTCACATCGGTGATCGCACTCATCACAGCCACATGAGGCGAAATGGCCTCCCGGGTGAAGTCGAGAGCGATCATCCCACGATGGCCGATACCGACCAAGGCATCATCACACCCGTGGCCGTACAGGCGATCGGCAACCTCGTCCATGTCCAATCCGGCTGACGGAAGAGCGAAGCGCAGTGTGAAGTCGTACTTAGTCACGCTCTGCTCCTCCTCTCTGGACCGATGCACCCGTTGACTCTACGGACGATCTGTCGCGCGTGATCTATTGGGACCCGAGGCGTGGAGGCGATGCTGGAAATGCAGTGCTGGCCACAGCGACAATCGGGGTTGCGGTGTGGACAGTACAGCCTGCCCCATGCGTGCGAACTCCGGCCAGAAGCCTCTATCTGCCATCCCATGCTTTCCGCATAGCGCAGCGCGTCTTCGATGTGCCGATCAGGGTGCTTCTTTCGCGACACACCGAACCGCCCTTCGATCGAAGCCTACGGCGTACCCGGGGGCTTGTCAATCGACAAGCGCGCAATCTCAGTGGACCTTCGAACTCCTCGTGCTCATCTCTGGCACCTCATCGTAGCCGGGTGTGCTTAACAGGAACTCACTGAGGTCTGCCCATACGTGAAAACAGTGAGAGTCTTGTTTACCTTGATAGCGGTGTTGCGACCCACCAGGAGACCTCCGGGTAACTGACTGATCAAGCCGTACGGTACCGGAGGGACCGGTCCCGCAACGGGTCTCGAGTATATCGAACGTATGTTCGCCCTACAAGGCATATGTGTCCCGGGCACAAGCGCGCACGCGGGGATCAGGCTGTGGCGACGACCTTCAGGTGACGCTCGGGTCCGCGCACGCCGATAAGCCCGAGATCGCCACCGTCCAGGGCTGCGAGAAGCGCATCGACGGCCCCGGGATCGAACTGGATGCCGCGACAGCGCAGGAGCTCCTGGCGAGCTGCGGCCACACGCATCCCGCTGCGATAGGGGCGATCGGAGATCATCGCATCGAATGCGTCGGCGACGGCAAGGATGCGCGCGAGCCTCGGGGTCGCCTTACCCTTCATGCCGTCCGGGTATCCACCGCCGTTCCAGTGCTCGTGGTGGTGCCGGATCAGCGGGACGAGGTCGGACAAGAACGGGATGGAGGCGATGATCCGGGCACCCATCTCACTGTGCTCTTTGACGAGGGCGAACTCCGCATCATCAAGGTGCGAAGGCTTGAGCAGAACCGCCTCGGGCACGCCGATCTTGCCGATGTCGTGAAGCAGGCTTGCCCGTTCGAGCAAGACGATCTCCCGCTCGGAGAGGCGCAACCTGCGCCCGGTCGCGACCGCGAAGTCGGTGACGTTGAGAGAGTGGCTCGCCGTGTACGTGTCCTTTGCGTCGACCGCCGAGGTGAGCGCCTGAAGGGTACCGAGCGAGTAATCCTCGATCTCGCGCAGAGACGACTCGAGGCGTGAATTGATCTCTTCGGTCTCGGCCTCCGACGCCCTGAGACGATTCTCCACACCTCGGACCATGCTCACCTGCATGACGTACGCCACCGCTCCGCCGAGAAGGACGAGACCCCAGATCGCCATGTACGCGCGCCTGAGCTGTGCAAGAGCGGGTCCGTAGTGCTGATAGACCTCGAAGACGCCTGCGGGTTCGGCACCCGGGGAGAAGACAAGTGGCGCGTAGACCTCCATGACCACGCCTGCCTTCCGGAACTGCGCCGAGCTCTCTTCCTCGCCTTCCGACGTGACCACCTTACTGGCGGTCTGACCCGAGAGTGCAAGTGCGACCTCTCGTTTGTCGGCGAACGATGTGCCGACGGGATCCTCGGGATCGGTGGAGTAGACCATCACGCCATCTCGGTCCCACAGTTTCACCGCGACGATGTCAGTGATCTCAAGATCCGAACGGATGAGGCGCTCGAACTCGTCGGAATCCTGAGTACGCACCAACTCGTCGAAGGTGCTCTCGGAGATGTTGTGGACGATGATCGCATTGGCGAGCACGCGCGTCGCCCGGCTCGTCTCCTCCATCGCCGCCGAACGCACGATCCAGGAGAGCACAAGACCGAGGAGCACGGCACCGATGCCGATCACGACCAGGCTGCGTAGCGCGAACTGCCCGGCCAGGCCGACACGCCTCACAGTGCTCCCCCTTGAAGTAGAGCCATTACCAACGGAATCCCCTTCGCGAACAATGTTCCCACCATCACTGCCGTCGCCACCGTGATTGCAATCACAATAGCGGCCTTCCATCCGCCGACAACCCGGCCAAGTACGGCCACCGCGGAGATGCACGGAAACGCCAGCGTGTTCACAAGCGCGTAGACGAACAGATCGGTCCCGCTCATGAAAGACATCAGGTCGCCAGCCCCCTCGCCCATCGTCGCGATAGCGAGCGTGGCGAGCAACTGGAGTGCGAACTCCTTGCGCAACAGCCCAAAGAGCAGTGTCAGACCGGCGACCGACGGCAGTCCAAGCAAACCTGATACCACCGGGTCGAGTGGGGTGGTGAGGGTCCACAGCCAACCGGTCTCGTAAAGCCCTCCCAAGACGATGCTCCCCACGACCACAACAGGTAGCGCTACCACTAAGAACTCGGCGAACTGCGACCATGCCTTGCGCCCGACGACTCTCACGTCTGGTCGGCGGAAAGGAAACATCTCCATCACGAGTCCCCGGGTCTGTCCGGGCACCACCCGGGCCATGATAACGCCGACCAACCCGGTCACGAAGAGAGTCACCGCGTAGACGCCCAGCGCAGGACCGATCCCGAGATAGTGCCCCACAGCACCCAAGATGACGGCCGTGCGCGCACTGCACGGCACAAACGAAACAAGCGTGGCGGCGATGAACCGTTCACGCTTCGTCGAAAGCATCCGCGTTGCCAGGATGGCAGGAACGCTGCAGCCCGCGCCGGCCACGAGTGGGATGATGGCACGGCCATGCAGCCCGATCCGGTGCATCGAGCGGTCAGCCAAAAACGAGACCGCATTGAGATAAACCGCTGTCTTCTATGAGGGCAGGCAGGAGGTAGAACGTCAGGATATAGGGCAGGCCTATGCCGAGCGCCGCCTCGATACCGGAGTCGAGTCCCCAAAGGGGCGTCGAGCCGACGACTCCGTCACCCGCGATTGCGTGGACCGCAGAGGTGATATACGGCGAAGCGAAACGTGACCACGCACCGGAGAACAGACCTGCGAGTAACTCCCCGACGAAGAAGAGCAGCAGGAAGATGGTCGCGAGGGTCACACCGAGCATCGGGATCCCGGTCCGTGGAGATGTCGCCAGCCGCTCCCAGGCAATACGGCTCCGCCCGGGTTTCGTGTGTACGCACTGTCCGGCGGCCTCAGCAGCGAGTCTGTGGCGCGCCTCGGCGACCGAGCGCGGAGCGCCTGCACCACTCGCGTGAGCAAGAGAGGAACGCACCTCGGCAGCGACCCGGATCAGACCGGACTCGCCCTGATCGAGCAATGAACCTTCGACCTCCGGTAGCATCTCAAGGAGAGAGAGTGCCAACGCACGCCCGCTGCGGCCGACCGCGACCGCTCCCCTGCTCTCGACCACGTTCACCAGGGGTCCGACGACGCGCTCGAAGTCGATATCGTACCGGTGGATAGGTTCTGGCGACCCGCTCGCCCGCTCACAGACCACGTCCAGCGCAGCCCGCATGAGCTCCAAGACGCCCTCCCCGGTCACCGCGACCGTCGAGACGACAACGTGCGCCGGTGAGTGCTGCGCCAGGGCATCGACGTCGACGCTCACGCCGCTACGCGCTGCCTCATCGGCAAGGTTGAGGGCGAGCACCACCGGTAGACCGCGGTCGAGGATCTCGAACGCCAGCGGCAGGTTCCTCGAGATGTTTGTCGCATCGACCACAAGCACGACCGTGTCGGGATCCGACTCGGCCAGCGCTTGTGACACAGCGGAAGGGCTGTCACCCCCCGCAGCAAGAGAGTAGGTGCCGGGGAGATCGACTACGTCGACCAGACGACCGTCGATCTCGCTCTGTGCGATCGACACGTCGATGGTCGTTCCGGCGTAGTGGGCCGTCACGATGTTGCTGCCCGTCAGGTGGTTGAAGAGCGTCGACTTCCCCACGTTGGGGTTACCAGCGAGCGCAATGACCGGGCGACGCGCGCCATCCCCCGCGGGCGCGGGACCGGACGATGTACCGTGGCAACCCCTGGCCATCCGGGCCTCAGGCGTCCTTCGGCTTACCGGCGACCAGGATCCTCTCGGCGACATCCCGTCCGAGCGCATAGGTCGACCCCTCGACCTCGATCAGGAGCGGTCCCTTGAACGGCGCCACTTCACATACCCGGACCTCGGTACCCGGATACATGCCGAGGGATCCGAGGTAGGTCAGCATAGCGTCGTCGTCCTCGGCAACCTGGACGATCCGCGAACTTCCGCCGCTCTCCAGGTCGCAGAGGGGCACACCCTCCACGAGGACGATATCGCCTTCGGCGCTCGGGATAGGATGCCCGTGCGGGCAGACCTCCGGGTTGTCGAGGAACTCCCCTAGCCTCTCCATGACCCGCGGGGAGAGCGCGTGTTCGAGACGACAGGCATCTTCATGCGCGTCGTCCCACGACAGACCGAGGATGTCGACCAAAAAACGCTCCGCGACACGGTGTCGCCGAATGATGTCGACGGCCAGGGTGCGACCCTCGGCGGTAAGGACCACATCGCCGTCGCTGCGGGTCACCAGGCCATGTGACTCAAGGCGCTTCAGCGTCGCGGTGACCGTGGGCCCCGACACGCCGAGGGCTTCCGCGATGGGCGTAGGCCGAACAGAGCCACGTTCGGAGAGCTTGTAGATGGTCTCCAGATACTCCTCAAGGGTCTCGCTGGGCATCGGACCACACCCTCTCGACAGGCTCGTTATGCACGGTAATGCACGTGGTTAGATTACTCTAAGAAGTCGCGTGCGACAACGTGCAGACCGTTTCATCAACAACGTCGGCTCCGGACGAGAGGCAACACCTGAAACCACCGCTGGTCACATACTTAAGGCCGTTCTTACTGCGAATGCGACCGTCCGTCATATCGTCAAGAATTCCTCGGCAAGTCTCTTGACTGCCGGATCGGGCAGGCGTAAGGTGATGGTTGTCCCGAGAAGTCGAATCGAGCGAACACGGAAAGGCTGCGTACCAGTAGCCGCCGGCGGAGGACCGTAAGAGTAGACATAACGCGAGTTGGTCTGCTGGAGCGGGTCGCCAATGGAGGGAAACGGGAAGTGGTCGAGTAGGGTGTCACGCAGGCGAGGTTTCTCGGGACACTTCTATGCCCGAAAGCCCCTACCCCCGGTAGACGATCCTCGCGATCGGCGACTCCCACACCGCGACCTCGACGACCGAGACCTGTGGACCGACGCGCCCGGCAAGAGCCTCGAACACTACACGCGCAAGGTTCTCCGCTGTCGGGTTGATAGCGTCAAATGGCGCGACATCGTTGAGGTACGCGTGGTCGTAGGGCTCCAGCACTGCGCCAAGATCGTCTTTTAGCTGCTTGAAGTCGTAGACGATCCCGACCTCGTCCAGGGTCAGGCCGCTGACGGTGACCTCAACATCCCATGTGTGCCCGTGGAGTTCGCGGCACTCGCCGGGATAGCCGTGCAACGCGTGCGCCGCATCGAAGTGGCCCTTCACAGTCAGCTCATACATCGACTACACCTCTCAGAAGAGCGCGTCCTGTTCGCCGATACGGCACACCGGCTCTTCCGCATCTCCCACCGGACCGCGAACGTCCATGGCCTCGTTGGCGTACCTGTCAGCCTCGGTATTGTTCTCGCGACGTACATGAACGAAACGGACCTTCTGAAACGAGGCAAGCAGGCTCTTGGCAGTCGCGAATAGCGGCTTGAGCCCCTCGTTCTTGACACGGTAGCGACCGGTCATCTGCCGGACGATCAGCTCGCTATCCATCCGGACCTCGAGTTCACGGCAGCCGTGGTCACGGGCGAGGCCGAGGCCCCAGATGAGCGCGTCGTACTCGGCGACGTTGTTCGTCGCACTCCCGATGAAGCGACCACCTCCGCAGATCGTCTCTCCGGAAGGTCCTAGCAGCACGATGCCGGAACCGGCCGGTCCGGGGTTTCCCCGCGATCCGCCGTCGGTGTAGAGCACGCATGCCCCTTTGCTACTCTGCCCCATCAGCGACTCTCACGACCAGCAAACGGCGACAGCTCGGGCATACGGCGATGTCCGGGCCGGTGCGCAACTCGCTCACGCGCTCCATCGGGAGTTCGACCCTGCACGCCGAGCAGTGCGTCTCCTGGAGTCGCGCAGCGCCCACACCGCCCTTCATCTCGCGGATACTCTCGTACCGTGCGAGCAGCTCCGGGTCGAGAGCACCGCCGATGGACGCTCTGCGGGCGCGCTCGGCCTCGGTCGCCCGCTGGAGTTCGCCACCCTTCTCCTGATACGCGGCGATCAGAGCATGCTCACGTGCTGCGAGCTGCGCCAACGCGGCGTCCACCTTCGCCACCTGTGCGCGAGCCTTTTCCGCCTTCTCCATGAGAGTGAGCGTCTCGTTCTCGATCTTGTCGGTCCGGCGACGCAGTGCATCCATCTCGCGTGAAAGGTTGTGGACCTCTTTGGGATTGATCCCCTCACCGCGGTCAAGCACTCGCTGGACCTCGGCGATCTTCTCGACGGCGGCCGCGATATCGTCGTTGTTCGCCGCTATCTGACGCTCGAGTCGGTGTGCCATCTCCTCGGCACGTGCGTGAAGCGTGCGCACCTCCTCGGCCTTGTGGCGCGTCTCGAGGATCGCCCGCTTCTCCGGCAGCTCATCGAGCGCCCTGGTCATCCGCACGATCTCGACATCGGACGCTTGCAGGGCGAGCAGAGCGCTAGCTGGCTCCATCACACACTCCTTCACGGTGTCCACCATGCGGCCGAGGGGCACTCGACGATCACGGAGGCGGGCTTAAGCCCGTCGGTCGCAAGAACTGCCTCGGCAAGAATCCCCACCAGCGGCCACTCAGAGACGTCGTGGCCGATCTCGATCACCGCGAGTCCCGACTCGACTGCGGTCAAGGCGTCATGATAGCGCACCTCGCCCCCGAGAAGGACGTCGGCACCGGCAGCACGTGCGGGACCGATGAGCGACCCCGCCGACCCGGTACCCGTGACCATCGAGGAGACAACCCGCTGTGGATCGCCCCAGACTCGCGGAGTGACACCGAACGTCCGGGCCGCACGCACGGCAAGGTCGCCGAGCGACATCGGCGCATCGAGCGTACATAAGCGGCCCATACGCGCTCGTCCGCGCGCGATCGCAGTCTCTGCCACGGAGATCAGCGGCTCCTCGTACGGATGACTCTCACGCGCCGCACGGACGACTCTTCCGGCGAGAGCCGGTGCAGCCACCATCTCGAGCCTGACCTCCGGTGCCAGCGACGGCTCGGCACGATCCCCTATCGCCGGGCTCGAGTCCTCCGAGGGCGTGAACCGTCCGGTCCCCTCGGTGGCGAAAGAGCAACCCCTGTACTCACCGATCCGTCCTGCACCCGCGGCCTGCATTGCCGCGGCGACGCCTGACTCGCTCTCGACAGGCACGTAGACGGTGACGAGCGCGACGGGAAGCAGGGTCTCCTCGACGGGCCGACCCGGATGTATGCCGAGGAGGTGCGACAGTGTGTCCGCCGCCCCCGGGTCGCGGTCGAGGTTCGTGTGCGCGGCTATGAGCGCGATTCCGTCCCGTGCGGCCGCGAAAGCGACGGGTGCCACGGCAGGAGTGAGCCTGGCGGGAGGTGTAAGGAACGCCGGGTGGTGTGTCACAAGTACGTTCGCACCCGCCTCCCGCGCCCTTTCGAGGGCTGCGTCAGTGGGGTCGAGGGTAACGATCACCCCGGAGACAGCTGCGTGAGGATCGCCCACGAGCAGGCCGACGGCGTCCCACTCCTCGGCGCGCTCGAACGGAAACGCATCGTCGATCCGGGCAACGATGTCGGAGACCTTCACAGTCACAACGCCACCTCCCGCATCTCACGTTGTTCGAAGTAGACGATCTCACGATACCCCGCCCGCGCGAGCGCCGCACGGACCTCGGCAAGCCCTGCTCCGGCCTCGGCAGGACTGTGCGCGTCAGACGAGGTGGTGACCGGCACACCGGCGCGCCTTAGCGCGAGGAGTAGATCGTCGCCAGGGTAGATCTCCGCGCACGGCTTGCGCAGCCCCGCCGAGGAGACCTCGACCGCGACCTGCGCGTCTGCCAGAGCTGCAGCAAGGTCAGCATAGAGATGACCGACAGAAACGTCGGGGCGATGCCTGAACTTCTTGATGAGGTCCAAGTGAGCCATCACGTCGAAAAGCCCGCTGCCGGCGGCCTCGGCGAGTGTAGAGAAGTAGCGTTCCCACACGGCAAGAACGTTCCGTCCCTCCCACTCGCCGATGAGATCGGGATCGTCGAAGACCCATCCATCGAGGAAGTGGACCGCGCCTAAGACGACGTCGAAGGGGTGTGCGGCGAGGACACGTGCTGTGTCGACACGCCACTGGGGCAGCCAGTCAGCCTCGATCCCGAGGAGAACCCGCGGTCGATCGACTCGCACAGCGTGTGCCCGGACGTCGGACACGTAGGCTGCGAGCTCCTCAGGCATCATGGCGTAGGATCCGTCGGGGTTGAGGTGGGATGGCAGCGGAAGATGGTCCGTAAAGGCGATGACATCCAGCCCCGCGCGCCGGGCGGCGTCGATGTACTCCGACATCTCTCCCTCGGCATGTCCGCAACGCGAGGTATGCAGGTGCAGGTCGACCATCATGATGTGCTCTCGGCCACCCCTCCGCCGACGACTCGCTTTCCTGAGTAGCATACGACAGCCTGGCCGGGTGCCACACCACTGACCGGATGCACGAGTTCCAGCTCGATCACCCCGTCGCGAGGGCGTGTGACCCGTGCGGGGACCTGCTCTGCGCGGTAGCGCACCACCGCATCGACGCTGGTGAGGGCGACAGGGCGCCATACCGTTCGAGTCAGCTCGATCGTCTTCACGTCGGCTGGGGATCGTGGTGCCACAGTCACACGATTGGTATCCGCATCGATCGCCGTGACGTACCACGGCCCTCCGGGCAGGCCGAGCCCCTTGCGCTGGCCGATAGTGTAACGGGCAAGACCGCGATGCGCACCGAGGACCTCTCCGTGCTCGTCTACGATCGGACCCGGGTGTCCTGCTGCAGGACAGTGCTCGATCACGAACGCACCAGCATCCTCTGGCACGAAGCATATCTCCTGGCTTTCGGGACGCGTAGCGCTTGGAAGACCGAGGTCCGCGGCCTCGGCGCGAATCTGGGCCTTGGTCGAATCCCCCACCGGGAACCAGACATGTTCGAGCTGCTCGCGGGTCAACCGGTAGAGGAAGTAGGATTGATCCTTGCTTCCGTCTCGACCCCGGGCAAGCCACGGAACCCCATCCCTGTCACGTTCGATACGCGCATAGTGTCCGGTCGCGAGTGCATCAGCGCCCGCAGTCCTGGCGCGTGCGAGCAGTTCCGCGAACTTCACACGGTCGTTGCACTCGATACAAGGGTTTGGCGTGCGCCCGCTCGCGTACTCAGTGACAAAAGCGTCGACGACGCACCGCGCGAAGACGTCCCTCATATTGAGCGTGTAGTGGCCGATCCCGAGCCGGTCGCACACCCGCTTCGCGGACCTGACCGCATCGCTCGAGCAACAGCGACCGTCCTCCTCACCCTCGGGCAGGAGCTGCATCGTCACACCGGTGACCTCGTGACCAGCCGCGACCAGACGGGCAGCGGCAACCGATGAGTCCACTCCCCCGCTCATCGCTACCCACAGAACCGCCATAGTTGAGCGCTACGCTCCCTCGACGTCGCATGCGTCGGCGTGCTCCTCGCCGTGAGGATCGAAGTTTGGGTCGTCGTGTGCGATGGTTCCGACAGCGATGGGCTCGCGACCGTTGGAGACCAGGTAGTCGTCCACGGCCTTCTTCAGGCCGTCAGTCGCGAGCACGCTACAGTGCATCTTGGCGGGTGGCAGTCCGCCGAGCTCCTCGGCCACCTGGGCCTTGGTGATCGCGACCGCATCATCGAGCGTCATACCCCTGGCCATCTCGGTGACGATCGAAGACGTCGCGATGGCCGCGCCACATCCGAGCGTCTGGAAGCGGATGTCGGTGATGTGATCATCATCGACTGCGATCGAGATCTTCATCACGTCGCCGCAGACCGGATTGCCGACCTCACCTACCCCGTCGGGATCATCGAGTACACCGACGTTGCGCGGGTTGTTGAAGTGGTCCATCACTTTGTCACTGTAGAGCACGATCCCATCCTCTCAAAAGGGGCGGTACACCGTTAGTCGGCGCCGCCGGTCCGGACTTGTAGAAACCATCAGCTCGCCGGGGAGCCGAACATGCGGGCATACACCGGCGACATTGAACGAAGACGCTCGACGATAGGCGGGAAGACCTCGAGGAAGTAGTCGATGTCGGCATCAGTGGTGAAGCGGCCGAGAGAGATGCGCACCGAACCGTGTGCAAGTTCGGGAGGACAGCCGATCGAGAGCAGCACGTGGCTTGGCTCCAGAGACCCTGACGAGCAAGCAGAGCCCGTCGAGACAGCGACACCCTTGGCGTCGAGTTGGAGTAGCATCGCCTCTCCCTCCACGCCCTTGATGAGCAGATGGGCGATGTTGGGGAGCGTTTCGGGATGCATGGCGCTGACCGCGGTGTTCTCCAAGGTGCCGGTGATGCCGGTGATAACTCGGTCGCGCAACGCAGCAAGCCGTGGCGACTCACCAGGCATCTCTTCGACCATGATCTCTAAAGCACGGGCGAATGCGATGACACCCGCGACGTTCTGGGTGCCAGAGCGCTTCTTGAACTCCTGCCCGCCACCACGGACCAGCGGCGCGAAGGGAGTGCGTCGCTTCAGGTACAGAGCGCCGACACCTTTCGGGGCGTAGATCTTGTGGCCGGAGAACGAAGCGGCGTCAATCCCGAGTTCTACGACGTCGAACGGAACCTTTCCCAGTGTCTGGGCCGCATCGGTGTGAAAGAACGCCCCGCGGGCATGTGCGATGTCGGAGAGCGCGCGAATGGGCTGGAGGGTACCGATCTCGTTGTTCCCGTGCATGACGGAGACGAGGATGGTGTCGTCGCGCATCGCCCCCTCGAGATCCGTCGGATCGATCACACCCTCAGGCCGTGGCTTGAGATAGGTGACTTCGTATCCGGCCTTCTCGAGATAGTGCGCGGGCTCGAGTACCGCATGGTGCTCGAACGACGACACGATCACATGCGCGCCCTGGGGCTTGGCCCGGGTAGCGATGCCTATGAGTGCGGAGTTGTCCGACTCCGTGCCCCCGGCGGTGAAGATCACCTCTTCTGGATGCTCCGCATCGATCAGACGTGCGACGCGCTCACGAGCGTCCTCCAGTGCGGTGTACGCCTCACGGCCCTTACGATAGAGGCTGTTGGGGTTACCCCACCCTTCGCGGAGGTGTGGAAGCATGGCTTCGATGACCCGCTCGTCGACCGGGGTCGTCGCTGCGTAATCAAGGTAGACGTCCCGACTTTCCATTGCCGTATCCTCTCGCATACTGCCTGACAGACTCACTCGATGCCTTCTAAGACTTCCTGGTCGCGTGCGAGCATATCGAGCGTGGTCGTGACAAAAACGTCACGGACCGCACCCGTCGCTCGTTCCCAGACGTGTGCAGCGGCACAGACTCCGCCTCTACCGCACGCTGCCGATCTCTCCGTGTTACAGACGGTGGGCCGAAGCGGACCCTCCAGCGTCTCGACGATGTCAAGTACGGTGATCTCGCCAGCGGGCCTACTGAGCTCGAAGCCCCCGCGGGCACCACGCACAGCAGTGACAAGTCCGCCCTTGCGCAGAGCGACGAATAGCTGCTCGAGGTACTTCGGCGGGACGGACTGCCGCTCCGATATCTCGCGGGCGCTCACCGGTCCTGACGTGGCGCGACATGCAAGATCGATCATTGCCAGCAAGCCGTACTCGCTCTTCACCGTAAGGCGCATCAGGGGGCTCCTCGGGCCGAATCCCTACCAAAACAGTATGGTTTCTGCACGATAGTCCCGCGCGTTGGGAGTGTCAAGAGCTGTCGACGAGTGGCGATACGCCGTTTCAGAGCCTCCGGGAAGGCTGGTCAGATGCTAGTACTCGGGCCCTTCGTAGTGATCCCCGGCACCAGCCGAGCGGATGATGTTCAAGACCTCGCCGACGTCGGCATTAGCCATCGGCGTCAGAAGGACCAAGACTCGCGAGTGGTCGATCGCGGCGGACCCGAACAGCGAGCGTATCGTCTCCAGGTTCTCCGCAGAGATAGTTCTCGCAACGTCGTAGAGGCGGCGCTGTCGGATCGCTACCTTGAAGACATCTGCGGTCTGTTGCGAGTCGACGATGAAAAGCGCCGTGGTATCGGCGTTGTCGCGCCCTTCCAATACCGTGGAAAGCTTGCCTACGTAATCCGCCGCGGCAGCGAAACTCAGCGGGTGCTCGACGACACGCGTGATGATCGATATCCCCGAGGGAGACTCCCACACACCGGCCGGTCCGGTCTCGAATCCGAGCGCCTCGCCGATCGCGTCAGCGCGCGCACGAATGTCAGCGCGCAACTTCGAATCGGCGGCATCACGGCTGGTAGGAGGCGTCATGACAACATCAGGAGCAGCCTGCGTAGCCGCACTCCTGTCGGCGCGCACCTCTGCAGGGTCCAGAAGGTCGCGGACATCGGTGGTGAGCGCTTCTCCAGCTTCCATGGTCAGGATCTGGGCGATACGGGGATTTTGGACACTGAGCTTGATGCCGAACAGGTCCAGTACCGTCACCCCATCGCCCTCGTCGGATACGGGGCCTGTAGGGGCGGTGTCACTGTCAGCCATCATCACAAGCTCCTGTCGTCAGGTCACGGATCTCTTGGGCATCTCTTGTCCAGTATATCCGACCGTACGGCGCGTGCTGAGACCCATCGACTCTCCCCCGGCTGCCGCTCGTCAAATCGAACACATCATCGCTTGTTGGGCTACGAGCCATCTGATAGGGTTTGACACCCGCCTCTTGAGGCGGCGGCGATGCGCCAACGGTCCACGGCTGATAGCCACAGGGTGGCGAGAGCCCACTGGACACGTAGAAGGCTCCGGCCCGAGAGGTCGGAGCCTTCTTGAATTTCCGGGATTGATGTCGGGACGCCCTATCCGATCGCCTTGTGCAGATTCGCCATCTCGATGGCTCCCACTGCAGCGTCCCAGCCCTTGTTGCCCACCTTGGTCCCGGCACGCTCTACCGCCTGCTCGATGGTGTCTGCGGTGATCACACCGAACATCACCGGTACGTCAGTGTCCAGCGACGCCTTCGCCACACCCTTGGCGACCTCGGAGGCGACGTAGTCGAAGTGCGGTGTGCCACCCCGGATGATGACCCCCAGCGCGATGACCGCGTCGTAGCGACCGGAAGCCGCGAGACGTTTGGCTACGGATGGGATCTCGAACCCACCCGGGACCCACGCAACGTCGACATCATCCGGGTCGACAGCATGCCTGACCAATGCATCCTGAGCACCTGAAAGCAGGCGGCCGGAGAGAAGCTCATTGAAGCGGCTCACCACGATGGCGAACTTCAGGCCGGTACCGATCAGGTTACCTTCGAACGTACCCATCACTCACTCTCCTCTTCAACGTGAACGTCCCCGGAAAGCTCCAGGGTGTGTGCCATCTTCTCGCGCTTGGTGCGCAGGTAATCGACATTGTCCGGGCACGCCGGGACTTCGAGGCTTACCTGCTCGGTGACTTCGAGTCCATATCCCTCCAGACCCACGATCTTGGTGGGGTTGTTGGTCAGAAGACGCATCGTCGTCAAACCGAGGTCGACAAGGATCTGAGCGCCGATCCCGTAGTCACGCAGGTCGGGGGCGAATCCGAGGGCCTCATTCGCCTCGACCGTGTCGGCTCCCTCCTCCTGTAGTTCGTAAGCCCTCAACTTGTTGGCCAGGCCGATGCCCCGTCCCTCATGGCCGACGATGTAGAGCAGCACACCGGCACCCTCGGCCTGGATACGACGCATGGCCTCCTCGAGCTGGGAGCCGCAATCGCACCGCAGACTATGGAACACGTCCCCGGTCAGGCACTCCGAGTGAACGCGGACTAAGACGTCATCGGCTCCCGCCACGTCGCCTGCAACGAGCGCGATGTGCGTTGAGTCGTCGACCTGGGACGTGTAGCCATGCGCGACGAACTCACCGTGGCGGGTGGGCATCCTGACTGTCGAGGTGCGCTCGACAAGACGCTCGGTACGACGACGATACCGGATGAGCTCCGCGACAGTGATCAACATAAGATCGTGTTCGGCAGCGAAGCATTCGAGTTCGGGCCTTCGCGCCATAGTGCCGTCAGCGTTCATGATCTCGCAGATCACGCCGGCCGGATACAATCCGGCCATGCGCGCGAGATCGACAGCTGTCTCGGTGTGGCCCGCGCGTTCCAGGACTCCGCCGGGCTTGGCCTTGAGTGGGAACACATGCCCGGGCATGGAGATATCCTCGGGACCAGAGCTCGGATCGATGGCCGCACGAACGGTCTCTGAGCGATCCGCAGCCGATATCCCTGTCGTGATCCGCCCCTTGGCCCCGATGGAGACGTGGAACGCTGTCCCCTGCTCGGAGGTGTTCACCTGCGCCATCGGAGGGATGTGCAACTCCTTGAGACGCTCGGCGGTCAGGGGCAGACAGATCAGACCACGCCCGTTGGTGGCCATAAAGTTGATCGAATCGGGCGTGACCTTCGCCGCAGCCATGACGAGGTCGCCCTCGTTCTCGCGGTCCTCGTCGTCGACGACGATGATCATCTTGCCCGCAGCGATCGCCTCTACTGCCTCTGGAACGGTAGCGAAGGGTCTATGGCCGCTTTCCCGCACGCAAGTCACCGACCCTCGGTCAGGTCACGCAGCATATCTCCGAGCCCACGGCGACCGGGACGAAGCGCGTCAGCGTCGTCGCCCGCATAGACCGCGACGAACGCCTTGACGTACTTGGCCATCATGTCGACCTCGAGATTGACGCGCGACCCGGTAGGCTTTGAGCCGAGCGTGGTCGACTGCTCGGTGTGCGGGATGACCGCAGCAACGAACGAGTCATCACGGACCTGCGCGACCGTAAGTGAGATGCCGTCGATGGCTATCGAGCCCTTGGGCACCACGTACTCCATCACCGCTGGCGGTGCAGAGAACTGGTACACGGTCGAGTTTCCGGCGGCATGCCGCATGACCAGGGTGCCGACCGCATCGATGTGCCCGGTCACGATGTGTCCGCCGAGCCGGTCGGAAAGCCTGATCGCGCGCTCGAGGTTGACCTTGTCGCTTTGGCGGATCGTCCCGAGAGTCGAGCGCTCGAGGGTCTCCTGACTCACGTCGGCGATGAACGCGCCGCGGATGAACTTCACCACAGTCAGGCAGACACCGTCGACCGCGATAGAGTCACCGATCGACATGTCTCGCCCGAACTCAGGCGCGTAGACTTCGAGTCTCAGCCCGCCGCCGCTAACCCGCTCGACCCGTGTGATGATACCTTCAGACTCGACGAGTCCTGTGAACATCTCGGTTCGTCCCTTCTGTTTTGAGGCGCTCGCGCGCCGCTATGTACTCGGCCTCCACACAGTCACCGCGTCGCCGGCCACAACACCGGCTTCCACTGCCGCTAAGGATCGATAAAGTTCGTGCAGCGTTCCTTCGCCCTCACCCGGGTAGATTCCCGGAGCGTGCGATCCCGCGAACCCGCCTGCGTGTATCAGTACCAGTTCGTCGATGAGGCCCGACTGCCACAGACTCGCCATCAGATACGGACCGGGCTCGATGAGCAGACGTCGGATCCCCGCATCGGCGAGCACCGCGAGTGCAGAGGAAAGCCCCTCGGACGAGTCGTATGGCATCACCTGCACCCCTGCTGCCGGAGCAGGGACATCGGCAGCGCGTTGCCGCGGGACGAGGAGAACCACGGGTCCTACGTCATCGCTCAGCAGCGATGACGTGCTCGGAATCAGGTCGCGGCACACAACGACGCGCACCGGCTGCCGCTCAACAAGGTCGCCGTTGGGGTCGCGCGCCGTGAGCGAGGGATCATCTATGTTCGCCGTGCGCGCACCCACCATCACCGCGTCGGCCATCGAGCGTAGTCTCATCGTGATCGAACGGCTCCCCGACGCGCTCATCGCGGTCCGGACACCCTCGGCCCGTGCGATCTTTCCGTCCAAAGACACGGCGACCTTCGCCGTAACCCAGGGGAGCCCCGTGGAAAGATGCTTGAGCCACCCCTCGTTCAAGGCAGCAAACGGAGCGGAATCGTCGCAGAACCGGACCCGTACGCCGAAGGAGCGAAGAATCTCCGCGCCCCCTGACGCAATCGCGTGCGGGTCGTGCATACCCATGACGACCGTGGCGACTCCGGCTTCGATGAGTGCATCGGTACATGGCGGCGTGCGCCCCTGGTGCGTACACGGCTCGAGGGTCACGTACGCGGTCGCGTCAGCAGCACGCTCTCCTGCCTGACGTAACGCGATGATCTCCGCGTGGGGTCCGCCGGCGGACTCGTGCCATCCCTCGCCGACAACTTCACCGCCGGAGACGATCACGCATCCGACCGCAGGGTTGGGAGAGGTCCGGCCGATACCGTGCACGGCAAGTTCGTGTGCACGACGCAGGTAGGGATCTTCGATAGACGCAGATACGTCAGAAAACAGGCGCATGCCCGGATACCGTTCCTCTCTTCTCCCATCCAGACTTTCACTGTCGGCCCCGGAAATCCTCCGGGTCAACCCCTATCGGGGCTCGCGGGCTCTGACCGCCGGTGGGGAGTTACACCCCGCCCTGAAGAAAGACACGCAAAGTGTACTACAAGACGCGCTCCCCGGCCTCCCGGATCGCGTTCATCGCAAAGACCGGGTCCTCGGCGCAGAAGACCGCGCTACCGGCGACGAGCACCCGGGCTCCGGCCTCAACGACGAGCGGAGCGGTGGATCGATCGATTCCGCCATCGACCTGGATCAACGGTGTCGCGCCCTCCTCGGCACAGAGAGCGGCGAGGCGGCGGACCTTGCCCACGGTGCGCGAGATGAACGACTGACCACCGAAGCCAGGGTTGACGCTCATCAGCAAGACGAGGTCAAGGTCGCCGATGATATCGCGCAGGACCTCGGGTGGTGTGGCGGGGTTGAGACTCACACCCGCCTTCGCTCCGGCGGCGTGGATCGTCTGGACGACACGGTGCAGATGATCGCAGGCCTCGGCGTGGACGACGACCAGTTCAGCGCCCGCGTCGAGATACCACTGAAGGGTGGACTCGGGGTTGGAGATCATGAGGTGGACGTCGAGCGGGACGTCGGTGACGCGCTTGAGCGCCTTGACCACAGGAGGGCCGATCGTCAGGTTCGGAACGAAGTGACCGTCCATCACGTCGACGTGGATGAAGTCAGCGCCACCTTCGGCCACCGCGCGAACGGCGGTGCCGAGATCGTTGAAGTCCGCCGAGAGGATCGACGGTGCCATAAGCACCCGTTCGGTCATGCGAGCCTCCTCCTATATGTCGATGAGTCCCATACCGTGCAGTTCGTCCGTGGCATCCCGGCCCATGAGAGCCCCGACCGCAGAAGAGGGAGATGCGCCCTCGCGGACGATGCCGCGCACCTGCGCGGTGATAGGCATCTCGATCCCGTACCGCTCGCCGAGCTCGGCGACGGTCGCACACGAAGTCGCGCCCTCGGCGACCATGTGGGTCTCGGTCTCGAACTGCTCGACCGTACCGCCGCCCGCCAGCCGTTCGCCGAGAGCGCGGTTGCGGCTGTGGCGGGAGGTACACGTCGCGATGAGGTCGCCCACCCCCGCAAGCCCCATGTAGGTGAGCGGGTTCGCACCGGCTGCGCGTCCCAGGCGGCTCATCTCGGCCAGACCGCGCGTCATCAGACTCGCTTTGGTGTTGTCGCCAAAACCCAGGCCGTCAGAGATACCGGCGGCTACAGCGATGACGTTCTTCGACGCGCCGGCAAGTTCCACTCCGATAACGTCGATGTTGGTATAGACGCGAAACGCGGGCGTCATGAACACTCCGCGCAGATAGACGCCGACCGACTGGTCACAGGCCGCGATCACCGTAGCCGAGGGGATACCGCGCGATACCTCCTCGGCATGGTTGGGACCGGAGAGCGCAGCCATGCGCTCCGGAGCGCCGAGAACCTCGCCGAGAAGGACCGTCATGCGGGAGAGGGTCTCCGGTTCGAGACCCTTTGCGAGGCTGACGACCGGCGCGCTGCCGTCGTAGTACGGACGAATCGCCTCGGCCGTGGCATGTACCGCCTTGCTGGGAGTAGCGATGACTATCACGTCAGCGCCACGGAGGGCCTCCTCGAGGTCAGAGGTGGCCGTGACCTGGTCGGCAAGCACGACCTCGCGCAGGTAGCGCGGGTTGCGGCGTGTCTCGGTGATCGCATCGACGACCTCTTGTGAGCGCGCCCAGAGCGTTGTCGGCACACTGTTGGCCCCCAGCAGAGAGGCGACTGCCGTCCCCCACGATCCCGCCCCGATGACCGCGACTCGACTCATGCGACCCCTCCTTGCGCGTCGTCAGGCGTCTTGCGGCCGAGCGACAGTTTCGGCTCCGCACCCCGAATGATACGACCGATGTTACTCCGGTGTCGCCAGATGACGAGAGCGGCCGCAAGAAAAGCGAAGAGGATGAACGGTGTCCGGTCAGCATAGAACACGAGCACGAGAACCGGGAAGAGCGCAGCGATGACGAGCGATCCCAGGCTCACCATCCGGAAGACCAAGATGACGGTGAGAAAGACTGCAAGCTGGATCGCCCAGACGAGCGGCATCATCACGAGGAGCGCACCCGCGGCGGTGGCGACCCCTTTCCCGCCCGCGAAACGCACGTACGGCGAGTACGAGTGGCCGAGAACCGCGGCCATGGCAGCCACGATGACGAACCAGTCTTGCAGCTGTCCTCCAACCGCCACCGGGTGAACGAGGGTCGCGATCCACACCGCTAGCGCGCCTTTGCCGGTATCGAGCAGCAAGACCCCTACCCCGGCCTTCCAGCCAAGGACGCGCCACGCGTTGGTGGCGCCGAGATTGCCTGAGCCATGTTCACGAACGTCGGTAGAGAGCGCCAGCCGGCCGACGATGAGCGCGTTGGGGATCGCGCCGATGAGATATGCGACGACGGTCACGAAGGCTAGTTGCATCGCGACCACCATCTTATGAGTCCTTGTGCTTGAACTTCAGGATCATCGGTGTCCCGGCAAAATCGAACGCTTCGCGCAAGCGGTTCTCGACGTACCGCTTGAACGAGTCATCGGCGAGCTGCGGGTGGTTCGCAAAGAGGGTGAAGCCGGGTGGCGAGGTCCGGGTCTGCGTCATGTAGTGGATCCGAAGGGTACGAGAGCCCTTGCTGACGGTGTGACCGAACTCGCGCATCTCGGTGAGTACGCGATTGAGTTTGCTGGTGGGGATCTGCTGTGTGTAGTTGCCCCAGGAGGTCTCGATGGCCTTGAAGATACGGGTGACCTTGGCGCCGGTGAGCGCGCTGATACGCAGTACCGGTGCGTAAGAGACGAATCCGAGACGATCCTTCAGCTGGTAGTCGATCTCCTCGCGCCACTCGGGGTCGTCGACCAGATCCCACTTGTTGAGAAGGATGATCAGCGCGCAGCCGCGCTCGGCCGCGAAACGCGCGACACGCTGGTCCTGGTCGGTGACACCTTCTGTCGCGTCGATGACGAGTAGTGCGAGCTCGGCGTTGTCGATCGCCCGCATCGCGCGGACGAAGCCGTAGTACTCGACATCGGCATCGATGCGCGCCTTGCGCCGGATGCCCGCGGTGTCGACGAATCGGTACGAGCGCCCCTCCCGCTCGACCAACACGTCGAGTGCGTCGCGCGTGGTCCCGGCGACCTCGCTGACGATGGCCCGGTCGGTGCCGACGAGACGGTTGAGCAGAGAAGACTTGCCGGCGTTGGGCTTGCCGATGATGGCGACGTCGATCGCATCGGTCTCGATGACGGGCTCAGGGGCGGGGAGAACGTTGACGATCTCGTCGAGCAGATCGCCGGTACCGTGGCCATGCGTGGCGCTGACGGGCCACGGCTGCCCGAGTCCCAGCCCCCAGAACTCGTGGATCTCGTCGTCACGATTGGGAGTGTCCATCTTGTTGACGACAAGGAAGACAGGAGCCGACGCACGTTTCAGCCTGCGCGCGACCTCCTCATCGGCCGTAGTCATGCCTGTCGTACTATCCACCAGCACGATGATGATGTCCGCCTCGGTAGTGGCGGTGAGTGCCTGCGCGGTGATCGACTCGGCGAACGGATCGTCCTTTGTGTTCTCGATGCCACCAGTGTCGATGAGCATGAAGTCGCGCCCGTTCCACTCGGCGCGGTGGTAACTACGGTCACGGGTGACACCACGCGCCTCATGGACGATGGCGTCAGCGGTCTGGGCTATGCGATTGACGAAGGTCGACTTGCCGACGTTAGGCCGACCGACGACTGCGACGATAGGTAGGGACATCGGTGTGCTCCGGGGGTTAGAGGGACGAGGCTCGGCGCCCCGTGTACTGCAATACTAAAGAATAGCAGAGCGCAGTGGCTGTGCGCCCGTGGCAAGCACCGCGAGGGGCACGCCAGCCGCCTGCCGGAGTTCCGCTGCGCTGAGGTCGTCGAGCGTAAGGCCGTCGTCGTTGAACACGACATCCGGAACGAGCACGCTGCCCGAGACACGTCCTTCGCGCACCGCCGAGGCGATATCGACGCCCGCGAGAAGCCCGGTCACTCCCACATTACCGCCGAAGAAGCGGTTCTCGACCGGCAGCACGCTCACCCTCGAAGAGAAGCCGGCCGCCTCGAGCAAGCCCGCGAGCACAGGCGCGAACATGGTCCCCGTCACCAGGGTGAACTGCTCGGCGGACGGAGGACGGTCACTGGTGGGCGCTGCGTAGAAGTCGTCGATGAAGGAACGGACGAGTCCGATGCCGTTTTCGTACTGGGGGAACGAGTCGTACTCCGCCGCTGACGGGACGTCGCGACCTGCGGTCAGGTAGAACTCGTCGGCAGCGTAGACCCAGCCTACCCCGTCCCGGTCCCGCATCGCTGTAGCCCACGGTGCGATCGCGTCGAGTACGGAGGCGGCTGCATCAGGATGCTCGTAGGAGCTGCTGAAGAGATTCTGGTGAGCTGTGAAACCGAGCGGGACGATCCCGACGGAGAGGACGCCCTCTCTCGCTGCCAGCCACGACAGCGTCGCCTTGAGCTCATCGCGGTCGTTCTCGCCGGGGACGAGCACGATCTGCACGTGCAGATCGATACCGGCTTCGACCAACTCATCGAAGCGGTCGAGCCCACGATCCTCCCGCGCGCACACGAGACGCTCGCGCACGGCAGGTGTGATCGCATGGAGCGAGACGTGGAGCGGTGAGAGATGCTCGGTGGTGATCCGGGTGATGTCGTCGTCACTTAAGTTGGTGAGCGTGATGAAGTTACCCGAGAGGAACGAGAGCCTATAGTCGTCGTCACGGACGTAGAGCGCGCGGCGCAGTCCTCGCGGGAGCTGCGACATAAAACAGAACGCGCACCTGTTGCGGCAGGTGTGGACCTCGTCGAAGAGTGCGGCGGCGAAGTCGATCCCCCACGCCTCGTGGCCGCCGCGCGTGAGGACGACCTCGCGGATCGCTTCGTCAGACCCGGCCACCGTGGCAGTCACCGAGGCGGTGTCGCTCTCCCAGCACCATGCGATGACATCGGTCAGCACTCGGCCGTTCGCCGTCAGGATCCGCTCGCCGGGGGCGATCCCCGCGCGCGCGGCCGGAGAGTCCGGCTCGACGCGTGCGACGACTCCGCCCCCGCCGGCTGCGGGCCTTGCGGTGCTACCGCCATATGCAAGACGAGCGCTCACGTCAGCGGATCGACTCGATGGCCTCGATGACGTCGGCCATCTGGACGTCCGGAGTCGACGCGCCTGCTGTCACGCCCACGAGCGACGCGCCAGCAAACCACGCCTGATCGAGTTCCTCGGCAGTCTCGACGTGGTGTGTCCTCGGATTGACCGCCGAGGAGATCTCGGTGAGCCTCGTGGTGTTGCCCGAGTTTCGGCCACCGACGATTACCATGACGTCCACCTCTCCCGCGAGCTCCGCGGCGGAGCGCTGACGCTGTGCGGTGGCGGAGCAGATCGTGTTGAAGACGCGCACCTCGGCGGCGCGGGGAAGGACCGCCGCGACGACCTCTTCGAGGCGCTCGGCGGATTGCGTGGTCTGCACGACGATGCCGAGACGTCGGCCCGGAAGCGGTTCGGGCAGTTCGGCGGCGGACTGGACGATGAGCGCATCGCCGCCTGCATGAGCGCGAATGCCCTCGACCTCGGGGTGATCGGCCTCCCCGACCACGATGACCGAGTAGCCCTCCTCGATCAGCGCGTGAGCGGCATCGTGGACCTTGCTCACGAACGGGCACGTCGCGTCAACGACGTCGAGTCCCTTCGCGCGGGCAGCTTCGATGATCGCGGGGCCGACGCCGTGCGTCCGGATGACGAGCGTGCCATCGTGCACGTCATCGAGGGTGTCGGCGACCTCGACGCCCTGCTTGCGTAGTGCTTCTACCGCTTGCGGGTTGTGGATGAGCGGGCCGAGGGTGTGGACCGGAGTGGCACCGGTAGCAACGTCTGTGGCGAGCTCGAACGCGCGCTCGACCCCGTAGCAGACTCCCGCGTGGCTTGCGACACGTACCTGCATCGTCAGACCTCCCGTGCCTCGGCGCGAGCAGCAGCTATCCGGCGCATGATCTCGGTCGTGAACGCGTGGAGGCGCTGCTTGCGCGAGCCTTCGGTGAACTCCTCGGCCAAGACCGGCTCCCCGTAGACTACCGTGACCCGGGGGAATCGCGGAAGCCATGCGCCCTTGGGCAGCGCGTGCTCGGTGCCAGAGATGCCGACCGGCACGACCGGGACGCCCGCTCGCATGGCGATGAACGCGACGCCTTCGTTCGCCTGTCCGAGTTCGTCATCAGCGAGACCCTGCTGGCGGGTGCCTTCGGGGAAGATGCCCACCAGGTTACCGTCGCCGAGGAGATCGCTCGCCTTCGAGATCGCCACGCGATCGGCCGAGCCACGGTGCACCGGGAACGCAAGCAGCTGCGGCAGGAGCCACCCGACGACCGGGACATCCCACAGTTCAGACTTCGCCATGAAGTGGGTGAGACGCGGGGCACCGCACCACAGCAGGACCGGATCGAGATACGAGACATGGTTGCCCGCAAGGATCGCTCCACCGGCGGGTACGCGATCAGAGCCGATGAAGCGCGTCCGGTAGGAGGCGAGAACCAGTCGAGCTGCGCTGGCACGAAGCGTGCGTGTGAGCCGATAACCCATCAGCGCGCCTCGATGACGAGTCCGGCGATGATCTCGACGACCTCGTCGATCGACAGGCCGGTGGTATCCACGTGGATCGCGTCGGGCGCAGGGACGAGCGGGGCGGCCTCTCGAGTCGAGTCGGCCTCGTCACGCCGCTCCAGACCGCTGAGTACTGCCGACTCCTCCACGACGACTCCCCGGACGGAGAGTTCGGCGTGCCTGCGACGGGCGCGTTCCTCGGCCGAAGCGGTCAGGAAGATCTTCACGCCTGCATCCGGGAAGACGACGGTGCCGATGTCGCGCCCTTCGACCACCACGTCGTGTGGAGTGGTCGCCACGGCGTGCTGGAGCGGCACCATCGCATCGCGAACGGCCGGGATGCTCGCGATCGCGCTGACAGCCTCGTCCACGTCGGGAGCGCGGATAGCTGCCGTGACGTCCTCGCCGTCCAGTAGGACCGCCGATGGGATCGCTGCATCATCGTCGTGTACGAAGGCGATGTCGGCCTCGCGGGCGAGCAGACCGAGCGCTGAGATGTCGGAGAACGGCACGCCGGTGCGAA
>CAYGFZ010000014.1:4360-6938 GCA_964349355.1 uncultured Coriobacteriaceae bacterium | reverse complement strand
TCGCGGGCGAGCAGACCGAGCGCTGAGATGTCGGAGAACGGCACGCCGGTGCGAAGCGCCTTGAGCGCGATCGCGCGGTACATCGCTCCGGTGTCGAGGTAGTGCGCACCGAGACGCACCGCAAGGAGCTTGGCCACAGTCGACTTGCCGGAGCCCGCAGGGCCGTCTATCGCGATGATCACGTCAGTCCCTGTCGTCGGATTCGGTCGGATGCGGGCCGAATCATAGCATGGAGGCGAGGGTTCTCACGCTCCCTGCACCGCACCGAGAGCAGCGAGGTCGTCGAGGAAGCGTGGGTAGGACACAGCCACCGCCTCGAATCCGGCGATCGTCACAGGATCCACAGCGATGAGTCCCGCAAGCGCCCATGTCATCGCGAGCCGATGGTCGTGCAAACTCGACAGGTTCGCGCCGCCGAGCAGGGTCGGTCCCTCGATCACGAGGCTCTCAGGCCCCGCGGTGACGCGCGCACCGAGTGCGGTCAGCCCCGCGGCGATCGCTTCGAGCCGGTCGGACTCCTTCACGCGAAGCTCGCCGACCCCCTCGAAGCGTGTCACGCCGGTCGCCTGCGTCGCGAGCAGTGCGAGTACCGGGACCTCGTCGATGAGCGAAGGGACCTCATCGGGCGTGATAGTGGTCGCGGTCAGGCCACCAGTGCCCTCGACAGTGATCGACCCCACCGGCTCGGTACCCTCCATCCCGGCTGGGGTGATGCGCACACCCGCCCCCATACGGTCCAGAACGTGTAGGAACCCGATCCGCGTGGGATTGAGTGCGACGTCTTCGATCACGATCTTGCTTCCCGCCACCAAGAGCCCCGCGGCGACGAGAAATGCTGCCGAGGAGGGATCGCCCGGAACGATCACGTCAGCTGCGACCGGAGTGACCGGCCCGTCGACCCAGCATGAACTCTGTAGGATATCGCGGCCGACTGTGACTCCGAACGCGGGCAAGAGGCGCTCGGTATGGTCACGCGAGAGGGCCGACTCGCGCACGACCGTCCGACCTTCAGCGCGCAGCCCCGCGAGAAGCAGCGCAGTCTTGACCTGAGCGCTAGCGACCGGAGACTCGTAGATGATCGGCGCAAGCGGTACGCCGCTGACCGTGATCGGCAGAGTTCCATCGGCGGGATCGAACGAAGCGCCCATCTCTCCGAGCGGTATCGTCACGCGGCCCATCGGACGCCGCGACAAAGACTCGTCCCCGGTGAGCGTGAACGGACCCGGCCACCCTGCAAGAACACCGAGGAGTAGACGTGCGGTGGTCCCACTGTTCCCGCACTCAAGTGAGTTATCGGGCGTCCGGGGACCGAAGGCGCCCCAGCCGGTGACACTGACGACGAGCGAGCCGGTCGGTGCCTCAACGAACTCGATACCTGCGCCCAATGCGCGCACGACAGAGATAGTAGAGCGCACATCGGCCGAGTCCAGGACGCCGGAGAGCACAGACGTGCCAGCCGCCATCGCCGCGAATAGTACGGCACGGTGCGACAGCGACTTGTCACCCGGAACTCCGATCCGGCCGCCCAGGGGACTGCGTGCAGCGGTGATGACCCTGTCCACTGAAATCCTCCCCTACCCCTCGAGCCAACGCACCTGGGGCGCGTAACCAGCGTTGCGAAGGTCACTCTCGAAGCGTTCGATGTCGCCCTCGTCGGTTAGTACCAATATCAGCGTAGCACTCGCCTCTGACACGTGGTCGATCTCGATCCCCTCGATGTTGCACCCCGCGCGTCCGGCAGCTGTCGTGACCTCGGCGACGACACCCGGGCGGTCGAGGACCGGCACTGAGACCTGGATGAGGCTCTCGGTCGCAGGAACCCACTGGGCGGGCAGTGCACGGCGCACAGCGGCAGCGCGGGCGAACCATCGCTCCAGCCCTTCGCGGTCCCCGATCTCGAGCATCGCGGTGAAGCTCGTGAGCACCGAGCGAAGCTCTCGGACGCTTGAGAGCACCGCCTGCGCGTTATCGGTGCAGATGCCCGCCCACAGCGCCGGGTTCGAACTTGCGACGCGCGTGGAGTCCTTGAAGCCTCCTGCCGCAAGGCGCAGCAGGTCACCGTTGGTTCCCGCATGACGAGCGGCGACATCGACGAGCGCGGAGGCGGCGACATGGGGAAGATGACTGACCACCGCGACCGCCTCGTCATGCTCGGTTGCGTCAACCGAGATCATCCTGCAGCCGAACTCGCTCACAAGAGAGTGGATGCGGCGAAACGCCTCCATGTCGGTCGTCTCGGTGGGAGTTAGGACGTAGTAGGCGCCGCGGAACAGTTCGGGGTCTGACGCCTCGACTCCGCTGCGATCCGAGCCGGTCATCGGATGTCCGCCCACGAACGCGACCTCTGGACCCAGGCAACGATCCGCCGCCTCGATCAGACCGGCCTTCGTCGAGGCGACGTCCGTCACGACGCCCCGGTAGCCCATAGCTCCGAGGCGCTCGATCCACTCGCACGCGAAAGTTGCAGGTGTCGCGAGGACGACCAGATCGACGCCGTCGGGCCCCAGCCATGTCTGCGCGCCGAGGCCATCCGGGAGCGAGCCGTTCTCGATGATCCCGTGCTCGATCGCCCAGGCCA
>CAYGFZ010000014.1:0-4260 GCA_964349355.1 uncultured Coriobacteriaceae bacterium | reverse complement strand
ACTAGCATTCCTGCATCACTCCCTCGCCTCGGTGCTTACCCGATACGCGCGGTCCCGGCGCTCACGTGCGGCCGGGGCGTGTCAGATGCCGCCGAGCCGCGTCATCACGGCCTCGAAAGCCGCGATCGTGATCTGCGTGTCTTCCGGGGTCCCGATCCCGACCCGCAGTGCGGGTGCGGTGCCGAAGTCCCTCACGATGACACCTTCGCCGAGGAGCGCTTCGAACACTTCGACCGGCTTGTCCGTGTGGAGGTAGATGAAGTTCGCCTCGGAACGGACGTAGCTCACACCCAGCCGGTCGAAGGCCGAATAGATGTAGGTCTTCTGCTCCTGGTTCTCGGTTTTGCGGCGGGCAACCTCAGCATCATCGGCGAGCGAGTAGTACGCGGCGATCTGCGCCACGGTGTTGACGTTGAACGGCTCACGGATCTTGTGGGTGGCAGCGGCCAGCGGTGCGGGAAGCACGCCGTAGCCGATGCGCAGGCCAGCAAGCGAGTAGATCTTCGAGAAGGTACGCAGGACCGCGAGCGGGCGCTCGCCGTCGAAGTACGCGAGAGTGTCCGGGTAGTCGGGGTCGGTCGCGAACTCGAAGTACGCCTCGTCGACGAGCACCAGCACGTGCGGAGGCGCCTTGCCTAGGAACTCCTCGAACTTCGCCCGGCCGTAGATGGTGCCGGTCGGGTTGTTGGGGTTGCAAAGGAATACTATCCGCGTGCGTTCGGTGATCGCGGCGAGCATCGCGTCGAGGTCGTGCACCTCGCCGGGTGCGAGCGGGACCTTGACCGAGACGGCCCCGAACATCTGCGTCACCATCGGGTAGACGACGAAGCTCGGCCACGCGTAGATGACCTCATCTCCCGGACGGAGAAGCGCCTGCGCGATGAGGCGGATGATCTCGTTGGAGCCGTTGCCGATCGCAAGATGCTCATCGGCGATGCCGAGGCGGGCGCAGAGCTCGCGTCGCAGCGCGCGCGCTGACCCATCAGGGTAGCGGTTCATGCGCGGAAGCACGGCCTCCATCGCATGGATGGCGCCCGGGAAAGGCCCGCACGGGTGCTCGTTGCTGGAGAGCTTGAGGATGGTGTCCGTGCCGGACCGCTCGCGGACCTCGCTCACACGCAAGCCCGGTGCGTAGGGCACCATCGGCTCGAGCTCGGCGCGTATCGCGGTCTCCCACTCCATCTGGGCCCTCGAACACTCCCCTGTCCGGCTCCGGTAGTGCCGAGGATTGTCGCAGGTCGGAGCGGATGGGGCAAGCAAGTAACGGTGACGTCGAACAACGAGTTGACCCGTCGAGCGTACGTGACTATAATTCCGGTCATGTCTGAGACACGTTCACTCGCCGATGTGAAAGCCCATCTCTCCGAGATAGTCGACCTCGTCGAGAGCGAACATGAACGTGTTGTGATCACCCGCCGAGGACGTCCGGCTGCCGTAATCATGAGCACCGCCGACCTCGCCAGCCTCGAAGAGACCCTCGACATCCTCTCCACACCGGGAGCGGCCGAAGACATCCGTGCCGCCGAGGCTGAGATCGACCGGGGCGAGTTCCTCACGGCCGCCGAGCTGCGCGCGAAGTACCTCACAGGCGAGTAGAGCATGCCAGCGCACCGCCTCGAACTTGCCGCCTCGGCCGAACGCACCCTGGCTCGACTTCCCGAGTCAGCGATAGCGGCCATCGTCGAGTTCATGACCGGTCCACTACTTGAGAATCCTCAGCGAGTCGGCAAGGCGCTCAAACTCGACCTTGAGGGATACCGCGCAGCACGCCGCGGTCCGTACCGGATCGTGTATCGGGTGGACGAGACTGCGCTCGCGGTCCGCGTCGTTCGGATCGACCACCGTGCCGATGTCTACCGGCCGTGTTGATCCCGGCAATCGATGCGCTTCAGGACGCGTTAGACCGGCTGATTACCGAATTCGACCCGGTTCGTGTCGTGATGTTCGGCTCGCATGCCCGAGGGGATGCTCGACCCGACAGCGATCTTGATCTTCTGGTAGTTGTCCCCCGAATGACCGACAAACGGACGATGGCTGTGGCGATGCTGCGTTCACTGCGTGGGATTCCCGCCAACATCGAGGTGATACCGACCGACCTCGAAGAGATCACGCGCCGTGGTGACATGCCTGGCGATGTCCTGCGATCGGCACTGCGTGAGGGGAGGACGGTCTATGAGCGTTCCTCCTGACGCGCGCCCAGTGGGGCATTGCCTCTCTGGAAGTGGACTTCGCCTCACTCAGCATGTGGGCGGTCGAATCACGCTATCCGAGTGATTGGCCCGAATCCACAGACGCCGATGCGGAAGCCGCCGTCAGCGCCGCCCGCGCTGTGCTCGATGCGGTCGTCCGTAACGTAAGGGATGCGCAGAATCAGTAGTCTATGATGCCCCCTTGGTTGGCGGCCTCGTGGATTCCACCCGGTCAGCGGACTGCCATTCCTTTGACGGAGCCAGTCACCCAGAAGCACGCAGTGTCTCGGGGCGCATGCCGAGGCCTCCAGTCACATCTCTGATCGGTCTTTCTGACTCCCGCGCGATGCGGATCACTCGCTCTCGGTACGCCGGCGGGTAATCCCAGGACTTTCCCGTCGGGTTAAGGTTTCTTTCCTCGAGGATGCAAGGAATCCCAAGAAAGGTGCCTCCGTCAAACCCGGGGCGCTTCAGTGACGCCGCCTTGCGTGACGACAGCGCGGGAGCGTGGCCGTGCGCATCGCGGGTGTAGGTGGCGCTGTCCGCTCCGCGGGACCAGGAGGTAAGCCTGCTCGCGTCGTCGTAGCCGTAGGTGGCCGTGACGCCACCGGTAGCCTGGGAGGTCCGGCGTCCGAGGGTGTCGTTGGCGTAGTCGGTCCCGCCGCCGACAGATGAGCCCGTGAGCCGGTCGTTGCCATCGACGCTGAACGTCGTCTGCGCCCCGCCCGAGCCCGCCGCGGTCAGGTTGCCTCCCATGTCGAAGAGCCTCGCCAGGGCTGTGAGCCACTCCGGGCACGCTGGGAACCCCAGGGCCGGGTCGCACAGCGTCTGGTCGGCAGTGGCCCCGCTGAACCGACCTCCGACACTCTTGAGCAGTTGGGGAGCAGCGGACAGGCACTCTCATTTCGGAGTCGCCACCTGCTGGTTCTCAGACGGTTGCCACACCAACAGAACTGCGATAACGATGCTGACCCAGCCGACCAAAGCAACCACCGGCACTATCGACTCGAGACCTGACGTCAACCGTTCTGGTGCCAGGAGGACTCCCAGTGTCAGCAGAACCGCAGAAATGTTGCATGCAAGGCGCGGCAAAGCCCGACTGGAACCTCTGTCTAACGTGTAGCTGAGTATGCCTGCAATCGCAACACCAACACAGACAACCAGCGCATACGAACCTATTGCTTGTAGGCCTGGCAGCGCCAGCAACCCGATAATGAGTGCTGAGGCAACAGCGGCGACCAGCAGTGCTCGCATTACGTATCGCCTCCAGTTTGTGCGACCGGCGAGCCAAGAGGCACCCATCGCGAAGACAACAATCAGGCTCGCCGAAGCCAAGTCACGTCTGCCCCCCAGGAACAACGTCCTTGCATCGATTTCCGCAATGACTGCAGATGCGGCGATCGTAAGACAGGCATACCCAAACATCGAGACTGCCCTGCTGCCGCGCTCCATCAGCAACCGCTTCGCCCCTGACCGAGCGCTCTGCCCGGATGCGTCCACACCATTCACGAAGGCCTCCTGGAGCCGAAATAGTTGTGTACCGTCTTCGTGACCGTGCTGGTTCCTCCACCGACAACTCCGCCGACAGCGGACACCTTGACATCAACGTGGACCTTCTGGACCCAATAGTCCCGATACGAGTTCGAAGGGTACGACCTCCAAGCTGACCATCCAGGCATCTGGCCTCCTCCTTCCGTAACATCCTTAGGATTCGCGCTACCTGTGCCCAGACGTACCACATATGTTGAGCCGTTCGTCTTCCTAATAGTCGCCCTAACGGTAATGGCGCTGCTGGCAATCATCGTTCCTATGCGCCAGGACTTATGGCTGACTCTCACCGTCGCTTTGCTCCGCTGGCTCTTCCAAGTCCACGTCACCCCGAACTTGAAATCTAGGTACGAACCCCCGATTCCCGCGAACGCTCCCGCCGCCGGCCAGACTTTCCTGAATGCTCCAAATGGGCCGTACTCCCGATAGACCTCCGTAGTCGCACGCATTGAAGCCAGCCCCGTCGGGTCCACCTTCCCCACCGGGTCTCCCGCGCAGTACTGGTACGCGCTCTCCTCGCCGT
>CAYGFZ010000013.1:0-42812 GCA_964349355.1 uncultured Coriobacteriaceae bacterium | reverse complement strand
AGCTCATGTTCGCGGCAGGCTCGCTTGCGAGCTGCAAGAGCAGCCGCCACTCGGCGGGCTCCGACTCGATGCCCCAAGCCGCCTTCGCCATCTCTGCGCACTGCTCCTGCATGTCGTCTTGGAGCTGGTAGGGATAGCCGAGAAGCCACGTGCCGGGGACGCCACCGGGCGTGCCGGGCTCGCCGTAGAGCTCGTCGTAGAGCTCAAGGTAGGCCTCCGCCTCCTCGTCTGACTCAAGCTGAAAAGCCCCGCCATCCGTCGAGTCGAGCACAGGCAGACCCAACCCTTGTGCATGCGCAAGGGTTTGCTCCTCGAACCGTGCATCTGCGGCAAGGTCTCCTGGTGGAGTAGCGCGCGTAGTGTCCCCATGCGAGTAGAGAGCGACGAACGACGAAGCGTCACCCGGCTCGAACCCCCACGGTTGCCCGAGAGCGTCATAGAAGAAGAGGATCAGGCCGTCAGCCGGTAGCCCGGAACCGCAGCAGCCACCTACCTGAGATAGATCGATCTGGCCGAGGAACGAAAGCGGCCCGTTCCGACCCTTGGGCCACGGGGCGCCGACGGGCAAGTCAGGCTTGCCGCCGAGGCGAGAGCGAACCGGGACAGTGTCTGCATCCTCGGCCAGCACGAAGTACCACTGAGGACGGACGACGTTACGTAAGGCAACCGACTTTGCTTCGAGGGCCCCACTGGCCGCAAGGGCCGCGGCGAGCGTGATATCGGTCGGCACGTCCTTGGCATTGATTGCCCGACTCGTCAACGGCAGCTGCGGATCGCGGTCATCGAGCATCCGCCGGACCTTTTCTACTGACATGCCTAGGAGAAAAGCGCTGAATGCAGGCCACAGGCGTCGTTTCGCAGGCCACGGGTCAGGCATCGGCTCGTCATAGACCATCTGGATAAGTGAGCCCTCGCCGTGCTCGGCTGCAATAGGCCCGGGAATCGGGTAGACGCCCCGGATCATCGAGCGCCTGATCCATTCTACGCCCCCCTCAGGGTAGATGATTGTGGCGAACGTCTCATTGCCGCCCAGGCGGTCGACCAGTATCTGCGGGTCAATGCGCAGCCTGACAAACCGTTTGGAACTGCCGGGTAATGCCTTATCCTGGACAAGAGTCGCCTCGGCTAAATTCAGCGAGACCACCATAATCTTGTCGCCTTCAACGGGCTTCTTCAGACCAACATCTACTAGCATTAGCCGACATCCTCATCCGTCCGTCACTCTTGCGAAGTCTCCATCGCTCTCATCTTCTGAATCGGCCGAGCGCGACCCCTCTTGCAAACCAGCCTTTCTGACCTCCGATCCTGTGCGCCCGACGATGGCCCGCTTTGGTCATCAGCTTCATCTCCGTGAGTGACTTGTGGTGCCACTGCATGCCCTTCGGGTTACGAAGGGCCCCCTTGCCAGACCCCATGTGGGCCGCCACATCGTAGCCGAGGTCCTTGCTCAACTGGGCAAGCTGCTTGGGGTTGTTGATCAGCTGCTTGTTCGCATGATAGCGATGCTGGCCGCGCGTGACGCCCTTGACCTGGGCGCTGCACGCATTATGCACCCACACGCCAGCGCTCGCGACGAAATACGTGTGATACTCGGCGACCTCGAAGCTGTAGACGTCTTGCGGGCTTTGCAGGTGCTCGCGCACCACCGACACTATCGTGGCAGAGCCGCCCTCTGCAAGCGATACCTCATCGCCCGCGGAAAGCCTTCCCGCGTCCACCCAGCCCACGCCTTGCACCCAGAAGGGGTGTCCCGGCGTGGCGGTGATCGTCTCGTCTCCGAGATCGACGTGGATGAGCTCGGAGGTCTGGCTGCCATAGAGCTCGGTGACCTCACGGGGCCCCTGCTCACCGGTGGCGCTATCGCGCGAGAGCACCATCTCTCCGACGCCTACCGCCTCGATGGGCACCGGCCCTTGTGCGGTGAGCACGAGCGTGCCCGCCACGAAGCAGAAGGTCTTTGCCGGGATGCGGCCGCAGGAAACGCGGTTGGCGGCTATTTCTCCTGAGAATTTGCCATCTGTACGAGCAGCTCTAGCGCGTGAATGAAGTGATCGCAGACCTGTTGGCTAGTCATCGGGTTGACCCGCCCGCTCCCTGCCCGGTCGGCGAGCCAAACGGGGAGTTCGACCCAGTCGACCATATCTCCGCTATCATCTTCAAGCCACATCGTTGCCCGAACATCGAAGCCAAGGGAGATATCACCTACGCCGACGGGCCGCCCTTCCGGGTCTTCCAGCGCACAGCGTATCGTCGCGTCGCTCGGGGCTCGTATGCTGGCCTCAGCGATTATGTGTGTCATAGCGTCCTGACACACCTGTCCGACCTTGCGCACCTCGCGCAGCGTCTCAAGTCTTCGCTCGAACTCCGCCGGTGACATGAGGCAGCACACCGGAGGCTTCAAGCGTTGGCCAGAACGCAGGTCCTCCGACAGCCGCTTAGTCGAACTCGTCTCCCGCGTCAGTCGCGGGAAAGAGCGCTTCTGAGCCGGCTATCAATCTGTCTACGCTGCTGGAAAGCAGCCCGGCGTCTGTCTCTAGCCGCAGTCGTATCGTCTCGGCACCTTGGGGCGTCTTTGGGTGATCTCGGCCTTCGCATAACCCGATGGCCGCGCTCACGCCCACCAGAGCAAGGGCCTCGCAGAGGTGGTGACGGATCACCTGTCCTCTGCAGACATAGTAGCCCTCGGCAGGACAGTCAGGTCCAGGCTTGCGTACGAGGACCTCTGCAAGCTCCTCGCGCCAATCGAGATTTACCTCCACCGTCAATTCAGGCAGGCAATAGGCCAGGGTCGTCCAGTGAGGCGCTGAGAATGTCTGAAGGCTGGCACCTGCCGTTTCCAGGAAAGCAAACGCATCCTCCGCGTACTTGAGCAGGTGCGCTTCTTCGTCCTGCTTCATCGCCCACTCCTGCCGCGCCGCTTGAAGACTTTGCGATAGCGGTCATAGCCTTTCGTGACTCGGCGCTCCATTTGGTAGAAGTCGCTTGCACCCTGACTTGCTCTACGCCGGAAGTCCGGACCGATATCTACGATCTCGCGACCTCGCCGCATGGCGTCCTTGATCATTCGCTCATTCCGCCTCAAAGCGTCCGCTTTGGATGCTCCATCCTTGATGGGTCGATAGGCGTGGCCACCTGTCCGACTGGCATACCTGTTCACGCGCTTCATGTTCTCGCCGATGATGAGCGGCTTCCCGCTGCCCCCGCACGCATTATGCACCCACACGCCCGCGCTCGCGACGAAGTACGTGTGGAAGCCTTCGACCTCGAAGTTGTAGACGTCTTGCGGGCTTTGCAGGTGCTCGCGCACCACCGACACTATCGTGGCAGAACCGCCGTCTGCAAGCGATACCTCATCGCCTGCGGATAGCTTTCCTGCGTCCACCCAGCCTAAGCCTTGCACCCAGAAGGGGTGTGCGGGCGTGGCGCTGACCGTCTCGTCTCCGAGATCGACGTGCTCGAGCTCGGAGGTCTGGTTGCGGTATAGAGTTCGGTGACCTCACGCAGCCCCTGCTCACCGGTGGCGCTATCGCGTGAGAGCACCATCTCTCCGGCGCTTACCGCCTCGATGGGCACCAGCCCTTGTGCGGTGAGCACGAGCGTGCCTGCCACGAAGCAGAAGGTCTTCGCCGGGATGCGTCCGTGGGAAACGCGGTTGGCGGCCTTGGCGCCGCCGGTGAGCACGCGGCACCTGCCCGCGCGCCCCTGTCGCCGCCTTGGTCCCTACGGCGGCGAGTTTGCCGGACTTCAAGCGCCGCAGACGCGACGACCACGCTAGACGATGCTGGAAACACCGCGAATCAGTACCGATTCCTGAAGGATCGCACGTCAGAACTTGCTTCAGCGCCCCACCACCCGCCGGCGCAATGACCTACGCCAGCAAGCGAGAGAGCCACTCCGGCGCGAGGGCTGAGCCTAGCAGCCCATCGTCAGGCAGTCCTTCAACCTCATCGGGCCCTGCGGTAGTTTCTCGGACTGTGGTGTTTAAGTCGGCCTCGTCGTAATGCACCTTGAACCATGTGCCGTATCGCTCTTCGCGTCTTCGGAAGACAGGCATCGGCCACTCCTCACGCTTCCACTCCGGTACGCTACCAACTGACAACCAGTCTCCCTGAGTGATTGCGGAATCGCCAAACGTCTTGATAGCCCACGCGTCCTTAGCGCGCAACGACCGAACGTCCTCGACAGCTGGAACTTTTGTGCGCCGAGGTCCGAAGAAGTACCCGAGGGCGATGCCCCTGCGACTCTTTCGGGCAACAAGCACAAGGCCATAGGAATCATCGGCGAGTGGTACAGCGAACCATTCACCCTCTGCGTACTTGCGTCTTGCCATCGGGCTCACCTCGGCCTAATCGATGCCAGGTGTCTGGCGGCTGCCCGGCCATACCTGCGACTGTTCTTGTTACCTTTGGCGATCGCCCTGATCTTGTTCAGCCCCCCGTTGACATGACGTGCCTCCGGGTGATTCCGGTACAGCATCGCCTCAAGTCCTCTCTGGGCATCCCGCGAGGCCGTCCTGTATTCCACACGGAACTCAAGTCCTGTCTTGCGGTGCGCCAGACGGCGTGCATCTAGATTCTTAGACCGACCCGTCCTCAAGACTTTGCCAGCACCATCTCGGAGCGAATACACACCACCTTTGGGCGGCCCACACGCATTGTGCACCCACACGCCCGCACTCGCGACGAAGTAGGTGTGGAAGTCTTCGCCTCGAAGTTGTAGACGTCTTGCGGGCTTTGCAGGTGCTCGCGCACCACCGACACTATCGTGGCAGAGCCGCCCTCTGCAAGCGATACCTCATCGCCCGCGGAAAGCCTTCCCGCGTCCACCCAGCCCACGCCTTGCACCCAGAAGGGGTGTCCCGGCGTGGCGGTGATCGTCTCGTCTCCGAGATCGACGTGGATGAGCTCGGAGGTCTGGCTGCCATAGAGCTCGGTGACCTCACGGGGCCCCTGCTCACCGGTGGCGCTATCGCGCGAGAGCACCATCTCTCCGACGCCTACCGCCTCGATGGGCACCGGCCCTTGTGCGGTGAGCACGAGCGTGCCCGCCACGAAGCAGAAGGTCTTTGCCGGGATGCGGCCGCGGCTCGCGCGGTTGGCGGCCTTGGAGCCGCTTGAGAGCACGCGGCACCTGCCCGCACGCGCGCCTGTCGCCGCCTTGGCCCCTACGGCTGCAAGCTTGCCTGACTTCGCCGCCATGCCAAGCCCACCTGTGGCGGCGCCCAGAGCGACACTGCCTCCGAACGCTTTCCAGCTCCACGACTTCTTGGTGTTGGCCCACGTGGCGCGCATGCCGGCCTTGAAGCCGTGCTTCTTGAATATGCTCCTGGCCTTCCACGCGCCCGCGATTGCTTGCTCTCCCGCGTAGAAGGCGGCGCCTCCGACCGCACCCCAGAGCACCTGTGCGAACTCACCGTCGGGGTCGTCTTGGTTTACGGGGTCGCCTGCGCAGTACTGGTAGGCACTCTCCTCGCCGTCGGCTTCGGCAGGGTCTTTGGTGAGGAACTGCCGTGTGGCCGGATCGTAGTAGCGGGCCTGCAGGTAGTAGGTCTCAGACCACGTGTCGTAGTTATAACTCGCGTAGCGCAAGCTCTGGAAGGCGGTGATCTCGGCGGCGAGGGCGGCGTCGAGGGCGCCCGTAGCGCGGCTTGCCGCTTCCTCGGCCTCGCCGAAGGGACCGTAGGCGTAGCGGGCGAACTGCTCGCCGCTCCCGTCCACGAGCCCGACGACGTCGCCGTGGTCGGTGGGCAACAGGCCGAACACCGCCGAGCTGGTCTCGCCGGAGCGCTCGGCCGTGTACGCTGCGGCAAAGGGCCGGTCGGACTCGTCGTAAAGGTACGTGAGTGTGGCCGTCACGTCAGCGCTTCTGGCCTCGACCCATCGCAGTTCGAGCCCATCCCAACCGTAGGTGTAGGCGGTCTCGACCGCAGCGGTGCTCCACGGGGAGGGTGCCGTCACGGAGGCCGAGACACGCTGGCCGTCGCCGTCATAGGCATAGGCGGCGGAAGAAACCGTCGCGCCTGCTGCATCCTTGCGCGTCCAGGTGCTCAAGCGAAACCCACGCTATGCGATCGCAGGAGCGGAGCTGGCAGAGCTGTTTCGCGTTCAGGCGGCTACTAGCCGTCCGGTGGCCCTAAGTTCTCAAGGATGAAGGTGGCCGCGCGGGCACCGGCCGCCTCTTGCAGCCAATCGACGTTGACGATGTGCTGCTGTTGCTCGGGGCTCGCATCGAAGTCTTCCACCTGCCGGTCGGACTGCAACTGGCCCTGCCATCCAAGTGACTTAAGCCACAGGAGCGCGCTAATGACCCCTTCCCGGATCTCCACGTCTGTCATGGCCGCTGCACTGAGTGTTGCCTGCACTCGCTCCGGCCAGCGCCGGTAGTAGCGGTGCCTGCCGTCGGCAGGCAAGCGCGCCGTGGAAAGGTCCACGCCTCCTATGAACGACACGCCCCAAAGCACCGCTTCGGAGAAGTCGACATCAAGCATCCTGTTCGTACGCAGGCCCCCGAGCAGCTTGAGCCTCATGGGGTACTCCTCACGCGAGTACTCCCAAGTCCCGAACGTGATGTCGTCGAGCTTGCCGCGAAAGACGCAACGCTCGAAGGAGGCCTCGGTGATCAGCTGTCCCTCGCCTGCGTAGATGCAGTCGTCAAAGACACAGTCATCGAACTTGGAGTCCGCGAAAAGCGTGCTCTCGAAGCGCGTACGCCGGAACGAACAGCCGACGAACCTGTCGGGCCACGGTGCTCCGAGGTTCGCTCCCTTCAAGCGTGTCTCCGACCAGTCGCAGCCGATGTAGGTGTTCCCTCCGCCTGACAGTCCCGTGAGGTTCGCTCTCTCGAACGTGACTCTTTCGAAGCGGCTGTGCATGACATCCAGTCCGGAGAGGTTGCAGCCAGTGAAGTCGCAATTCGTTACCCGACACCGGCGCAGGGACGTGCCGGCCCCGGCGAACGGCTTCCGCACCCCCGTGAAGTCCAGCCCGGACAGCTCGAGGCGCTTGAGCTTGGGCTGACCCAGCACCTGGTCAATGGATTCGATCCTCGTCGTCACCGTGATCCTCAGTTCGTCAGAATGCTGCGCCCATGTGGACCGTACCCACGCCGGAAGTGCTTCGCCCGGCTGGCGCGCGTCGTCACGTCATACCAAGAGTAGCCGGACTTGTGGACGAAATCAGCGCCTCTGTTCCGAGCGCCATGGACCAGGGTCTTCTGCAAGATGACGTTTCTTGCGGCTCGATTGCGCACGTAGCTCTCTATCGCATGCCCCCGCATCGCGGCCCCAAGCTTGGGGTGGGTGACTAGATTCTTGTGTCCGCCCACCAAGTGGTTCTTGACCATCCAGCTCTGCTTCGTCGCCCACTTCTTGGCGCCTGCTGTCGCGTACTTCTGCAATTGATGTTTGTTGTATCTGTCTATCGCCCGGTTGGCCCCGCTCGTGAGCACACGGCAGCGGCCCGCGCGCGCCCCTGTCGCCGCCTTGGCCCCTACAGTGGCAAGCTTGCCTGACTTCGCCGCCATGCCAAGCCCACCGGTGGCAGCACCCAGAGCGACACTGCCTCCGAACGCTTTCCAGCTCCACGACTTCTTGGTGTTTGCCCACGTGGCGCGCATGCCGGCCTTGAAGCCTTGCTTCTTGAATACGCTTCTGGCCTTCCACGCGCCCGCGATCGCTTGCTCTCCCGCGTACCACGCGGCCCCTCCGACCGCACCCCAGAGCACTTGTGCGAACTCACCGTCAGGGTCGTCTTGGTTGACCGGGTCACCCGCGCAGTACTGGTACGCACTCTCCTCGCCGTCGGCTTCGGCAGGGTCTTTGGTGAGGAACTGCCGTGTGGCCGGATCGTAGTAGCGGGCCTGCAGGTAGTAGGTCTCAGACCACGTGTCGTAGTTATAACTCGCGTAGCGCAAGCTCTGGAAGGCGGTGATCTCGGCGGCGAGGGCGGCGTCGAGGGCGCCCGTAGCGCGGCTTGCCGCTTCCTCGGCCTCGCCGAAGGGACCGTAGGCGTAGCGGGCGAACTGCTCGCCGCTCGCGTCTACGAGCCCGACGACGTCGCCGTGGTCGGTGAGCAACAGGCCGAAGACCGCCGAGCTCGTCTCGCCGGAGCGATCGGCCGTGTACGCTGCGGCAAAGGGACGGTCGGACTCGTCGTACAGGTAAGTGAGTGTGGCCGTCACGTCAGCGCTTCTGGCCTGGACCCACCGAAGCTCAAGCCCGTCCCAACCGTAGGTGTAGGCGGTCTCGACCGCAGCGGTGCTCCACGGGGAGGGCGCCGTCACGGAGGCCGAGACGCGCTGGCCGTCGCCGTCATAGGCATAGGCGGCGGAAGAAACCGTCGCGCCTGCTGCATCCTTGCGCGTCCAGGTGGCGAGGCGGTCCTCGCCGGTCCAGGTCATGTGCTGAGAGCCAACGCCTGGGGTAGTTGCGAGCTCGCGCCTGCCTGCGCCGTCAAACCCGAAGGTGGTAAGCGCGCCGCCCCCGCCCCTCGCCAGCGTCGCGATCTGGCCGCCTGCGTAGGTCAGGTTGGTCGGGACCCCATTGTCGACGACCATCTCGAGATTGCCGGTGCCAGCCTCGTCCCAGGTGTAGAGGATCGAACGCGAGGGCGACACGTCGGCACGGGCAAGGCGGCCTGCGGTCGTGTACTCGAAGGAGCGGGTCGTGACGCCGCCCCACGGCAGCGTGACCGTATCGTTCTTCTTGGTAGCGGCCGCCTCGTTGTACTCGACGGACACGCCGCCTGAACCCCACATGCCGCCGGTGATCGACGTGAGTTTGTCGCCGTCGTCGTAGGCGTAGCCAGTGGCCCAACTGCCGGGACCGATCTTGAGAGTCGAGGTGACCGGCAGGTTCTTGGCCCCGTTCCAGACGAGCGCTCGTGAGACCTCGACAGCGGACGGCGCGAGCGCGAAGCTCGCCATACTCGTTGTCTCGCGGTCGAGCTCGTCGAAGGTCACCGCCGTCTCGACACTGCCGTAGGCGAGGTTCTCTATCGACTTCTTCTTGCCTGCGCCCGCATAGTCGTATTGGCGGACGATACCGCGCTTAAGGTCCTCGATACGGGTCTCACGATCATACTCGTCGTACTTCGTGCGAACCGACTTCGAGAGGCTGCCCGCCTTGGTGTGGTCCTCGGCGACGACACGCCCGAACGGGTCGTAGTCGTACTGGACGACGTTGACGCCGCCCTGCTCGGCAGTGGACTTCTTCTTGAGCCGCTTCTTAGCGTCGTATTCGCAGTCGACGGTGGTGACCACCGCGCCACCCTTGCCCAGCGTCTTCTCCTGCACGACGTTGCCAAGCGCATCGTACTGCGACTGCTTGAGGACTTCATCGGCATCGGTGGTGGAGATCTCCCAGCCAAGCTCGTTGAAGACGCTCTCTGTAGCGATGGTCTCGAACTCGAACTCCCCGTCACTCTCGACCGAGACCACCTTGATCGGACGGTCCGCGCGATCGTAGTAGGTCCGGGTGATCATCCCTTCGGCCGACTCGCTCTCGATGAGCCTGCCGCCTTCGTCGTATCGCATCTCGGCCCGGGCGAACACGCCTGGTGTCTCGGTAGGCGCGACCTCAGCTGTCTGGTTGCCGCCTTCGTCATACTCGTAACTGACCCAACTGCCGTCCGCCTGAGTGAGCTTCAGGAGCAGCCCGTCGGCACGGTACTCTTTCAGGATCGCGGCAGAGTCCGGTTTGCCCGCATCGATTGCACGAAGGTCACGTCCGTCGACATCGTAGACGGCCCGTGTCGCCTTCTCCAGATCGGGTGACGCCTCGTCCCAGACATCGGGCTCCCATGTCGCCACGGCGTGACCGCGGGCGTTGTACCAGGTCGCAGACGTCCCAGCAACCGAATCGATCGTGCGGGTCTTGCGCCCGAGCGCGTCATAGCGGTACTCGGTCCACGTGTTGACCGCGCCGTTGGCAGCGAGTGATTCCTCGCGCACCGTGCGGCCCTCCGGATCGATCCGGGTCCGGTTCCAGTTGGCCATCGCCGGACCGTGCGGGTTGGATGCCACGGTGGACTTCGTCTCGGTCAGACGGCCGAGCGCATCGTAGGTGTTCTCGGTGAGCACGCCCTCGACGTCACGCGAGCGAGTAAGCTTCCCACCCGTCGAATAGGCGGCGTCAGAGAACGTGACGAGCCCGTTGGCGTCCTTCTGCAATGTTACGTTGCCAAACGCGTCGTACGCGGTCTCGGACACGATGCTCGCGACCGTAGCGCCTCCACCAAGGGAGATGGGCGAGTCGGTGAAGCTCGACCCGCTCTTGATCTGAGCGACCTGCGTCACCGTTGTGGGCTGGTCCGCGGGCGCACCAGCGTAGCCGCTCTTGGTCGCAGACCAGCGATCCCCCTCAAGCAACGTGCGTTCAAACGTTCTGCGACCGTACGAGTCGTACTCGTATCCGGTCTCCGAGTAACGCATCTCGCCGCCGGGCCCTATCTCGAGCAGGCGCCTCTCGGACGTCAGATTACCTTGTGGTGAGTAGTCATAGTACGTCGTGTTGCCCCGCGGATCGATCTTCTTTTTGACCTGGTCGAAGCCGTCGTACTGGTACGCGGTCACGTGATGATCCTCGTCGTACTCGATCTCCACGTTGCCGCGCACGTCGAGCAAGCGCTCGAGCGTCTTGCCAGAAGGCGCGGTCTCACGGATCGGCTCATTGGTGCTCGAATACCCGTACGTCCAGCGCTGCTCAGGTTGGCCGGTCACGCGGTCGTCGGTCCGGTACGCGAGCGTACCGGTCGGGTTCCACGCGTAGTCGACGACGATCTCCTGCACGGTGCCGTCGACCTCGCCCGACCGTGTGATGGTCGCACGATCCAGATCGATCTCAGGATCCTTGTGGTAGTCGACGCCCAGCACCGGGCGCGGACCTTCACCGTGTGCGGGCGCTGTTAAATCAACTACCTTGCCGGCGCCGCTGGCGTAAGAGACGTCCCAGCGCGGCTCCACACCGGCGAACGTCTTGCCTGGCATCTCGATCGCAACGATGCGTCCGCCACCGTAGGTGTAGCGTACCGAGAACTCATCGGCTTGCCCGGGGTAGAAGGTGACGGTCGCGATCTCCTCGCCTTCAGCACCGGTGACCGAGTAGTGGACCTCCCGCGTCACGCCGCCGGCGCCGTACGAGGCCCGATAGATGCGGCCCGCGGCGTCGAACTCCACCACGATGCTCTTTCCATTGGCTGCGGTGATGGTGATGGCTGCCGGTGACTGCGGGTTCGGGGCATAGCTGTACGTAGTCGACTGGCCGTTCTTGTCGGTCTCGGCGATCAGGTACCCGTTCTGGTCGAAGGTAAGGAACGAGCGGTCCTTGAAATGAAGCGTATAGGTCGTCGCGCCGATCAGGGGGTCGTGCTTCTCGAGTTCCGCGTGATAGCCGATCGGACCGTGGTATGCACCTCCGGCAATGCGGAACGAATGCCAGTCTCCGCTTTCATCGAGGTAGACTGCCCCATCACCGTGAAGGCTCAGCCGACGCTCGAAATCGAACCGCCATCCACGAACGAACACTCCCGCTTCGGCATCTGCGGATGAGTAGTAGCGCGACAGCGAAGCGTCCGGTCCCCACGACGTGACATCGAGATCGGTGTTCTCAAGGGTGAGTGCCCCGGAGTCCAGCTCGATCGTCGCGCTGTCAGTGAGAATCTCATCGAGATCGAAGGAAGTGTGCCGTGGATCGTCGTTGACACTGACGGTGCGGTTGTCTATCGCCGTGAGCGAGGTTGCGTTCTCGGCGAACGTCGCCTCACCGGCGTAGTCGTCGTAGGGCACGACCACGAACTCGTAGTCGGTCCTCTCGCCGTGCGTGGTCGGGGCGGTCTTGCGGTAGAGACCGTTAGGGTTATCCCTCAGTGCAAGGCCCGGTCCGGAATAGACTTGGAGCTTGCCCTGGTCGAGCGTTCCAAGGACGAACTCCCGCTTGCTCGGGTCCCAGCATCCGTTGATGATGCGTGTCGAGGCTTGGTCGCTCGTCCACTCGTTCACCGGGTCCAGGCTCTTGGCATCGAGCTTGAGTATCCGGTTCTTGCCTCCCCACTCGATCAGGTAGAGCGCGCCTGAGGCTTTGTCGGTCTCGACCGCGATGGCGCCGTCGATGTAGAACGACTTCGTGGGGATCTTCTTGTCCCGGATCCAGGCACCGGTGCGGTCGTACTCGCGGATGGTGTATCCGGCATACACGGTCCCGTTCATGCCGTATGCAACAGAGTAGATGCGGTTGCCGTCACCGGCGAGGATGACGCTGTTCGACGCTGCGGTCAGTTCGGCGCCTGTGTCTCGCCTGAGAAGGGGCTTTGAGAAGGTGAGTGTCGTCGCTGCACCCGTGACGATGCTATACCCCGTCACCCTTGTCGGCGTGTCGGCGTACCCGTTGTAGATGACCTGGTCTTGCAGGAACGCCGAGAGGATCGGCTTGGAGGCAAGGTCGGGCCCGACCCAGCTGAGCCACTTCCCGTCGCGGGAGTACTTGCCCCAACGGGTCGCTCCGGCGTACGTGCTCCATGTGCGCACATAGTAGTTCGTACCGTTGTCGGTAAGCACAACACCGGTACCCTTCGGGTCGGTACCCGAGGGCTGGCCCGAGACCGAGAGCGTCCTGACGCGAGACTGGGCAGACGGTGTGGTAGCCCCCACGAACGGGTTTCCGTCGTTGGAGGCAGGCCAGCCCGCTACCGCGCTATCGCGCGGATAGGCTTGCGAGTTCCGTGTCGACCAGGTCGTCGAGCCGTTGCCCAACGTCGTCCCAACCCGGCGGAAATTCTTCCCGTCTTTGAGGTAGATGTGGTATCCGTCAGCAACCGGGGTCGGTTTCCATGACACCGTCACATCGCCGCGGCCCTGCCCATCGAAATCGTTCATGACGTCTGGCTTGCCGTCCCCGTCGCGGTCGGTCTCACGGAACCACTTCACGGATGGCTGTGCGTCAAGGACCGGTGGAGAGGACAGCCCTGTCGGGCGGATGTTGATGTTGGTATCGTTGTTCTTCCAGGTCCTGATGTAGGGGTCCCCACCAGGGACATTCATCGTGAAGTAGGTGTCGAGGTCGTTTTGCTGCACGTCCCCGAAGTTGGTGCCGACCTTGAACTTCCACGTCACCCGCCGGTAGTTGCTCGTGCTCGACGAGCCGACGGTGGATGCTGCCAGGTCAGGTACGATTCTGTCCGTGCCGTACGTCGAACCAGGTAGATAGGCAAGGTAGCTCGTGTCGGAGAGCTTGCGGGTGATCCAGGAACCGCCGGGATCGTAAGTAAACCAGGCGAGGTATCCGCGCCTGGGATTACCGTTGGAATGGTTGACGAGCATCCGCATCTCTCGCACCTGGCTCCACGACGGCGAGTAGACAAGCATCTGCGCGGTGACCGTGTCGCCCATCCGGTAGCTCGAGGTGTAGCCCGAGATCTGATCAGTGGGAATGCTGTAATCGACGATCAGCTGCGGGTCGTAGGTCGTGCCGGCCTCGCGCGAGTAGAACTTCTTCCAGTGGGTTTGATTCTGCGACCCATCTTCCTTCTGGTAGAGCGAGAAACCATGGTTGGCCCACGTGCCGCGCAGCCAGTTCTGCACCGTCGCTGTACACCCTTGAGCAACCCAGACCCCGCGGCCCGTGACCGACTGCGTCCCAAGTGCAACATGAGAGGGTCTCAAGTTCCATGTCGTGGCGTTTGACCATGCGCTGGTCACTCGACCTACGTACACCGGCGTTGCAGTGTTGGTGTAGTACTGGTGGAACATATAGGCCCTGAAGGAGGCGCTCGCCACGTATGCGTTCGAGGGGATGGATGAGGTGTTGAACTTGACGAGGGCGCGGTTGTGCCCGGTGGTCGAGTCGTAGTAGCCGACCTTGAGCTCGGTCGAACCGCCGTAGGTGGTGGTGGGGTACTTCGACGATATGAACGTGTCTTCGCTTGCGTAGAATGTGGGGTCGACGTTGACCGGGAAGACGCGGGCGGGATCTTTGAGCCAAGACTCCGAGATCGAGTACGTCAGGACGGCACGATTCACGTACGAGTCAATTCGCATCTCGCTATCGATACAGTAGGCGGGATCGCCCGCCCCGTTCTCGCTTGAGTCGAACACTACAAGCTCGCCAAGGTAGAGAGTCGGCTCATTGGCCCCAAGCTCGAACAGCGCCACCGGGCCTCCCGGTATCTGGCGCAACTCCAGACCGTCGAGCTTGATCTCGAAGGTGAATGTCGTCGGCGCATCGGCCGACGATAGGATTACGGTCTCCTTCAGCCCTCCGGAGAGTACCTCGTATTCTAGATCGGTGTTCTTGGCGACATTGAGGAATCGTGCCTTGTTCCCGAGTGAGACCGGAGCGGACTCCACCGTGCCGAGCATGTCGATCTCAAAAGCCCAGCCATCCCGTTCGACACGCACTGGTCGCTTCCCACCCGTCTGGGCGTTCACCTTGACGGTCGCGGGAGTCGCCTTGGACCTGAAGGTGCCTGGCGTGAGATCTCGGACGAAGCGCGTCTCTATGTCGTCCCACCGGCCATCCGAGCGATAGTGGATGGGACCGTTGTGAATCTCCGCACGGTAAGAGCCATCCGAAAGCACATAGTGCTTGGAGTTCTCGGTTCGCCGGGACACATCTTCTTCGACGACCGTGGGCGAAGTCTCGACGGACTCCTCGGACTCAAAGACGTCCGGTTCGACGGCCTGAAGCGGCATCGTTGGCGGAGACTTTGCTGCCCGCGCGAGCGAGACGTTTCCGAAGACTGGACCTGCGAGAAGTGCGAACGACAGCACGCAAGAAACGACACGCCCGAAGTGCCTCCGGAACCGTTTCATGAAGCCCCCCCCCCGCTTCTTTACGAAGCGAGCCAGTGCCTGGCCGGACCCCCGGACCGTTTGGCGTGTTCTGTTGTTGGCGCGAGAATACTCGTGCTGTGCGACGTGCGGCAAGATAATTCTTCTTCAGTCTTTAGAAGCATTCTGGCCGTCTCGGCTGCCTGCGAGGTCGCCCTCAGATCACGTCCTCGGGTAGAATCCCCACTGAAGACCCCAGCCGCCCTCCGGACCCGAATCCCACCCTCCGAGGAGCCACATGCCCGCGTCACCACCGCCATCGCTCGACACCCATCCGCTCGCCCCCGCCGCCCTCGCCGGCGCGTGCGTGCTCTATACCGACCTCGACGGCACGCTGCTGGCCCTCGGCGCCCGTCTGCTCGCCGATGCCGGGGGCGAGCCCTGGCTCGGCGCCGCCGAGGCGATCGTCGAGCTCAACCGCGCCGGACTCACCTGCGTGATCTGCTCGGGGCGCAGCCGCTTCCAGCTCATGGAGGTCTCGCGTCTCCTCGGCTGGGACTCCTACATCGCCGAGGTCGGCTGCGTGATCGTCCCCGGTCGCGGCGAGCCGCCCATCTACTACACGGGGTCGTGGCCCGCCAGCGCCCTACGCGAAGGCGAGACTCCGTATCAGGCGATCACTCGTGTCGGCTCACTCGACACCCTGGCGCGCGCCTTCCCCGGCCGCATCGAAGAGCACGCACCCTGGCACCTCAACCGGGAGGCCACCCATGTGCTGCGCGGCAACGTGCCTCTCGCCGAGGCACAGAACGCCCTCGACACACTCGGCCTGCCGGTCCGTATCGTCGACAACGGCATCATCCACCCGCCCGCACATGGCCTGCGCGATGCCGCCGAGGTGCACGCCTACCACCTGATCCCCGACGGCGTACAGAAGTCCGACGCCATCGCGCGCGACCTCGAGCGCAGGGGGCTTGCGCACACGAACGCGCTTGCGATCGGCGACTCAGCGACAGACGTCGAGATGGCCGACGCGGTCGCCCTCGGCGTGCTGGTCGCCAACGCGCTCGACGACGCAAGCGTGGTCGAAGCCGCCGCCTCCCGCGACAACGTCGCTGTCACGAACGGCCGGCGCGGCGAAGGATGGGCCGAGCTCGCGAACGCCTGGCTTGCGGCTCGCCGATGACGCACGCGAGCGACAAGGCAGCAGCCCGCCTCTGCGGACGCAACGCCCGCCAGAACATCCCCGCCGAGGAGCGCCCGGCGCTTGCGGCAGCAGCTGCGAAGCGTCTCCTCGCGCTACCGGAGGTCGCCACAGCGCGGATCGTGCTCGCCTACTCCGCGACCGCCGGGGAGCTCGACCCCCTCCCCGCCGTGGCCGCGCTGCGCGAGCGCGGGGTGGCGCTCGTACTCCCGCGGGTCGTCGGCCCCGAGCGGCTCGCCCTTCACCGCGTCGATGCGGACACGCCGCTCGTTCCCGGACCCTTCGGCATACTCGAACCGCCCGAGAACGCCCCTGCGGTTGCGCCCGCAGACATCGACCTCGTGATCGTGCCGGGGGTCGCGTTCGACGGCGCGTGCCGTCGTGTCGGTCACGGCGGTGGCTACTACGACCGGCTACTGGCTGGCCTGAACCGCGCGGTGAGGGTGGGATTCGCCTTCGATGAGCAGGTCCTCGACGAGGTCTCGTGCGAGGAACACGATATCTGTGTCGACATCCTCGTCACGCCGAGCCGCACACTCAGGCGCACGTCAGGCGCTACTTCCTGAGTTCATCGAGAGTGACGAAGATGTAGTCGAGCTCTTTTAGCTGCTCGATAAGATCAGGGAGCATCTCGACGGTCTGCGAGCGATCGCCACCTCCATCGTGCAGGAGCACGACCGAACCGGGCTGGACGTTCGCAAGCACCCTGTCACGTATCGTCTTGGCCCCCGGGCGCCGCCAGTCCTGCGGGTCGACGTCCCACATCACGACCTTCTGCCCGATCGCGTCGGCCTCGGAGAACACCGCGGGGCTCAACCCGCCCCCGGGAGGTCGGAACCAGGCCGACTCTACTCCCGTCGTCGCGCGCAGGATATCACTCCCGCCTCTGATCTGCTCACGCACGGTGTCTCCGCCCTGCCGGGTCAAGACCACGTGACCGGAGGTATGGTTGGCGACCACGTGCTCCTCGGCGGCCACACGCCTGGCGAGCTGGGGATGTCGTTCGACCATGTAGCCGACCATGAAGAAGCTCGCCCGCACATCATGTTCGGCTAAGATGTTGAGGATCCGGTCGGTCTGACCAGGCCACGGCCCGTCGTCAAAGGTGAGCGCCACCACACGCGATCCGGGATCGGGGACCCACCGTCGCACGACCATCGCCTGCGCGGGCTCGATCTGGCGCACGAAGACTACCTTGCCCGAGACCGCTCCAACCGTCGTCTCAAGTACGCCCACCGATCCAGGACTCTCGAGTGAGATGAGCGGGCCCGACCCCATGTTCTCTATCGGGATGGGAATCGCGGTACGGGTGGACTCTGTCGACTCGATCACATCTCCGCCACGACGTGAAGAGACGCAGTCCCCGTCGAAGAGCATGGTCCGGGGCTCGGCCTGCCGGCCGTTCACGAAGAATACGGGGTCGGTGCCGCCACCCTCGGTCAGGGGTTCTTGTTCGACATCGAGCAGGTCGCCGGGGACCGCGTCGACCAATTCCGCGTCGATCAGGTCGGCAACGATCGTATCCTGCGAGATGAGATGTGATTCGCCGGACACCGTGACCTGGGAGCGAAACGAAGGAACAGCCACAGCCAGGAGCGCCGCTGCAACGATCGTCGCGACGGAAAGGTAGAGGCGAGAGGGTCTCACCGCGGCACGGGGGGGTGTCACTACATAGGATCTCATGGTCTGTGAGTCACTGCGATATCCGTGCTACCCGCGCGCCGGAAAGCTCAAGAAGACGTACGAGCGGGATCGGAACCATCGCCGAAGGTGTTCCGGCAGCCGGATACACGACCTCGAACCTGCCGAGGGAGTCATCCGCGAGCACCGTGAGACCGGGCGGCAAGTCAAACGGGGAGACGCCGCCGATCGCATACCCCGTCGCCGCACGCACCGTCTCCGCGTCGGCGAAGTGCGCCTCGGCGGCCCCCGCTATCTCGGCGATGGCGTCTCCGTCGCCCCGGCGGTCACCGGCCACAAGCGCGAGTACAACCGAATCGCCGGCGCGAAACACCAGCGACTTGACGATCTGTCCCAGCTCACAGCCCATCGCATCGGCGGCCATCTGGGCGGTCTTGGTCGACTTCTCGAACGTCACTATCTCCTCGGCCAGCCCGTGAATCTCCAGAAACGAGCGGACGCGCTCGGCAGAGCGGATCTTCTTGCGAGGGGTCGGCGTGCACCCGTCAGGGGTCGGCATGGCGGCGTCACTCATCGGTCACTCCTCATATCTCGACGGACGGGGTGGGCACGCGGCCCGGGCGCCGAAGGGGAATCCGGAGCGATTCAAGCACGGCCTCAAGCGGCTCTGCGAGGGCAGCCAGCGTGCGAAGGTCGAGGCGAAGCAGCGGGTACTCAGGGTGTGCGCGGTCGGTCACGAACCCGTGTCTCATCAGGAAATCGACGCTCACCATCGGTACCTCGGCGATGTCGCCGGACCTGGTAACCGCATACGAGTAGACGCACCGCTCGCCTCGTCCGTGCAGGTCGCGAAGCGCGGAATGAAGGAGCAGCCGGCCGAGCTCCCGGCCGCGGGCATCATCGCGGATGTGCATGCACGCGATCAGCGGCGCGTTCCAGTCCGGAGGCCTGACCGGCAGGTTGACGGCCTGCGGAAAGTAGCGCGCGGGGGCGTACTTGATGAAACCGAGGACATCGTCGCCCTCCCGGGCCACCCGTCCGCACTCTCCCCACTCTTCGTGCACGCGCACGAACCACTCCCGCTGGATATCACCGTCGCACGCGGCGGCGCAGCGGACCTCGAGAGGCTTGTCGGTCTCCCAGTAGACGCACGCCGGGCAGCCCGGCGCCAGTGCCCGAACGTCCGAGACTCCGAGGGGTGTGAACCTCCTGCTCACCGGGGGTCCTTTCGCGCACGACTCGCCGGGGCGTCGCCCGTATCATCCTCTCTGAGTCCCTCCTGCAGGCCGCGCGCAAAGCCCTTCCACGAGTCGGACGCGCGCTTGCCCACGCCACTGCGTTTCGCGGCCCGCGCTGCCGCGAGGGCGCCCTTGGCCGCCCCTGTCGCAGCCTGCGCGGCCTTCACCTTGGCCACCGCCGCTCCCTTGCCGGCGCCTGCGGCCAAGCCGCCACTGAACTCGGTGCGGCCCAACACGTCATCCACACGGATCGCGTCATTAGCATACCCGCGTACGTGCGCGCCTTCGATCTCCCGGGTACCTATCGCAGCATCGCTCGCGGCTCCAAGGGTGAGCAGGATCGACTTGACGCGTCCCTCCGCACCCAAGTCCGCGTCCTTGAGCACGCCGAGGGGCTCAGTCCCGGACTCGGTCGCCACAGGCATCCCGGTCCACACGACGGCCTGCTCCCAGTCGACGCCACCTTTGCCGCCATCGACCCGCTCGAGACGCGCGCGACGCTCGACCGTGAGTCCGGCCTTCGAGAGCGTGACGCCGGTGCGCGGGACGTAGCGCATGGGCCGGTCGATCAGATAGGCGAGCGGCTTGAGACGCACCTCGAAGCCGACCAAAGCGGGGCGCTCTGCATCGAAGAGGGCGCGCGTCACCTTGCCCACGACACGCCCGCGCGCGTCCATCACGGTACGCCCCTCGAACTGGCTCAAGCGCATACTCGGCCGACCCTTCCTCGCCTCACACCCGATACGTCACGGACCGGCCGTCGCGAACGAGGCCGGCCCGTTTCTGACTCACGCAAAGGATATCAGGACTTGGGCGTTGCATCCCCTGCCGCGTCGGCGACCGCGTCAGCGGCCTTCTTGCTCTTCTCCTCGACGAAGTCGAGTGCATCGGCAACTTTGCCCTGCGCAGAGTCGATCCCGTGCTTGGCCGCGTCTCCGGCCTTCGCGACGGACTCCCTGGCGGCCGGTACGACCTTGCCCGCGGCGTCACGAGCCGAGTCCGACGCGTGCTCGACCTGCTCTTTAAGGCGGTCGCGCGCGTGATCGATCTTGCCACGCAGCTCCTCGGCCTTCTCGGTCGCGGTCGAACGGCCGGCCTCGTAGACCTCGGTGACCCGCACGCGGCCGGTCTCGTAGAGGTCCTTGCCCTCATCCATGTACTTGTGGGCCGTCTCCGAGATCATCTCGCGGTTCTCCCTGCCCGAACGAGGCGAGAAGAGAAGTCCGAGAACTCCGCCTACGATCCCGCCGAGGATAAACGCCCCGAACACACTCCCGCCGCCATGATACCTGTCGCAACCCATACTCACGCACCTCCGTTGTCGAGGGTATTCCTGTCTGTGCCCGCGGCATGCGCGGCACTTACATATGTACCCGATTCGCGACGCGCTAGCCGCGCCGATTGAGCGCAGCGCGCACAATCTGTTCTACCACATCTTGGAAGGACATGTCGCGCTCGGCCGCGGCCATCGGCAGAAGCGACGTCTCGGTCATCCCCGGCGAGGTGTTGCACTCGAGCACCCAGACGCCTCCGTCGGCGTCGACCACCATGTCCGCACGGCTGACGTCGCGACACCCGAGCAGCATGTGCACCTCGCGCGCGAGCCGCACGACCTCGGCCATCGTCGCCTCGGCCAGACGCGCGGGCACGTAGTAGTCGGTCTCACCGGCGGTATACATCGCCGAGAAATCGAACAGCCCGCTCTTCGCGACGATCTCGACCGGCGGCAGCACCACCGGCTCTCCATCGATGTCGAGCACCGAGACCGCGAGTTCCGTGCCCTCGACCCACCGCTCCACGATCGCCGCCTCGCCGAAGGAGAACGCGGAGAGCAGTGCCTCGGGCAACTCGCCGGCACTCGGCACCCTCGTGAGCCCGAGCGCTGAGCCCTGCTTGGATGGCTTGACCACGAGCGGGAACACCCCGACCGCGTCCGGCACCAGATCGAGTGCGGTCGCCGCGCCCATCTCTTTGAAGGCGTCGGAGGTGAGCGTGATCCATGGCGGCGTGGGGATGTCCGCCTCGGCGAACAGCCTCTTGGCGACCGACTTGTCCCATGCAAGCGCTGACGCCGTCACACCGGGTCCCGTATACGGTATGCCGAGGAACTCCAGCAGCTCCTGGATCGTGCCATCCTCGCCGTACTTGCCGTGCAGGGCGATGTAGCACGCATCGGGACGCTCGGTGCGCAACGTCTCGACGAGGTCGGGCGTCACGTCGAGCGCAAGCACCCGGTAGCCGCGCTCAGCGAGCGCCTCGGCCACACGCTTGCCACTCACAAGCGATACCTCTCGCTCGAGCGAGCGGCCGCCCATCAGCACCGCGATCTTCTCGTTGCCGCTCATGCCGCACCCTCCCCGTGAGCGGGCAACACGCCCGCATCGATGAACGCCCGGTACAGGCCGAGACGGTCCTCGATCACCTCGGCCAACCTGCGGATCCCCTCGACGATCGCCTCAGGTTCAGCGTAGCAGAAGGCCAGGCGCATGCAGTTGCGGCCGCGGCCATCCGGATAGAACGCCGAGCCGGGAACGAACGTCACCCCGTGCTCGACCGCCTCGGCGAGCAGCGTGCCGGCATCGAGGAAGGATGGCAGCTCCACCCAGACGAAGAAGCCGCCTTCCGGACGCGTCCAGCGGACCTCTGACGGGAAGAACTCGTCGAGTGCGCCGAGCATCGCGTTGCGTCGCTCGGAGTAGGTACGGGTGAGGCCCTGCAGCACGCGCCGCCAGCGGGTGCCCGCGAAGTAGCGTTCCGCGGTGACCTGCGCGAACGCCGATCCGCACAGATCGGCCGCCTGTTTGGCGAGGAGCACCTTGGCGAGTATCGGACGCGGCGCGGTCATCCAGCCGAGCCGGAGTCCCGGTGCGAAGATCTTCGAGAAGGTGCCGAGGTAGATGACATCTGCGTCGAGCGCGCGAAGCGCTTTGACGTGCCCGCCCTCGAAACGAAGGCGCCCGTACGGGTCGTCCTCGATGACCGGGATGTCGTATTCGCGTGCAAGTTCGAGCAGGCGGCGCCGGCGCTCGGGGATGAGGGTGACGCCCGCGGGGTTCTGGAAGTTTGGGATCGTGTAGATGAACTTCGCGCCGCGCGGACCAAGCCGGGCGAGTTCGGCCTCGAGCAGATCGACACGCATGCCCCCGTCGTCCATCGGCACGCAGACCATCTCGGGCTGATAGGCAGAGAACGCCTGGATAGCGCCCACATAGGTCGGCCCCTCGGTGATGATCGTGTCGCCCGGGTCGAGGAACGTCTTGGCGAGCAGGTCGAGCCCCTGCTGGGCGCCTGCAGTGACGATGATGTCATCGGCGGACAGGCGCACGCCCGTCTCGGCCATCAGTTCGACGATCGTGTCGCGCAGGGGGCGTCGGCCCTCGCTTGAGCCATACTGCAGGGCGGTCGCGCCCTCGTGAAGCACCGCATCACGCGCTGCGGCGGCCACCGCCTCGGAGGGCACCCCGCCGAGGTCAGGCATGCCCCCGGCGAAACTGATCATGTCGGGCCTGCTCGCAGCGGCGAACAGGTCGCGCACGGCACTCGAGCGCACATCCGCCATGCGGGAGGCGTAGCGGCCCTCCCAGCGGTCGAAGACGATCCTTGCGGTACCCATCGCGACACCCCTTACGTGTCCGGAGAACACACAAGCCCCTTCCCTGATAGGGCGAGGGGCTGGTCGCGGTACCACCTATCTTCACCCGCGGTGCTCTCCGCAAGGTAAGCGGCGGGCGGTGCGGGCCTCGAAGTGCCGGGATACCGGTCCGGCGCCGACCCGCTTCCGGTGGTCCTCGGCGGACCGCCCTGGCAGGAGACTTAGGAGGGGTGGCCGGGCTGATGATGCCCTCTTCCCTCACGTCCTCGGTGCTCGATATGCGCCCCGGCGGATAGGCCGAGGTTAGGGCGAAGGGTAGCACCGGGAGTCGAAGGCGGTCAAACGCGGGGGCCGCGCACCTCGACGAGCCGTGCGACGGCCCCGTCGACGCCAGCGGCATCAGCCACTCCTTCGAGCATCGACACGAGCAGCGTCATCGCCTCTCTCAGCGCACCGAGAGCCACCAGGTCGTCGTCGTAGTCGAGCTCGACGCGGAACACTCCCCGGCCATCCGTTGCGAAGTCCCATCGCGTCTCGCCCGCGAGCGTGCGGGGCGAGCCCGAGAGTGCCATCAACTCAAGCGCCACGTGCTCGAGAAGGTGGGTGATCTCCGTGTCGGCGAGCTCGGCCGCGATCCCGTGCGGGGAGCCGCACTCACAGCGGTGTCGGCGAAGCCCGGGAAGCAGCGCCAGCGCCGCCTCCGTAAGACCGGGGACCTCCGAAGTGCGCATCGGCGCGCCGGCCGCGACGCGTACGAGCGCCTCGATGCGGGCCGGCCCGACCGCTACCCGTTCGATGAGCAGAGCGGCGGGGGCCTCAGGCGTCTGCAGGCCCACAGGCCGGACACTTCCGTGTGCCGAGGTAGTAGGCGAACGAGGCGACGACCAAGATGCCTGCGACTCCGATCACCAGCAGCTTGGCGGGATCGGTCTGGGATGCCCTGCGGACATCGCGGACCGCCAGGTCTCGGACCTCCTCGGCCCGGTGCTTGACGTCGTCGACGGTGAGCGTGCGCTCAGGCATGTTCCCCTCCCGTGTTCATCGCTGTATGTTCTTCATCTTCAGGACGGTGAAGATCACCGAACCGAGCACGAACACAGCGCCGATGGCGAGCAGCGCCCCGGGCCAGGTGAGCCACTGCGCAAGCAGCAGCAACAGCCCTACGGCGATGAAGCCGAGGCCGAACACGAGCAGCGTAGCCGCTGCAATCCCGGAGACGATCGTCAGTCCCAGCCGCTGCAGCGGCCCGACGATCTTGTCGCGCACTATCGCTTCGGCTTCCTGGCGTAGCCAGTCGACGAGCGTCTGCAGCAGGTCGGCCGCAGCTTGCGCGACAGTGCGCTCCTCCGGCACGTGGCCCGCCCCGGGCTCCTCGGTCATCGGGTTCACCTCCGTCGAGTCGGTGTTTCGGTCAGCATACCGCGGCTCTGGCACTCACCATTGCCGCGACACGTATTAAGGTACCCCAAAGAGACGAAGCCGGCCCGGGAGGACCGGCTCCGATCGAGAATCGTACGGACGGCGCCGGATGGCGCCGCATAGCAAGCTACCTGCCGAGAATGCGGTACTTGACCGTGGCGACGCCGCCGAAACCAAGCGCACTGGCGGTGCCGGGGCCGAGGTCGAACACGCGCCCGGCCACGTGCGGGCCGCGGTCGTTGACCACCGCGGTGGCGGTGCGCCCGTTGTACTCGAACTGGATCCGCGTGCCAAAGGGCAGCGTCTTGTGTGCGACGTTCATCATGCCCTGGGTGAGTACGGCCCCACTTGCGGTCGTGCGACCGTAGAAGCCGGGACCGTACCAGGAAGCCTTGGCCGACTGCCACGCACCGTCATCACCGGAACGGCTGGGAGTGGGAGTCGCGGCGGGCTTCGCAACGGTCTTGGGCGCAGGCTTGGGCTTAGGCTTGGGAAGCGGTGCCTGCACACGCGTGCCGGACTCGAGCATCGACTCCGGCAACTGCGAGTCCGCGACCGCGACCTTGCCGGTGAGGTCGCCTTCTTCGGCTCCGCCGAGTGAGGCGATGCGTAGGCCGACGCCCAGTGTGTCAGAAGGAATATCCGCCGGTGCCGCGTCGGCAACGTGGACAGGGACCACCCCGGCTGCGAACAGCACGGCGACGGTCAGCGCGAGGGTCCCCACGGTACCGAACACCGCGAGTACATGGACCATGATCTTCTTGTGTGACCTCAATTGAACCTCCGGGTCCGGATACAGGACAGACGGCGGGCGCGGAGGCGTTGAGGACACAGGGGTATCCCCTGGGCGGTAGTGCAACAAGGAAAGAGACGATACTGCCTCGCACCGGCTTAAGGGGGCCGAACGGCCGCCGCCTTATGCCACGAGCACAAGTATGCTGTTGGCGTGGACCTCACGTGCGTGTGTGATTCTCGGTCGCCCGCGCCTCTTGCGGCACGGACCCGGCCGGTCCGATCGGGTTCATCGTGCACCCCGGGCGTCGGTCCTCGCGGCCACCCCGATCGTCGTGCGGCCGCAACGCCCTGCAGATGCCTTCTGGTTCAAGCAACAAGAAGGGACTATAACAGAGTGAGTGTCTACTCGCTAGTTTCTCGTAACCGGAGAGTAACGGCCGGGGAGGCAGGCGAACCAGGCGGGTATACCGCCTGGTTCGCCTGCCTATAGCCCTACGGCGTGGGTGTCACCTCTGCGGACGGCTGAGGGACGACCGGCCCGACGAGTTCCTGCAGCACCTGCCCGAGCTCCTCGATCAGGCGCCCGTAAGTCGCCCAGTCGCCCGTGCGCTGAGCCTCGATCGCCTGCTCGTAGAGCTGGCTCGCCCGTGCGGCATCGGCCGGGATTCCGGGTTCGCCCGGCTCAGGCGCGTCTACCGGACGCTCTCCGAAGACCGCCAAAAGCGCTGCTTCCAGATCGGTCGCCATCTCCAGTTTGTCCGCGTAGATCACGAGCACGCGGACGAGCTCAGGAATGGCGGTCTGCTCGGCTTGCAGGTAGAGGGGCTGCACGTAGACCACAGAGTCTTCGAGCGGGACCACGAGCATAGTGCCGAAGATGACTTCGCTTCCGCGCTGGCTCCACAGTGTGAGTTGCGGTGCGATCACGTCGTCTTGGTTGATGCGCGCGCTTACCTGCTCCGGGCCGAGCAGCACCCGGCCCTGCGGGAAGGTGTAGACGACCCGCCTCCCATAGTCGGCAGGGTCGGACTTCACCGACATCCACCCGATCATGTTGTCGCGATTGCGAGGTGTGTATGGCTGGATCATCTGGAAATCTTCGGTGGCCTCACCGGGGAGTCGCATAAGAACGTAGAAGGGATCCATCGGATTGCCCTCGCGCTCGCCCGGCAACTCCCAGGCGTCCTCTTTGTTGTAGAAGTCCCGCGGATCGGTCATGTGGTAGGTCTTGTAGACCTCGGCTTGCAGACTGAAGAGAGTCTCCGGATAGCGGAAGTGGCTGCGGAGCTCATCGGGGATCTCCTCCTCGGCGGTGATGAGGCCGGGGAAGACCTCGCTCCACGCCTGAAGGATGGGATCCTCCGTGTCAAAGCCCCAAAGCGTCGTGGTGCCGTCGTACGCATCCACGGTGACCTTGACCGAGTTGCGCAGATAGTTGACCCCGCGGTAGTACTGCGAGTACGGATACCGGTCTGAAGACGTGTATGCATCGATGACCCACAAGATCCGGCCATCAACGAGTGCCGGGTACGGATCTTCGTCAAGCGTCAGCCAGGGTGCGATCTTGTTCACACGCGTGCGGATCTCGCGATCGAAAAGGACGCGGCTGTCCTGCTTGATGTACTCGCTGAACATAATCTGTGGAGCTCCGAAGCGCAATGCAAACGCCGCCCGGCGGGCGAACGAGCCGACCTCGACGCCGGCCTCGCCCTCATAGAAAGTCTCGGCACGGCCATCGCCAACCGGATAGTCGAACTCAGCGATCCCCGTATTGACGACCACGTAGTCGTCGGTCATCTCACCGAAGTAGATGGCTGGCTGCTCGACCTCAAGGCCCTCGATCGACTCCGGGGGTATGTCGCCGACCCAGAAGTTCGGGAGCCCACGCGAGTCAGACTCGTTCGACGGGCTGATAACGAGTCCATAGCCGTGCGTGTAAACAAGATGCAGGTTGAGCCAGGTCTGAGCCTGCTCGGCGAGTTGAGAGGTATCGAGTTCGCGTGCCGAGACAAGAACCTGGCGCATGCGCCCGTCGACCTCGTAACGGTCGATGTCGACGTCGACGAACTCGTAATACGTGCGAATAATCTGCAGCTGCCGGTAGGTCTGCGCGGCGATGTTGGGATCCCACAGACGAACGTTGTCGAGCGTCTCCTGATTCTCGACCACGCCCTCGGCACTCAGTGTCTCCGACGCAGGGAAGGGGCGTGACACGACGTCATCGAGATCGTATGCCCGACGTGTCGCCTCGATGTTGCGTGCGATGAATGGCTCCTCGGCAGCCGCCTCGTTCGGGGCGACCCGGAACTGCTGGATGAGGCTCGGATAGACGTTGCCGGCAAGCAGCGAGGCGCCGACCCACACTCCAACGGCGATGATGGGGAGGCGCCAGCCCCTGAAGCGGATGTTCACAATCAGTGTGATGGCCGAGATGACTGCGATGGCGATCAGGATACTCAGCGCGGGGATCTGTGCGTTCACATCCGTAAACGAAGCACCGGTGACCTGACCGCGAGCCGAGAAGTTGAGCTCGAAGATGCGCAGGTAGTAGTCGAACGCCTTGCTTACCATGATCAGGCTGAGGAGTACCGAAAGATGCGCCTTGGCGTGGGGCGCAAAACCCTTGAGGCGCGCCCACGGCTGGATCGCACCGTCGACAAGGTGCACGGCAGCCGTGTAGACGGCAACCATCACCAGCAAGGGCGTGAGCCAATCCACGATAGTCCGTAGGGCAGGAAGCGTGAACACGTAGAAGGCGATATCGAGCCCGAACTGCGGATCAATCTCGCCGAAGGGCACCGCCGCGAGCGCGAGACGCATGATGTCCCAGTTGGTGGACATCCCGAGTCCGAGCAGCAGCGCGAATCCCGCCGAGGTCCACAACACCACTTTGTCGACGATGGGGCCGATCGTACCCCGGAGCTGGACGACGAAGTCCTCGAGCTGCGGCGGACCGTCGGCGGGGGCGACCGGCGTGAGCACCGCACGGGGCGCCATCGAGCGGGCGATCCGCGCGTTGATGAAGAACAACAAGAACGCTGCGACCGCGAAACTCGCACCGGTGACGACCCGGCTGAGCAGCATGGTCGTGAAGACCTCACGCTGGCCGAGGTCAACGAACCACAGGTAGTCGGTCAAAGACGTTGCCAACCATGCCATGAACGGCAGGCCGAAGAATAGAACCACGAGCACGATGATGGTGAGTGCACGCGGACGTCGGGCGCTGGGAGCAGACACTGTGTCGGCCACATCCTCTCTGTCGAAAGGGAGTCGGGGTGACGCCTCCGAAAAGCTCGTCGGGGAGTTAGTCCCCGTTTCGGAGGTATTCGTCGATGTCGATGTTGAGATCACACGGATCGATGGTTCTCACGATAGCTGGCGAGCCGTCTTGAGCCAGATCGAGTCGATAGGGCTCGACCATCTCGCCACTGGCCGAAGCGATCACCCGCACCACGGGAGATGCCGGCCCTCCGGTTCCGGGACGCGCGACCACTGCGGTCACTCCGTCTGACAACCGTACCACGGAACGGGGCGGATAGAGACCCATCATGTTCACGAAAAGCCGCACGAGCCCGGGATCGAGCGCCGTCCCCATACTGCGCGCGAGAAGTTCCATGGCCTCTTCCTGGGGGCGAGCGTCGCTGTATGAGCGTCGCGAAGTCATCGCGTCGTAGGCATCGGCAACAGCGACGATACGTGACGCGAGATGCTGCCCGGCGCTCGAGGTGCGCGTCGGATACCCGGTCCCGTCGAAGCGCATGTGGTGTTCGAGCACGATAACGATCGCGGACTTGTCGAGGCCTGGGATACCGGAGACTGTGCGGGCTCCGGAGACCGGATGGCGCCGCACCTCATCCCACTCCCGGGGAGTCAGGACACCCGGCTTGTTGAGCACCTCTGCGCTGATGGACATCTTGCCGACATCGTGCAGGAGTGAGCCGGCACCGAGAGAGGAAAGGAAGCGCGTGTCGTCCGAGATCATGGACCCAAGGGCAAGCGAGAGTATCGAGACGTTCGCGGAGTGATAGAAGGTGTACTCGTCGTGGTCCTTCAGGCCCGTGAGCTCCAGCATCGCCTCGCGGTTCTCGAGCACATTCTCCGTCAGCCCCCGGACGACACCCTTGATCCGCCCGGACGCAGGGGTGCGATTCCGCCGGATGATGTCATCCATCTCCCGGAGCAGTTCCAGGGCGCCCCGATACACGACTCGCGATCGCTCGATCTCATCGCCGTCGGGCCGCTCGCGCTCGATCGCACGAACCTTGCCGACCCGGACATGTCTCAGCTCCGCCTCATCAAGCATCCGGAGGATCCCGGCATGGCGTTCTGCTTCGGCAGGATCCGCCGCCAGCACCGCGATCGCCCGGACAAGCTCCGGGGCGGTAAGTCCCTGCAGGAATTCGAGACTGCCGACACCGATCGAGATCATCTCACGGATAAGCTGGTCGAACAGGATGCTTTCCTGCGGCATCACCTGGTCGCCGAAGACGACCTCGTCCTCGTAGAAACTGAGTGCTACGTCGGTCCCCTCGTCGTGGAAGCGGTCGATCACCGCCTTGAGATCGGCGATCGCAGCCTGTGTGGCCTCGTGGTCGGCGGGGTAGAAGCGCGCGGCCCTGCGAGCCGCGTAGATCCGGGTGAGCAGGTCGCGCACGCGTCGCAACTGGTTGGCGGAGTACTTCCCGCCGGTCGTACGCGCCTGTCGATCAAGCTCGCTCATCGCCCCTCCTCCGCACTACGCGCGACGATTGCGGCCAACGCCGACTCGGCCGCGGGGGCAAGCCCCCGGTTGCGACCATGGCCGAGCCGACGCTTGCGAGCCGTCAGGGCTGTGAGTGTCGGGATCGCCTCGGTCGAACCGATCGACCCTAAAGCCTCGATAGCCTCGATCCGCGGCCCCTGGTCACGATTGCCCCTACCCTCGCCGAGAGCAACGCGCTCGAGCGCCCTGATCGCACCGGGAAGTCGGAGGCTCCCCAAGTAGCGTGCGGCAAGCTGGACGTTCTGTCCGTCCGCATCGTCGAGTGCCGAGACGAGCATCGGTGCCACCAGCGCATCAGTAATCCCCGCCACAGCACGTATGGTCTCGCGACGAACGCGCGCATCTGAGTGACGGACCGTCCTGCCGAGGAACGGAAGCACGTCGGCCCTCCGGGTCGCCCCCAGGATCGAGACGACGTTACGGACCACGTACCATCGCGAGTCGGTCACCCGCTCCCCGACCTCCTCGATATGGCGGTCAGCGATCGTCGAGATCAACTCGACGAGCGACTTGCGCACAGACATGTCGGGCTCATCGGCAAGGACCTCTAGCAGCGGGTCGATCGCAAGGGTCCCGAGTGCCCCCAGAAGCCGAAGACAGGCAGAGTGCTCGGGAGACCCCTTCCGGTACAGGCGCAGAGCTTTGTGCACAGTGCGCATCTCGTCGGCCCCCGCCAGCCGCGAAACCGCCTGAGAGAACCTCTCTCCCCTCTCCCCGGGGGCCTCGGACGCAGCCCGGATGAGAGATTCGGCAGCATCCGCTGCGACTTCGAACTCTCCCTTGTCGATGAGCAACTCGAGGCCCTCCTCGAGGTCGTCCATCGCCCGGGAGAAGTCCCGCGCGCCACCGTCCAGGGTCGCCAATGTGACCAGCGCACCCATCACATCTCCGTCGGTGACACCGGCCCGCGCCTCGTCGCGAAGCGCCGACAGCCCCGGATCCTCATCGCCCCGACCGGGCACCGATGGCGCCGCATCGAGAAGTTCAAGGATCAATTCGGCGGGCTGCCCGATCTCGGACGACTCGGCATCAGAGCGCACGATGAGGCGTTTCGGCGCGACTGCCTCCAGCACCGAGTTCACGGCCCCCTCCTCGAAGCCTGCGGATCGCATAGCGGCTCCCGCCGCGTCGAGGACCTCGCCACGTCCCGCCAACGAGATGAGTGTCAAGTTGCGAAGCGCGCGCGCCAGGGCGTCCGTGGAGACCTCACTGGCGTTGACTCCTTCAACAAGCGCGCGGCAGACCGCATCCACGCCGAGTTGGCGCACGAGCGCTGCCGCCGACTCGTCGGTTCGTGACTCCGGCAGCAGCGCAGCCGTGACGAGCGCGTGGCGTTGCTCGGGTTCGAGCCCGACTATGGCACTCGCAAGGGACTGGAGCGCCTCGGACCGACGCTCGCCGGCGTCGATGTCCGCGGCACGCGCGAGCCCGGCGATATTGATGTCCCGTGCCGCCTCGAGCGGGGTACCGCTGTGCCGGGCGAAGGCCCGCGCAAGGTAGGCCGAGGCGACCTCAGAATCGAGAACGGTTCGCACGAACACGCGGCGGTCTCGCGGCGAACCGGCTCCGGCTGCGGCAAGCATGGCGTCGATAGCCAGCTGATCGGGCGGCCAATCGTCGGCCTCGGGGCCTTCAGTGTCGGCGTCCTCATCCTGATCGATCACCATCGTCGAAGCCTCGATGAGCGTGATCGCATCGACGCCGCTGTCCCAGAGGCGCGATGACGCCCCTCCGGTCGCACGGAGCTCCTCGACCGATATCCTCAACACGCCGAGGAACGACACCAACGACTCGATGTTCACTCCGGCGTGAAAGCGGACCTCGGAGATGGTGCGATTGTAGAGCTCCTGGGCGAAGCCTATGAAGGCAGGTCGGTCGGGAAAGACAGGCATCCCCTCGAAGAGCAGCGCGTTCTTGCAGACGACCAGGCGCATATCGGACGTCTCGGCCAGGACCGCGTCGAGAAGAGCGACCGCGTCGGCTGCGTTCTCGCGGGGAATCGAACTCGCGGCGGGGTAGAGCGCAACCGCCTTGTGGGTGATCACGAGTTGTTTGACGAACCGCTCGACCGCGGCGGGAACCGCTTGTGCGTCGTTCGGACGGGACACCGGACTCCTCCCGTGGGCGGCCAGGCATGGTCAGACACCCCATTATAGGCACTCCGCCGCGTTGCGCGATGGTATCATCGCGGCGATGGCCACCGACCCGGACACCCACATCGCGCTTGCCTCGGCATCTCCCCGCCGACGGCGGCTCTTCGCGATGCTGGGACTCCCCTACTCCTGCACGGCGACATCGACCGCGGAGGACCTCGACTCCCCGCTTGCGGCCAACCCCGGAGCTCTCGTCGCCGCACTTGCTGCGGACAAGGCGTCGGCGGCACGGGAAGCTGACTTCGAGGGGCCGGTCATCGCTTTTGACACCGTCGTGCTACACGACTCCCGGATCCTCGGCAAGCCGTCCGATCTCGACGAGGCCCGGCGCATGCTTACCGGGCTTTCCGGTCGCATACACCGCGTGGCGACCGGCGTCGCCCTGCTCGCCTCCGGGGACACCTCGCCCGAGACGTTCGCCGTGATCACGCCTGTGCGGATGCGCGACCTCACGTTCGAAGACATCGACGCGTGGGTCGCCCGCGGGGAGCTTCTCGGCTGCGCCGGCGCCTACAACATCGAGAGCCATCTCGCCGAGGTCGATCTCGACCAGTGCTTTCAAAACGTCGCCGGCATCCCGCTCTGCCACGTCTACGCGGCTCTCTACAGGAAATCCGAGCGTCTCGGGCTTCCGCCCCCCACATCTCCGGTAGGTGCGTGCGATGCTGCGCGCCAGGTCAGGTGTCTCCTCGGTCCGGGACTGGTCGCTGAAGTCGCCCACCCGTAGTCCGCTCTCGTCAGGCGCGCCGTGCGACGACTATCACCGACTCGTCGGTGCTGACATCGAGTTCCCGGCCGGTGTGATCCCCGTACGCGCGCACATCCACGAAGCCGGCTCGTGCGAGCGCGCCTGCGAGCAGCTCGATCGGCAACGCTGTGTGTACCGAGCGCCGCGAACGCAGGTGCCACCCGGTCTCGGCCGGGTCGTCGTAGGTGAATGTGTTGTCCTCGCCCGGACCCGGATCCGGGTCGCGCGTCAGCGTCACAAAGTCGAACATGATCCCGCCCTCGACGTAGTCGAGCACCTTGAGAAAGATCCTGTCGCCGCCGGAGGTCTCGCGAAGGGCGACCGGCAGGAGGCGGATATTGCGATCGATCAGCCGCGCGTGGTTGAGGAGGTGCAGCACCACCACGCCGGCCGGCCGCAGTACGGCCGCGAAGTCGGCAAGTGTCTTCGCAAGGCCATCCGCTCCGTCGACATGCGGCAGACCGTTACCCAGCGTGATGACCGCGTCCCACCCCCCGCCGAGGAGACCCTCGATTTCGCCGAAGCCGCCTTCGATGAGGCGCACACCCGTCTCGCCCGCAGCTGCCGCGTTGTCGCGTGCCTGAGCAAGCATCGACTCGCTCGGGTCGACTCCCGTGACGTCGAGCCCCCAGCCGGCGAACATGATCGCATGCTGGCCGCTCCCGCATCCGACATCGATTAGTCGCCGCACCCTGATGCCCTCGAACAGCTCGCGAAAGAACGGCTCTTCGCGGGCGAGCCGCTTACCCCAGTCGACCATCTGATCGTAGTCACGCGCGGGCTTGACCCCGCCATTGGCCTCGGCCATATCTCTCACCTGTCCAGATCGAAGATGCGCAAAGCGTTGCCCCGGAGCACCAGGTCGCGGTCCTCATCCCGCAACCCGATCTCCACGAGTATCTGTCGCTGCTGATAAGCGATCCATTCGCGGTACGGACCGGTCGTGCCGGAATCCGTTCCGAACAAGACGCGCTCGGGCCCGAGAGCGGTGATGGAGCGCTGGAAGACCTGTGCGAGCGTCATCGGATAAGGCATCGAATCTATCCAGTTGTTCGTGCCCGAGGAGTCGACCGCGATGTTGCCGCACTGGTAGGCCACCTTGAGCACGGAATCGAGGTATCCCGCGCCGAAGTGTGCGATCACGAAGGTGATCTCGGGAAAGTCACGGGCGACCGGAGACAGGTCGATCGGGTCGGCATAGCGCAGGTCCCCGCCGGGATCCACCGTCACCCCGTAGTGCACGATCATCGGAGCTTTGAGTTCTGCGGCCTTCTCAAAGAAGGGTCGGCACGACGGGTCGGACAGGCGGAAGCATCTGTTGACGGGTAGGAGTTTCACGCCACGAAAGCCTGCCTCCATCTCGCGTTCGAGCAGTTCGGGCGCACCCGGCTCGTGGGGATCGATGTTGCACAGCGCGTGAACGTGGCCGTTGGCGGCAGCGATGAAGTGACGTGTGTACTCAGAATCGGGCACCACGGAGACGACGAGCGCCTTCGCGATCCCGGCAGCCTCGAGACGTCGCACGTACCAGGCCGCCATCTCGCCGGGATCGAGGTCGGGGATCGTCTCGCCTCGCTTGCCGAACTTACGCTCTCTCAGCGCCTGGCGGAATCGCGGCGCGCCTTCGGGGTGGGCCGCGACATACTCCTCGAAGATCGCGATTGCGAACAGGTGGCAGTGGGCGTCGATCACGTCTCCCGGCCGTGTCGCGCGGGCCGGCTCAGGCGATGACACGCCGTCACCCGCCGCGAGGTGGCGCGGGCACGTCCGGGGAGGGCGCCTGCGCCTTTTGGGGGACGATGATCGATGCCGCGATGTAGGCGATGATCAGCGGGACCCAGACATCGAAGAGGAATGCGAACGCCAGATAGCCGACGCGCAGCACGGTCACATCGACACTGAAGTAGTCCGACAGCCCACCGAAGACTCCGGCGACCATCCTTGTGTCGCGCGATCGCGTCAGGCGGGCTTCCTTTGACGGCAGGCGCGCGCCTGGCCTTCGGCTGTAGACGATCACGAGCACGCCCAGAAGTACGACGCTGAGCGGCCACCCGATCCTGCGCAGGTCCCGAACGAACTCGGGGAGCGCTCCCCATGACCAGCCGAACACGGGGATCCCGGCCAACAGGCCCAGACCGACCACGATCAGCAGGCCTCCGATGACGACGTAGATCGCCCGCGTCTCGGGTCGGCTGCCGCCCGGCGGCTCATGCTCACTCACGACGGCCTTTCACTCCTTCCACACCGCATCGCGTGCAGGCTCAGTATGTCTTCACTGTTACGCTGGACACTCCCGCCTCGAACCGGATATCGTACCCGCCGCGTCCCCAGTCGTCGGTCTGCCACACGCGCCCGTCACCGCTCATACGCGGGACCCTGCGATCGACGTCGACACTCGAAAGGCCTGCCTCGGCCTCGATACGGACCGGCACGCCGCGAGGCACCTCGAGCGTGAAGCTCGAGACCCCGCCCCTCACCCGCACCGGTACCTCGCGCCCGGCCGGGTACTCCTCGCCAAGGACGACAAGCGCGCTTGAGACCCCGGAGCGCATCTGCAGCTCCGAGATTACGATACCGGCGAGATCAGCCGTGAAGTCGACGGCGCCTGTATCGATCGAGATATCCCACACGACCTCGGGCGAGAGCGCGACCTCGGCAGTCGTGGCGCCGCGCATGTGCGGCATCCACACAGTCACGCCCTCCGGGGCACTGACCCGGACATCGGCAGAACTACCGGAGATGTCGGCGTCGATCTTCGGCTCGCCGAAGGGGGTGCGCCCGCTCACCCGGACGAGGTCGCCCGCGGATCCCGCGAGCACCGTGTAGGTTCCTGCACCTCCGCGGATGGAAGCGGTCCCCTCCGTCACGCGTGCAGGCCGCCCGGTGGCGACATCGAAGTCGCTCCCCGCGCTGTCGGCCATCCAGCCGATCCCGAACGGGCCCCCGGCGACCGGCAGCACGAACGCCCCGACGACTATGCCAGCGATGACGAGCAGACTCGAAAGCACCCGGAGCCACTCGGTGTCCAGTCCCTTGGCGACGATATCCAGACCGGCCGCGACCAGCAGCAGCGGCCACAGGCTCAACACTGACCACCACACGGACCACGACAGCTGGCCGGTGGTGTTGAGCAGGAGGATCGCACCGATCAATACCAGAGTCACACCTTCGAGTATCCGCTTGATGCTCAACGGTCTCACCTCCCCCGCCTGAAGATGATCAGCAGTCCGGCAACGATGATGACCACCGGCCAGAACTGCCACAAGGAGAGGGCGGGTACGAGCATCTGGACGAGGAGAACGACGCCCACGAAGATGAGCGCCACACCGAGCCAGACAGATCCTCGTCCCGGCCGTCCCGGTACGGGAGGCGGAGTGGTCCGGGGCAACGGGGCCGCTGTCGGCCCGGGGGCCGAAGCCGGCGGAGTGGCCCCCGGCGGAAGTGGTGGTGGCGAGCTGTCGGGCCCGGGCCGGTTCGACGGCGCCGATCCAGTCTCTTCGGGCATGACGATCCTCCCTCCTTGCATGGACTCCAGGGGTTCCTCCGGGACAACCGCCCACAGCACGATGTAGGCGACGATGATTGCCCCGTTGCTGACCAGCACCAGGAACACCACGATGAGTCGGACGATGGTGGGGTCGATCTCGAAGTAGTCAGCGATCCCTGCACACACTCCGCCGACCATCTGTTCGTCCCTGCTTCGATACAGTGTCTTGCTCCCGGTCATCACTGCTCCTCGGTACTGAGAGTCCCTGCGTCGATCTCTTCTTTCGTCACGAGCACACGAGCGATCCTGCGTCGACGCACCGCTTGTACCCGAAAGACGACACCTTCATGTTCTACCCGCTCGCCCGGAACGGGTATATGCCCGAGTCGCACGAGCATCCATCCCGCGATCGTCTCGTACTCGTCGGACTCTTCGACCGGCAGGCCCATCTCCCGCGCATCTTCGACCGGCAGGCGCCCGTCGAGGACCCAGCGGCCGGGACCGAGTTGAGTGACGAAGCGCCGTTCGGGGTCGAACTCATCGACGACCTCACCGATGATCTCCTCGACGATATCTTCGATGGTCACGATGCCCGCCGTACCGCCGTACTCGTCGACGATGATCGCCATGTGGTTGCGCAACCGCTGCATCTCGGAGAGCAGCGGAAGGATCGGCTTGGTCTCGGGGACAAAGACCGGCGGCCGCTGGTAGACGGTGATGGACTCATCAAGGCGCCCCTCGGCGGCCGGACCGACGAGGTCCTTGAGCAGAGCCACTCCCACAACCCGGTCAGCGTCCTCGTGAACGATAGGAAGGCGCGAGAATCCATGTGCCTGGAACGTCTCGAGCGCCTCGCCGACGGTAGCGGTATCTTCGAGGAACTCCACATCGACGCGAGGGACCATGACCTCCCGGGCCACCGTATCGCCGAGCTCGAAGATCTCGTGGATCATCCGCTTCTCCTCATCAAGAAGCGTACCTTGCTCGGTCACGAGCAGCTTGATCTCCTCTTCGGTCACGCCCTCCTGACCGCCACGCCCCTTCACGCCGAGCAGCCTACCCGCCACGTCGGTTGAGCGGGCAAGGAGCCACACGGCTGGACTCAGGAGCCGCGCCATGAACAGGATCGTCCGGGAGACCTGAAAGGTCACGCTTTCGGCTCTTTGCAGTCCGAGCCGCTTGGGCGCCAGTTCCCCGAAGACAAGAGTCACGTAGGCGATCACGAGAGTGACGAGGAAGATGGACAACCCCTGCGCGACGCTCGAAAGCCAGGTGTTGTCGAAGGAGCGCAGCCAGTCGGCAAGCGGAGACGCGAGGCTCACCGCGGCGGTCGCAGACGCAAGAAAGCCCACCATCGTGATCCCGATCTGGATCGTTGCAAGCAGCCTCGATGGATCGTCGGTCAACTCGATCGCGGCTTGAGCTGCGGGGACGTTCTGCTGAGCCTTGCTTCTCAGGGCCGCTTTGCGCACGCTGATAAGCGCGATCTCGGAGGCCGCGAAGTAGCCGTTCAATGCGATGAGTACGAGAACGAAGAGAATCTCGACCGTGTAGTTGCCCATAAGGTTAAGATTACCAGGAGCCGACAGTAATAACAGAGTATGCCTCTTCGCCTGACGCCATCACGTAACCCGGAGGGAGGGTCTTCGTGGAAGCAAGTGTAGAGTCACGTTCTGCCGAATCTGCGGTTCGCGCCATCGCCTCGGCAGCAAAGGCGCTCAGGCTGTACCCCCCCACCAGCCCGATCCCTCGCCAATCGATCGATGACGCGATCGCAGCACTCCGGTCCGCGGTCGCCACCCGTTCGGTACTCCCGCTCGTCGTCGGTCGGACGGGCTTCGATCTCGACGGAACACCCCTTGCCGAGGGAGCCCCGGGTGTCTCCGACCTCGCCGATACCCTCCGCGCACACGGGGTAGCCGAGCTCGACGTGCTCCCCGGGTGTCCCGCCGAAGACCTTGTGACCCTGCTCGACCTGATAGGCCAGGAGCCCTCAGAGGTCCACGCTTCCGGTGGTCTGGCGACACTTCTGGCCGCCGAGGGGGCCGAGGGGGTGCGCGTGGCCGAAGTCGCGCTCTCCGTCGTCTCTGCCGGCGTCCTCGAGCTCGGCGAGACGGCACAAGACTTCCTTCGTGAGCTCGCCGCCGACACGGATAAGCTGGCCGCGTGGCTGGCCGCAGCGGCAGCAGGCGACCCTGCCGGGCTCGCCGAGGGGCTCAGCGAACTCGCGAACGCAGCCGGTACCGCCGGTGCTGCCACACTTGCCGCCAACATCGCAGAGGCGCTCCGATCGCAGGGACGCGAGGTACGCGATGCTGTGCTCGGCTGCGCGATGGATCCAGGGCCGATCCACGAACTGGCGCGCGCGAGTTTCTCGAACATGGGCGGCGGCGAGATCGCGGATGTTCTCTGCGGCGGGGTCTACGGAGAGAACATGCTCTCGCTCTCCAACGCTCTCACACACCTCCCTCTCCAACAGCGCGTCTCTGAGATTCGAACGCAGATCCAAGACGCACTGGCCTCGGCGGGTCACACGGAAAAGGAAGCCCACTTCCTCGATCACATGCTCGAAGTCCGCACCTCCCCCGAGCCCGAGACGGCCCTTCCCCGAACCGAACTCTACGGAGCGGTCGCACGAGCCCTCTCGCTCGACGACGAGGACATCCGCCAGGTCCGGGAGGCGACACAGACCGAGGTCCGCTCGTCGGATGCCGCCGGGGTCCGGGCGATGCTCGTGCTTCTCGACCAGCAGAACGACTTCGAACTCTACGTTCGCAGTGCCGATTCCCTTGCCGCCATGGTCCCGCGACTGATCGAAGGTGGTCGACTCGATGTCGCGACACAGGTGATCCGGGAGCTCGCCGACCGCGGTTCGCGAACCGGGCAACCGTGGCCCGAGCTGGCCGATCGACTCAGGACTGCGATCGACAGCGCACTGTCGCCACGCACCGCCGAAGCGCTCATCGCCGCTGTCGAGGCGGATCCCGGCCTCATCGCGGACGCTCGGACGCTCACAAACGTTGCCCCCGGCTCCTCCGGAGGACCCCTGCTCGCGGTCGCGCTCACCCGGGGCGAGAGGGGGGTCGCTACCGCGAAAGATCTTCTCGGCAGGAAGCTTCCCGGCCTGATCGCAGCGGCCATCCCGACGCTACCCTGGCACCAGCTCCAGGCAGCCGTGCACGAGCTCGCCGCCACTGACGAGCCCCGCTTCAACGAGCGCATCGCCGAAGCGGCCCGGCGCGCCGATGAGCAGTCCCGGCGCGAGGTCGCCGCAGGGCTTGCCTCGGCAGGGACGCCCGGTGCCGTGCAGCTCCTGACATCGATGGTGCGCGACGCGAGCATCGACGTCTCGATTATCGCCGTGCGCGCGATGGGCAAACATCGAACTCCCGGCGCGGCCGCGCTGCTCGCAGAGCGCCTGAACGAACTCGACCTTGATGGTAACGACTTCCTTCTCGGTCGAGAGATTATCGGCGCGCTCGCGCGGAGCGAGGAACCCGCGGCCCTTACCGCTCTCAACGCCCTCGCTTCCCGCAGAGCGCTCATCAAGCGTGGGCACTTCACGGAAGTACAGCAGCTCGCGCGGCAAGCGCTCAAGATCCAGGGCCAGAAGGGAGGCTCGTGATGAGCGCCTCCCCCGTCGCCGTCGTAGCAGCGATCGCAGCTGGCCGCAAAGCCACACAACTCTATCCCGTCGCCCATCCGGCCTTCGTCGAAGCGATCGACGCGCTCGTCACCGCGACCGGGTCTTCGACGACGGACGGGCCGTTCGTCCTCAACCTCTATCAGGGTCGCCTGTACCACGAGAGCAGCGTCCTGCCCGCTGACGTACCCGGAGTGCGCGCGATCGCTGAAGCGTTCGAATCCAGAGGGCTTGAATCGCTGAGTATCCACCCCGGCTTCTCGCGTGATGACGCGATAGGGCTTGTCGAGGTCCTCGGCCTGCGCCCCGGACCGGACATCGACATCAAGGCGCAGCTCGAGTCGCGTGGCGTCTCCACGGTGAGCGTCGCTTTCCTGGCCGATGAGAGTGAAGACCGTGCGGAACGTGAGCGCCAGCGGGAACAGGATCGGGCGCTCTACCGCAGGCTCACCGGTGCGATCGGAGTCATGGCGACGCACGTAAGCGACGGTGAACTCCCTGACCTCGGAGTCGCCGAGAGTGTCGTCGCCGGGATCATCGGTCGGCTCGCCGACGACCCGGCGGCCGTCATGGGGCTCGCAACACTTCAAGACACCGGCGAGCGCGGGCTCTTCCACTCGGTCAACGTCATGATCCACACCCTCACCCTGGGCCGGGAGATCGGACTTCCCGAGGAGGGCCTATCCCTGCTCGGTCGTGCAGCCCTTACCCACGACATCGGCAAGACGGCGTTCAACGCGTCGGACCCGGCGCAGTTCGAAGCGATGCACCTCGCGCATCCCGCGGTAGGCGCGGAGATCCTCGGCAGCCTGCCCGATGAGGATCGGACGCCGATGCTCGTAGCCTACGAACATCACATGCACGTCGACGGATCCGGTTTTCCCGAGCGCGCAGCCGACTACGTACCGCATCCGTTCAGCAGGATGGTGGCGATCGCGAACCGCTACGATAACCTGGTGCATCCGCACGCCGGAGAGCCACTCACCCCCGACCGGGCGATCGTGCAACTCCTGAGGGAGGCCGGCACCCTGCACGACCCGATGTACGCACGCCTCTTCGCGCGGGCGATGGGAGCGTTCCCGGTGGGTTCGCTGGTGCGCTTAAGCGACCACACGGTCGCCGTGGTGGCGAAGCCCGGCGAGGATGTCTTGGAACCGGTCGTCCGGGTGCTCTGGGACTCATCCGGGATGCGTGTCGCGGAGCCCCTCGAGGAGGCGCTGGCCGCCAGTGGTCGCGCGATCGTCGAGGTAGTGGATCCAGACAGTCTCGGCACGAACGTCTCTGAACATCTCTAGAGGAGCGCGGCTCTACGCCTGAGTGTTCGGGTTGATCTTGTGGAGGACCAGGGCGATGAGGGCGAGTCGTCGACTCCGATCCTGGCACGCCTCGACGAAGGCTGCGATCGTCTGCCGCATCTCGGGGGTCGGCCGGTATCTGATCAGTCCACCGGCACACTGAAGGATGTGACCCTCGCACAACGCTTCGACCTCGGGGTCGACCTCTTCACTCCTGCGCCCCAGTCGCGAGGCAAGGCCAGCGGCATCGAGCACCGCATTGGGGTTACGATGAAAGAAGACCAGTATGTCCCAGGTCAGGAGTGAGCGAACATGTCGCTCGACGAACTTGATGATCGGGGGTCCGAGAACCCCTTCTAGGTCATACACGCGTTGACCTTCCTCTTTTCACTCCCGGGAGGGAAGTCACCATCGATCTGGCATTGTCCCTCGCCCCACCTTTGCGATAGCTGCTAAGGCGACCCTAGTGTACCGTATGGCTGAATCTGCGGTAGACGCGGGAGACCATCGGCGGCTTATCGGACTTGAACGGTATGTTCCACTGCCAAACGGTATATTGAGCGGTCAGACGGCCTACCAGTTTCGCTGTCAGGGCGACCTCGCGAACATCGCGCGCTTGCGGTAGGGTTAGCAGACGGCCCGCGCGTCCCGCGTGCCGCCGAAGACGACAGGAAGGAGTGGCAGCACATGCCGCACGCGGAAGGCACCATCGTCCGTGTCCACTATCGCGGGACTCTCGAGGACGGCGCTGAGTTCGACACGAGCAGGGGCGACGAACCCCTCGAATTCACTGTGGGAGCGAACCAGGTCATCCTTGGATTCGAAAACGCTGTAGCCGATCTCGCTGTCGGCGAGAGCGCCGAGGTCACGATCGCCCCCGAGGAAGCCTACGGCCCCTACCACGATGAAGCGATCCAGGTCGTGCCCTTCACGGCCTTCGCTCAGGACCCTTATGAGGGAGCAGTCGTCCAGCTTATCGGTCCGGAAGGTGAGCAGATCGCCGCGACCATCACCAAGGTCGACGGTGACGACGTGACCCTGGACTTCAACCACCCACTTGCCGGAAAGGCCCTCACGTTCGAGATCGAGCTCGTCGAGCTCGTGACCGAAGAGGGCTAGAGCCCCACCGGGTCGGCCGCGATTGTTGCCGACTCGCTTCATACCACGAATGCCCCTGCCAGCCTGCAGGGGCATTCGTGTGTGCGCTCACAGTGCTGAAAAACCTCAGACGTCCGGATGGCCCTCGAGTGTACAGATCATCTGCATCCGTGAGGCAAGCAAGAACAGAAGCCCGGCAAGGGCCATCGGCGCGATGAGGAAGACTCCCATCGTGAGCCAAACACCGAACTCCCAGCCCGCAATCACTCCCCAGACTATGCCGCCCACTGTCCCGGCCATGAGAATCACCGAGCCGAGCACCTCGTAGAACCAGCCGATAGCGAGGGCGAGTAGTGTCACGCCGAAGATGAGCAAGGCGTTCGGAAGTGACTCTACCAGGCCCAGGCGAGCGTAGAAGTAGTCAGCACTGAACGCGGCGACTACCCAAAACACGCCTCCTGCCACCACAAAACCCCTGGCAAACAACCGCTCGACGTTCATCCGCTCAAACTTGCACGTCCTCGTCATCAACTCCATGGCGTGTCCCCCTTGCCGTTCGATCACGTCGGGTCAATTGCGGCCGCAAGTGACGTTCGCCGCCACCTGTCCCCTATATACCCCTCCCCGCTTTGCGCGCCTCACACGGATATTCGGGACGTGCTGAATCGTTCGACGAACCGTCTACCTGCAGGCACGTCGAGCACGTCGAGCACGCGCTCCATCGCATCGACCACCGCCGGTGGCCCCGAGACCACGAAGAGGCGCTGTGCAACGGGACCAAGGTGCCGCTGAACGACCTCTGCCGTGATCAAGCCTCTCTCTCCCGTCCACTCTTCGTCAGCTGCCTCGAAGACGAGGATTCGCCGGAGCGGCCCGGGACTCCCCGTCGGGAACCGCGAACCGACCTGCCGGACCAGTGGCGTGCACCGTATCTCCCCGGCCAAGTGTCTCTAGCGCGTTCTTGAAGACCGAACCGCCCAGTCGTGTCGTGATCTCGAGGTAGGGATCGTGCGGTGACGAGGAGTGCGTGAAGGGCT
>CAYGFZ010000012.1:8074-46033 GCA_964349355.1 uncultured Coriobacteriaceae bacterium | reverse complement strand
CGTCGATGGCCGCGCCGCATGCGGCGGGTGTGGCAGCACTGCTGCTCTCCGGGGTTCCCGATCTCACGGCGGCGGAACTAAAACAGGCGATCAGGGATTCGGTGACACCGCTGTCTTCGCTCACGGGAAAGGTCGCAACCGGCGGGCGCCTGGATGCGGGGCGGCTGTTCAGGGCTCCGGCAGTCGCAGGATTCACCTCGCCGTCGCATGGAGATTCGGGTGACTGGTCGAACGTGTCCGATGTTGTCTTCACCTGGCTTCCCTCGGCGCACGTCACCGGGCTGGACGGGTACGCTGCGAGTCTCTCCGACGACCCTGACGCAATCTCTGCGGGCGAGCCGGTGACCGCTACTGTTGCTCACTTCGACGGCATCGCGGACGGCGAGTGGCACGTAGCGGTCAGGGCACGCACTGCTCTTGGTCTGTGGGGTCCCGTCACGCGGTCGACCGTTCGAATCGATACGGTCGCTCCGGAGAGCGTTGCGACCATCGACCCCCTCGACCCTGACGGGCTGGGCGGCTGGTATGTGACCCAGCCGACGATCATGATCGACTCAACCGATGATGCTTCGGGCGTCGGCCACGGCGAGTGGAGCCTCGACGGCTTGACATGGACGCAAGGTGCTGTGGTGACGGGCGTTCCTGATGGGGATCGTCTGGTTCACTACCGTGCGGTCGATATGGCGGGCAATGTCGAGACAACCCGCACCATCGGCCTCAGGCTCGACACGACTCCTCCGGTTACGGCCAGCGATGCTGTTTCATCGTATGAAGACTCTGCGACCGTCATTCTGGAGGCGACAGACGAGACGTCGGGTGTCGCCCGGACCTACTACTCCATCAATGGTGACCCCGCATCTCTGTACGAAGGTCCTCTGGTGTGCTACACGCCCGAGGTGAGCAACGTGCTCTCGTACTGGAGCGTTGATGCGGCGGGCAACGTCGAGCCCACGCGGACGGTCACCTTCGCCATCGACGATGTCACGCCTCCTGTCAGCGAGGCCGTGTTCGATCCGCCCCAGGTCGATGGCGACTTCGGCTGGTATAGAACCGTGCCATCCGTTGAGATCCGTGCCGAAGACTTCGGCCCGGGGGTCGACTTCAGTGAGTGGTGGTTCGAGGGTGACACGGAAGCGACTCGAGCGAGTGACGTCGTCGGCTTTGGCGATGGACGTCACATCTTGCACTTCCGCTCGGGCGACCATGCGGGCAATGTCGAGGCTTCGCAGACAGTCGAGTTCGATGTCGACTCTACTGTCCCGGATGTCTCGCACGTCGGAGGAGGGGTGTTCGACGACTCCGTCACCCTTAGGCTTCACGCGAGCGACGCGATGAGCGGTGTCCGCGAGATCAGCTGGACGGGGGATCGGACCGGTACCGTTACGGCAGACACCGCCTCGCTCAGGTTCACCGAGCCAGGTGAATATTCGATCGTCTACTGGGCCAAGGACATGGCTGGGAACACGTCGCCGATGGGTCGTGCGACGGTGACCGTCCCCGCGACCGATGTGACCCGTCTATCAGGCTCTGATCGTTATGCTACGGCCGTGGCGTTGGCCCGTGAGGGCTACCCCGGCTTTGCGGGGGTTACACATGTGGTCATCGCCTCGGGCGAGGACCGTTTCGCAGCTGACCCGCTCGCCGCAGCCGGTCTTACCGGAGTGCTCGACGCGCCGCTCATGCTCGTTCACTCCGGTGGCGTGCCGGCGAGCGTGCGCTCGGCGATCCAGTCGATACCCGGAGACATCACCGTCGTCATCATCGGCGGGACTGCAGCCGTGCCGCGAGAGGTCGGAATCGGTCTATCAAGCATCAGGAACGTCGAGAGGGTCGATCGTGTGGCGGGCTTAGACCGCTACGCCACCGCCCGCGCCATCGCGGATCGCATGAAGACCGAGCTTGCAAAGCGGGGCAAGCCTATGCCGGATGTCGCGCTGCTCGCAAACGGCGCCAACCCCGCCTCGTTCTTCGATGCGCTCGCGCTCTCGACGATTGCCGCGAACAACCACTACCCGATCCTGCTTCTCGAGCGCGACCGCGTGCCCGCTACAACCTTGGCGGCGCTGAGTGCCCACGGCCTGTCGACCCGCGTCATCGGGGGCGGCCCTGCCGTGGTCACCGACCGGGTCCGCAGCCAGCTTGGCGCCGAGCGTTGGGCAGGAGCAGACCGCTATGCCACCGCAGCCGAGATTGCGCGGCGCTCTGTCGCGCGCGGCTGGTCGGGCTACGGGACGGTGGGTGTAGCGGCATCGTTTCCGGATGCGATCACAGGAGGCGCGACGCTGGGTTCGAAGGGCGGCTTGCTGCTGCTAACCGAGCGGGATCGGCTGACTCCGGTCACCTCGATCGCTATCCGCACCAATCGATCCAAGATCACCGATCTCTATGTCTTCGGTGGTACAGCGGCCGTCAGCGAGAGGGTGCGGACCCAGATGATCGCTCAGCTGCAGTAGGGTGGGGGTCCTCGCACGTGTGACCCTGTTGCGTCCCTGCTATGATTGTGTCGAGTCGTCGATATCGCAGCCTAGGAGTAGCCGTCTTGTATATCAGACTCGATATCCTGGTCCGTGACTGTGTCGTCGTGGTCGTGTTGGTTGCGCTGATGCTTGCCAGCGTGCCGGATGGTGCTCATGGAGTGCCACTCGTGCCCGCTCGTCCGTCGGTGGTGATCGATCCCGGACACGGGGGAGCGTACTCGGGCGCCGTGTACGGCGGTGTGCGCGAGGCGGATCTCAACCTGCAGATGTCGCGTCGCCTTGCCTCCGAACTCGAGCGGAGAGGCATCCGTTCTTCGCTGGTGCGCCACTCCGACACGACCATGCGTCCTTCAAACTCGATCCCGACGTGGCGCTGGGACTCCTCGGCGAACGAGTACAGCTATCGTGATTGGGGCGACAGCGACTCCACATCGTTGCTTCAGCGCGACCTCCAGCAGCGGGTCAACACCGGCAACAAGTCAGGTGCCGACATCTTCGTCTCGATCCACAACAACGCGGCTGGCTCGACATCGGCGAATGGGGCCGAGACGTATTGGGCCCCCAACGATCCCGCTGCACGCCAGTTGGCCCTGGATGTACAGGCTGGCGTAATCGCTAGTACTGGTGCCCGAAGCAGAGGGACCTTCAGCGCCAACTTCTATGTGTTGAGGTGGTCGAATCAGCCCGCGATCCTGGTCGAGGCCGGTTTCATGTCGAACTCGGTCGAACTTGCGAAACTGCGCGATGCCACCTACCAGCAGCGCGTCGCCTCCGGTATCGCGGATGGCCTTCAGACCTTCTTCGGTAGGCCCGTAGAAGAAAGCCTTACGCGATATGCCGGGATGAACCGTTACGACACGGCGGCCGCTCTCGTCCGGGCCGGGTATCCTTCTGCCGATACCGTGGTCTTGGCCTCCGGAGAGGTCTACGCGGATAGCCTCGTGGCGACACCGCTCGCTGCCGATCGTGGCGCGCCGATACTCATCACGCCGGGCTCAAGTCTGCACGCGAAGACGAGCGCCGAACTGGGTCGGCTCAAGCCGCAGACACTGCTGGTCGTGGGCGGGCCGCAGAGTGTCAGTGACACGGTCGTGCGTGATGCGGCTCGTGCCGCGGGCCTTGACCCGTCGGATGCAAGCAAGGTTCGAAGGATCGCCGGTCCTGATCGTTATGCCACCGCACTCGCCGTCGCGCGCGAGCTTGATCCTGCGCCCGAACAAGGGGTGGTCGTCGCGTCGGGCCTCGGCTTTGCTGACGCACTGAGCGTAGCAGCGAGTGCCGCGGGGTCCGGTGAGCCCATCCTGCTGACGTCTGATGCGGGTCTGCAGACGGCGGTACGCGCCTACATCGATAACGGTGGTAACCAGCGCGAGGTGACCGTGGTCGGGGGTACCAGCATCATCCCCGAACGGGTGCTGTCCGGTCTTGCGTATACGCGCGTGGGTGGCCCGGACCGTTACGAGACCAACTGGCGCGTGTTCACCGGGAGGTACTCGGCCGAGGAGCGCCTCGCTCCGGTCTTTGTGTCGGGCACCGACTTCCCTGATGCACTGGTCGCGGGGCCGTGGGCTGCTCGTGAAGGTCGGCCGATGATACTCGTTGGTGGTACGGCACTCTCGCACAGTTTCCGGCCGTGGTACTACGCGAACCACACCGAGGTGATCGACCCGGTCGTCGTGGGAGGGCCAGCGTCTGTCTCGGCGTATCTTGAGCCGATGCTCAGGAAGATGAAGATGGAGTGAGGGTTCGCTCCTCCACGGGTCGGGGCAGTTCACGGTGGTATACTTAAGGTTGGACCGGCCACGTCAGCAGGAGTAGCAGAATGTCTAGCCGTAGCACACGTCGCAGCAGCGTCCATCCCCTCCTGTACGCTCTCGGGTCAGTCGCGCTCTGTGTCGCCCTCGTGGCCGGTTCACTCGCGGCGCCGTCAGCAGCAGCCGCGTCGGTCCCGACGTTCACGTTCCAGGGGAGCGGCTGGGGACATGGTATAGGGCTCTCGCAGTGGGGGGCCAAAGGCTTCGCCGAGGCCGGAAGTGACGGCGAGTGGATCGCCCGCTACTACTTTCCCGGTACGACTGTCGGGACTGCGAATACTAAGACCATGCAGGTCAACCTCGATGCGGCCGCGAACTATCGTTCCGGGGAGAGCGGCTACAATGCCGGGTTCACGCGTTCGCAGTGGCGGTTACGTCCGGGTTGGGACGGCGGGTCGCTACGGGTGAACGGGACCGATTATGCGGACGGCACTTATACGTTCGTCGCGAACGGGAACTCGGTCGTACTTCGCGACCCATTCGGGACCAGCGACGCCGTCTTCACGGGTGTTGTCGATGTGAGTTCGACCGGCGGTGACCCGCAGCTCACACAAGTGGTAGACGCCTCCGGTCCCTTCGGCCACACCCACGTTCGATATCGCGGGAGTATGCGTATCACTGCAAGCAACGGGAAGCTCAAACTGCTCAACCATGTTGGCATGGAGGACTATCTGCGCGGTGTCGTACCAAGGGAGAGTCCGTCTTCATGGCACATCGAGGCGCTCAAGGCACAGGCGATAGTCGCTCGATCCTACGCTCACCGCAGCGGGAACGAACTCTACTGCACCACATGGAGCCAGGTCTACAACGGTCACTCCAGGGGCCCGACTCGTGCGGCGACCACCTCTCATGAGCCCGAGAGCACCAATCAGGCTATCAACGACACCGCCCACAAGGTGGTCATGTACAACGGCTCGATCGTGCAGACGTTCTTCCACAGCTCCTCCGGTGGGCACACCGCCAACATCGAGGACGTGTGGCTCGGGACCGGACAGCCGTCGTCGACCCACCCCTATCGCAAGGGAGTGCCGGACCCGTACGTGCTCGCCGCGGGCTGCCCCAACACACCGTGGAGCGGTGCGGACGTCAAGACGATGGACGGCAAAGCGCTCGCGAACCGCCTGCGCTCGTACTCCGCGGCGAAGGCGCCCTCCGGTGCTGGCACCACGGTGTGGGTGAGCTCACTTCACTACAACCAGGTCGGCTCCGGACACGTCAAGACCGTCGACATCACCTGGTCCAACGGCGCGAAGACCAACGGGTTCCCCGGTGACACGCTGCGCTCGGCGCTCGGCTTGAAGTCGACGCGCCTGGGCCTGACCTTCCCGTACGAGCGGATTGCACACAACGACCGCTACTCGACGTCGGTCGCTATCTCCAAGCGGCTCTATCCGACGGGCTCTACCACCGATGCAGCAGTCATCGCCGCTGGCGAGGATCACCGTTTCCCGGACGCATTGACCGCAGCCGGCCTTGCCGGTGCGGTGGACGGTCCTGTCCTGCTCGTGCAGCAGAACTCGGTGTCTTCCGGGGTTCTCGGCGAGCTGGGTCGCCTGAAGGTGAAGAAGGTCTACCTGGTCGGTGGAGCGCAGGCGATCTCCAGTTCGGTTGAGCAGACCCTTCGATCACGCGGCCATCAGGTCGAGCGGCTGGCCGGAAACGCGCGGTATGGGACCGACCGTTACGGGACCGCGGCCTCGGTCGCGATGAAGATCAAGGAACTCAGCGGGTTCGACGGCAGCGTACTGGTTGCGTCTGGCGAGAACTGGCCGGATGCCGCCGTCGCGGCCTCGATCTCGGCGGGCACGTCCCGCCCGATCGTGCTCGTATCGAAGGCAAGCACTCCTTCCGGAACTGCGAGAGCCCTCGCCGACCTCGGCGCGAAGGAGACGATCGTCTTCGGCGGTCCCAACGTGATCTCGTGGAGCGCGATTGAGGGACTGAAGCCGCCGGTCACGCGCCGATTCGGCATGACCGGTGACCGGTACACGCTGGCGGCAGATGTTGCCAGGTGGGCGATCGCCGGTCAGGGCTATACCATCGACGAACCCTACATAGCGACAGGGCAGGCGTTCCCGGACTCTGTTACCGGCGGAGTTCTTGCCGGAGCGACGAAGAACCCTCTGCTCTTCACGCAACGGGATACGACCCCGAGTGGCACGACCACGCTCCTGCGGCAGCACAAGGACGAGATCGAATTGCTGAAAGTGTTGGGTGGCACTGCAGCCGTGGGGAACGGAGCCATCAGTTCGATGGCCGGGGCGCTTCAGTGACCGAGGTGCGGGGCAAGGTCTGCATCGTCCACTACAGCGCATCGAAGTTCCTGACACGTGTCGACCGGTCGGCGCGGGCGCTCGCTCGCGAAGGGTGGGAGGTCGTCTTAGTCGCAATCAAAGATGACGAGACTCCCGCGTTCGAGGACCGGGGCGACTACGTGGTGAAGCGTGTGGTCCTCCGGTCTCGGCGACTGCCGAAGTGGCCGGTAGTCCGTGTGCTCAGGCATGTCGAGGCCGTCGTGCGCACCTTCGCACAGGCGTATCGAGAGCGTGCCGACGTGTACAACCCCCGTGACGCCGAACCACTCCTGGTCACGTGGCTCGCGGCGCGGCTGTGCGGCGCCAAGCTTGTATACGACTCTGACGAGCTGTGCCTCGACCGGAACAAGCCGATCACCAGCAAGGGGTGGTGGCGCTTCGCGATGTTCCGTTACGAGCGGTTCTTCTGTCGGCGGGCCGAGGCGATCATCACGACCGATCTCGGTCGTGCGGAGATCATCGCCAGGCGCTACAAGATCCCGCTCCCTGTTGTCGTGCTGAACGTGCCCGACACGATCAGCGAGATCGAGCCCGATGAGCAGTTCCGCGAGCGCGCGCTCCGCGGCAGGTCGAAGGTGCTCATCTATCAAGGGGTCATCATTGAGAACCGGGGCATCCCCGAGATGATCGAGGCGATGCGGTCGATCGAGGATTGCTCGCTCGCGATCGTCGGGTATGGGCATCGGTTGGAGGAGTACCGGTCGTTCCTGGCAGCCTCAGGCCTCGACGACCGGGTCACCTTCTTTGACGCTGTCCCGTTCGAACGGCTGATGCGATACACGGCCGCTGCTGACGTAGGGGTCATCCCGCTCATCGCGAGCTGCCTGAGCTACAAGTACGCTGCTCCGAACAAACTGTTCGAGTACATGATGGTCGGTCTGCCGGTCGTGGTCTCGGACCTACCGGAGATGGCACGAGTCGTCAACGAAGAGCAGGTCGGCACCCTCATCGCCGATCCGACCGATCCCGCCAGTATCGCACAGGCCGTCACGCGCCTGCTTCAGACCTGCGGATCGCTTGCCGATATGGGCGAGCGGGCTCGCGCCGCGGCTCTCGGGCGCTACAACTGGGGTATGGAGCGTGAGCGCCTCCTCGGCGTGTATCGCGGATTGGATAGCGCGTGACCGGCGGGAATGACATCGTGATGTTCCTCGCCAACGGGTTTGCTTCCGATCCGCGTGTCGAGAAGGAGGCGGTAGCGCTGATCGCTGCCGGACACTCCGTCACCGTGCTTGCGTGGGATCGGGAAGGGTCACTTCCGGTCACCGAAGAGCGTTCGGGGATACGCATCGAGCGCTTCGGACCGCCCAGCGGTCATGGCCGAGGAGCCCGCAGCATCCCGGGCTTCCTGAGCTTCTGGCGCTCCGCCGCACGCAGGGCCGCTACCCTTGCTCCGTCAGTCTTGCACTGTCATGACCTCGACACCGCGATAGCCGGGCTGCTCGCACGCCGGAGGCTCGCGCGCGTCCGGGATCTGGGCGGGATCCCTCGGCTCGTTTTGGACTTCCACGAACTGTATCGTCAGAGCAACATGATCCCGAGAGGGGTCGCGGGCAGGCTCGTGGGGGCGGTTGCTGCGCTCGTCGAGCGGGTGGCCATCCCGCGAAGCGACGCGGTGCTTGTGGCTAACCCCGGAAGCATGAGTGCGTATCGTCGATACGAGCGTGACTGTGAGTTCCACATCATCGAGAACGCTCCCGAAAAAACCCGATTCGTCCCTCACGGGCCCCGGCGCACGCAGCCGGATGAACCGCTGACTATCGGTTACATGGGCCAGAAGCGTGATGCCACAAGCCTCCTGAACCTCATCGGAGTGACGCGGGGCGACGCGAGGTTGCGCGCGATTCTGGCCGGTGGAGGGGTGGGTGCCGCCGAAGTGGAGGCAGCGGCTTCTGGCTGTGCTCGTCTTGAGGTCTCCGGCCGGTTCGTCTACGACGATCTGCCCGAACTGTACAAGCGCTGCGATGTGATCTACGCCGTCTACGATGCCAGCCTTCTGAACTGGCGAACCGCGTTCCCCGTCAAGGTGATGGAGGCGATGGCCTGTGCGCTCCCGGTCATCGTCGCCCAGGGGACCTGGGTAGCCGATTACGTGCGGGAGCACGGGATCGGGCTTGCGGTCGACCCTGGTCCGGGCCCGCTTCACACTGCGCTCGCCACCCTCCTCGAGGACCCCGCCGCCGCCCGGGAGATGGGAACAAGGGGCCGGGAGCGCATCGATGCGGGGTTGAACTGGGAGGCCGTGGCGGACAGACTGGTAGGTGTCTATCGGGGGCTCCTCGGCGAGTGACCGGGGCTTCCCGGATGGCTGCGTCGGAGCGCGGCAGTCCGCACTGCACGCGACCACATCCACGGTCGCACGCACATTAGGAGGAGTCATGAGCCACACGGATCTCGCTGTCGACATCTCGGCCACCCCGCTCGCCTCGCTCGAGCCGGTCGACGCCGCGCTCGTCCTCGGGTCGGGACTCTCGGCGCTTGCCGATGCGGTCGAGGCCGAGTTCGACTCACCCTTCGCCGGCCTGCCCGGCTTTCCCGGCGTCGGCGAGGTGCTCGGCCACTCCGGGCGGCTGGTCGTGGGCACGCTCGCCGCAACCCGCGTCGCGGTTTTCGCCGGACGCATCCACCGCTACCAGGGCCTCTCGGCGCGTGACGCTGCATGGACCGCCCGGCTTGCCGCAGCGCTGGGCGCGAGCACCCTCATCGTCACCAACGCCGCTGGCGGTGTCGGCACGCGCTTGGCGACCGGGGGCCTGGTGCTCATCACCGACCACCTCAACCTGATGGGCGACAGCCCGCTGGTGGGCTGGCCCGGACCGGAAGGCGGCACCCCGTTCGTGCCGCTCCATGACGCCTACGACCCTGAACTGAGCACTATCGCGCTCGGCGCGGCTGACCGTCTCGGCATCACGCTCGCCGAGGGAGTCTATGCCGGCGTCCTCGGCCCGAACTACGAGACTCCTGCCGAGGTTCGTGCGCTTGCCGCGATCGGCGCTGACATGGTGGGCATGTCCACGGTCCCGGAAGTCATCGCCGCGCGGGCCCTCGGCGTGCGGGTGCTGGGCATCTCGCTCGTTACGAACGTAGCTGCTGCCGCTGATATCTCCCACGATGAGGTCCTTGCCGTCGGTACGGCTGCGACCGATGACCTCATGCGCTTGCTGCCTGCTATACTTGAACGGCTTTAGCCACGACCGGCGGGACCCCCGACCCGCACGCGTCATCACACATGCCGAGGAGGACCTTCTTCATGGATCATCACGTCAAAGACCCCGGTCTGGCCGCTGCGGGCAAGGCCCGTATCGAGTGGGCCGACCGCGACATGCCTGTGCTCGCGTCGATCCGCGAGCGCTTCGCCGCCGAGAGGCCGCTCGAGGGGTTGCGCGTGAGCGCGTGCCTGCACGTCACCACCGAGACCGCGAACCTGATGCGCACGCTGGCCGCCGGTGGCGCCGACTGCGTCCTTTGCGCGAGCAACCCGCTCTCCACCCAAGACGATGTCGCAGCCGCGCTCGTCTCTGAGTATGGGATCCGCACCTATGCCATCAAGGGCGAGGACACCGAGACTTACTACGGCCACATCGATGCCGCCATCGCGCACCGTCCGCAGATCACGATGGACGACGGCGCCGACGTGGTCGGCCGCATCCACGCCGACTTCCCCGAGGCGCTCGCCGACATCATCGGCGGGACCGAGGAGACCACCACCGGCGTCATCCGCCTGAAGGCCATGGCCGCCGACGGTGCGCTCAAGTACCCGATCGTTTCGGTCAACGATGCCGACACCAAGCATCTCTTCGACAACCGCTACGGCACCGGCCAGTCGACCATCGACGGCATCATCCGTGCGACCAACCGGCTCATTGCCGGCCGCACCGTGGTCGTCTCCGGCTACGGCTGGTGCGGTCGTGGTGTCGCGATGCGCGCGAGTGGCCTCGGCGGTAACGTCATCGTCTGCGAGGTCGACCCGCTGCGCGCGCTCGAGGCCGTCATGGACGGCTACCGTGTGATGCCGGCCGTCGATGCGGCTGCCGAGTGCGACATCTGGGTCACCGTCACCGGTGACATCAACGTCATCGACTCGCCGATGTTCGAGGCTCTGAAAGACGGCGCGATCATCTGCAACTCGGGTCACTTCAACGTTGAGATCAACATCGCACATCTGCGCAAGACGGCGACCGCGGTCCGTGAGGCACGCCCGCTCGTCGAGGAGTTCACCATGCCCGACGGCCGACTCATCTACCTGCTCGCCGACGGCCGCCTCGTGAACCTCTCGTGCGCCGAGGGTCATCCTGCCTCCGTCATGGATATGTCCTTCGCCAACCAGGCGCTCTCGGCCGAGTACATGGCCGCCAACCACGCCTCTTTAAAGCCCGGTGTCTATCCGGTACCGCGCGATATCGACGAGGCGATCGCCGCACTGAAGCTTGCCACCATGGGGGTGGAGATCGACACGCTGACCGAGGAGCAGAAGCGCTACCTCGCGTCCTGGCAGGAGGGTACGGTCTAGTATGGCTTCCGGAATCGATAACATCCCGCGCACTATCTGGTGGGAGGACGGCAAGGTCATGCTTGTCGACCAAAGCCGGCTTCCTCTCGTGGGCGACATCCTCGTCTGCAACAGCTACGAGGGTGTGTGTCTTGCCATCAGGTCCATGGCGGTTCGCGGAGCGCCCGCACTCGGCGTGGCTGCTGCCCTCGGTATCGCAGTGTGGGCCGCCGAGGAGACCTGGGACATCTACGACCACCGCGAGTTTCTCCACGCGCTTGATCTCGTCGCGCACGACATCATCTCGACGAGGCCGACGGCCGCCAACCTCTTCTGGGGAGCCGAGCGCATCCGCCGCGTGGCGCATGAGAACCGGGAGCTTCCCCTCGAGGAGTTGCGCGAGCTCATTATTCGCGAGGCGCTCTCGATGCAGGAGGAGGACGAGGAGCGCAACCGCGCCATCGGAACCAACGGCGCCGAGCTCCTCTCCGAGGGCTCGCGGGTGCTCACGCACTGCAACGCGGGCTCCCTTGCGACCGCCTACTTCGGCACGGCGCTCGGCATCATCTTCACGGCGTACGATCAGGGCAAGATCGAGCGTGTGTGGATGGACGAGACCCGCCCGGTGCTGCAGGGATCGCGCCTGACGGCGTGGGAACTCAGGGTCGCAGGAATCCCGTCGACCCTGATCACCGACAGCATGGCTGCGAGCGTTATGCATTCCGGCCAGGTCGATGCCGTCATCGTCGGTGCGGACCGCATCGCCGCCAACGGTGATGTCGCCAACAAGATCGGCACCTACGGGCTAGCCGTGCTCGCGAAGGCGCACGACATCCCGTTTTATGTCGCGGCTCCGACCTCCACGATCGACCTGACGATCGCCAGTGGCGATGAGATCGAGATCGAGGAGCGTGATGAGCGCGAGATCACCGGCTTCACCGTCTCAGGTATGCTCGAGCCGGACTCCGAGAGTGCGACGAAGGCGTTCGACAAGCTGACCGAGGAGGGCCCCTACACGATGCCCCTCCTCCGAGGACATCAGATGCAGTTGGTGCGCAAGGGTGGTGCCTACCAGTTCGACGCATGGTTCAGCGTGGCCCCCCCCGATGTCGAGGTCTTCAACCCGGCCTTCGACGTCACGCCGGCCGAGTACGTGACCGCCATCATCACCGAGCGCGGGGTCGCGCGCGCCGACTACGCTGAGTCCCTCGCGGCGACCTGTTCCGGGGCGGGAGGGCTCGACGAGATCCGCAAAGGCTAGGCAGGTGTAGCCGATGGACGTCGCCGAACTTGCAGGGATCGTCCTGACCCTGCTAGGGCTCGTCGGAATCGGCTGGTTGTTGCGGGTCTTCGGCGTTCTGACTGCCGAGGATGCCCGCCCTATCCACGCCGTGATCATCTACGCGGGTTTACCGGCTCTTATCTTCCGGGCGGTCCATGGTGCCGAGCTCTCTTCTGAGCTGGGTCTTGTCGCTGCAGTTGCGTGGATGGTGTTCGCGTTCACGGCCGCGCTTGCGTGGGGGACTGCTCGCATCCTGCGTCTCCCGCCCCGGGTTGCAGGTGGATTCATCCTTGCGGCTTCTCTCGGTAACACCGGCTACATCGGCTATCCCGTGTCGCAGGCGCTTCTCGGAGACGAGGCACTCGTCCGTGCGATCTTCTACGATGTCTTCGGGACGGTCGGAGCGCTGCTGCTGGTCGGGATCGCGGTCGCTCAGCACTATGGGAGTCCGGGCGGCCGGGGCGCGCGCCGGGTCAACCCGGCGCGCGAAGCGATCAGGTTCCCGGGGGTGATCGCGTTGGCGGTTGCGCTGGTCCTGCGACCGCTGCCGATTCCGGGAATCGTCAGCTCCGGTTTAGATTCGCTCGCTATGCTGGTCGTGCCGCTGATCATGCTCTCTGTGGGGCTGACGCTGCGGATGCGGAGCATAGGTCGCTATCCCGTCGCTCTCGGATCACTCGGTGTGATACGCCTCCTTGTGGCGCCGCTCCTCGCCGTGGGCGCGGGGACAGTATTGCTCGACGATCCGGCGACAGTCCGTCTCGTTGCGCTGGAGGCCGGGATGCCGGCGATGATGCTTTCGATCGTGATCGGCGCACGGTTTGGTCTTGATGTGGAGTTCCTGACAGCGGCGGTCGTGCTCACCACCGCCGCAGCGATCGTGAGCATCCCGCTCGTACAGGTTCTCATCGGGTGAGGTTCCGCCCCGCATCTCGTGCGGCCGGGGGAGGGCGATGTGGACCTGTTCGCGAGTCTGCTCGAGGTGCTCGTGCCTACCCGGTGCGCTGGATGCGATCTGCCAGGTCAGCTGCTATGCGACGAGTGCGCACGCACGCTTCCCTACGTTGACCCCACGTGGGCGTGTCCGCGCTGTGGTGCGCCCTTCGGCTACATCACCTGTACGGAGTGTTGGAATCGCGAGACCGCATTCACCCAGGGGATCTGCGTCGGATCGCTCGAACCGCCGCTCTCGCGCTGTGTGACGCTCTTTAAAGACGCCGGTGAACGGCGGTTGGGCGACATCCTCGGGTCGTTGGTTGCGACAGCGGCGGGGGAGTGGAGCGGCTGGGCGCAAGTCGTAGTTCCGGTCCCGGCTTCGGCCGAAGCGGTCCGGCGCAGAGGTTTCGACCACACCGCGCTCCTTGCCAGTGGGGTCGCTCGGCGGCTCGAGGTGCCCCTGTTGACGCCCCTGGCGTGCGCCGGAGCGCGCGACCAGCGCACACTCGGCCGGATCGATCGCGCGCGCAACGTGAGCGATACGTTCGTTCCGCGACCCGGCGTCGTCCTTCCGCCGCGGGTACTGTGCATCGACGACGTGATGACCACGGGTTCGACGCTCGACGCCGCAGCCGTCGCACTCTTGGAGGCGGGCGCCGAGGAGGTACGAGTCGGAGCCGTCGCCCGGGCATGGTAGAATACGCCCTGCTTTCACCCGGGTCTGTGGTTGCGGGTGCGCAAGCACCTCAGTCCAAGGTAGGCGCGGCCGAAGGGATCCACGTAAGCCGGGGGTGTATGCCCTCGCGCGAGCATGGCGCGCCTTAGGGGTAAGTCGTACCGTCCGACCTGCTGCCCAGAGTGCAGCGGGCGGACGAGAGGGCCGGTAGTGAGATAGTATCAAGCGGAAGCCCCGGTACGCGAGTGTGGGGTCAAAGACCAGGTCAGCCGGGTGAAAGCATCGCATTCAACACGAGGAGGAACCGGATGGGCTCACTTAGGATCGGAATCGTCGCGCTGATCGTTGCCGTGTCGCTGGCCGCGATCGGATGTTCCCCTGCCGAGGAGACCGGACCTGCGCTCGAGCCCAAGATCGCGCCTCCCGTCATCGCCGAGGAGGGTGTGTTGCGTGTCGGTGTCGACCTTGACCATCCGCCGTACGCAGGCACCGACCGGGGACGTGAGGCAGGTATCGACGTTGATGTCGCCTCGGCACTCGCAACCGAGCTCGGTCTCGAACTCGAGCTCGTCGACGTGGGCGCTGATTCGGTCGCCGACGCGCTCAACGCCGGGGATGTCGACGTCGTGATGTCGGTGCCGTTCACGGAGGCCTCCGTGCTCGAGGTCTCCTCGGCCGGTTGGTATACGGCGAGCGGTCCGGCACTCTTCTCCTCCGAGGAAGACACGGATACTGCACGCGTCAGCGGGGCACGGGGTACCGCCGTGCAGGAGGGGTCGGTCACCTACTGGGACCTCGTCTACGACTTGGGCGAGAGCGAGCTCTTCGTGACGGCTACTCTGCGCGAAGCCTTCGAGGCACTCAAGGCCGGCGAGGTTGAGACAGTCGCGGGAGACGCGCTGACGGGAGCGTATATCTTGAGAGACTTCCCGGGCATCGGTTTCGCCGCGCAGCTCGGACCTGCCACGCCCATCGGCGCAGTGGTGGCGACTGATGCACCCGACCTCGAGGCGGCGATCCGTTCGGCGCTCGACACGCTGGCCGCATCCGGGGTGCTGGATATCATTCGCACGAAGTGGGCCGACAATCTCCCGGAACTCGAGACCGCAGAACAGTAGGGCACGGCAACTGCGGCGACCGCCGACTCCATTACGGGAGCTGTTCGTCAGGCGCTCCTGTCGGAAATGGATACGGGTCATCGCAGAATGCATACTGTTCCCCGATTACCACATCATCACGCGTTTGGTGTATCGTTATCCCTCGGTAGTGGGTGTAACCGCATGCTGGAGTGGCATGCGTGCAAAGAGGTATTCGACGTACGAGGGAGGAACGATGCACAACGCAAAGAAGTTGCTCATGTTGGCACTGACGCTCGTGTTGGCGCTCGGTGTCATGGGGCTGGCAGGGTGCGGCACAGACGATGTCGACGAGCCTGCTGACAATGGCGCACGTGTGATCAAGAGCGTCTCGGATCTCGTCGAAGGTGACAAGATCGGAGTGCAGTCGGGAACCACGGGTGAGATCTGGGCACGCGAGAACCTTGAAGCGCAGGGCGTCGAGGTCGTTCCTTACGATGACGTTCTCGCAGCATTCGCGGCGCTCCAGGCTGCCGATGTCGTCGGAGTCATCAACGATCTGCCGATCTCCCAGGAGATCGTGGCCGACGAGACGCGTGGGGTCGAGGTCGTACAAGAGATCGAGACCGGCGAGCAGTACGGCTTTGCGTTCAACCAGCAGAACACCGGTCTGAGGGATGCCGTGAACTGGGCGCTCGCTGAGGTCATCGCCGATGGTACCTATGCTGAGATCTACGAGGTGTGGTTCGGCGCTCCTCCGATGTCCATTCCCGAGGGCGAGTTCGCCGGCGACAGGCCTGCTGATGAGGATATCGTCACGCTGACACCGGGCAAGATCATCGTCGGCTCTGACACTGCGTACCCGCCGTTCGAGTTCGTCGAGGGTGGCGAAACAGTCGGCTTCGATGTCGATATGATGAACGCGATCGGCGAGAAGCTCGGACTCGAGGTCGAGTTCCTGACGTACAAGTTCGACGCGCTGATCACCGACCTGCAGGCGGGCACCTCCTTCGACATGGTCGCTTCGGCCATGACGATCACCGAGGAGCGGGCGCAGTCTGTCGATTTTTCCGATCCTTACATCAACTCGAACCAGTCCCTCGCCGTTGTCAAGACCGACTAGGTCTGGCTGCTAAGGTAGAGTGGGGCCGACGAGTTTCGTCGGTCCCACTTTTATGTTGACGAGCTGAGGAGAGATTAGTGGACCAACTGCTGGAGTGGTGGGAGTCCAACCCGATCACTCATCTGTTCCTTTCACCGGAGATCATGGCTGAGGCGTTCCCGGTTCTTCTCAAGGCATTCCCGGTCTCACTCCTCTTTGGTGTCGGTTCGTTCCTGCTCGGGATGCCCATCGGTCTCGCCCTGGCGTTCATGAAGATGTCGCCGTCTCGGCTCCTGAGGTGGCCTGCCACCATTTACGTCGACGTGATCCGGGGAACACCACTCTTCCTGCAGATTCTCCTGGTGTTTTTCGGACTGCCGCTCTTCCCCCTCTACAAGACACTCCTTCAGGCGAACCCCTGGATGAACCAGGCGGCCATCTTCGGCATCTCCTGGTCACTTTACTTCCGTGGGTTTCTGGTACTCAGCGCCAGTTCCTCGGCGTACATGTGCGAGATCTTTCGCGCGGGCATACAGTCGATACCCCGGGGACAGATGGAGGCGGCCCGGTCTCTTGGAATGACCGCCCCGCAGGCGATGTTCTTCATTATCATCCCGCAGACGGTGCGGCGTATCTTGCCGACGATGATGTCTGAGTTCATTCTGTTGTTCAAAGACACGGCGCTTCTGGCTGCTGTCGGTATCGGCGAGGTCGTCTTGCGTGCACGTGAGGTCGCTGCGGCGAAGTTCAATCCCTCTGCATACGTTCTTGCGGCAGCGTTCTACCTGTCGCTGACCATCCCGCTCGGTCGGTTGCTGGCGAAGATGGAAGAGCGCCTTGCAGCTTCGGAGGGACGTGGCGGGGCGCCGCGGCCCACCGGGGGCGACGGTGATTCGGGTACCGATGGCGGCTCCGGACAGATCGAGAGCGTTCCGGGCGTTACCGGAAGGGTGTGAGTCGGAGTCATGGTAAACACAGCATCTCCATCAAGGGACGCCAAGGGCATGGCCCTCCCGCAGACCGGTGATTCGATCATCAGTATCAAGGATCTACGCAAGTCATTCGGGGACCTAGAAGTGCTGTGTGGGGTTGATCTTGAGATACAGAAGGGCGAGGTGGTCGTCATTCTGGGTCCATCGGGCTCAGGCAAGTCCACTCTGCTCAGGTGCGTGAACCGTCTCGAGGACCCGACTTCGGGCGAGGTCTGGTTCGAGCAGGTCATGGTCAACGCGCCGACGACCAACATCAACAGGGTCCGCGAGCGGATCGGAATGGTCTTTCAGTCGTTCAACCTGTTCCCCCACCTCACGGCTAAGGGCAATGTCATGGTGGCGCAGCGCAAGGTGCTGCGTCGTGGATCCGATGAAGCAGCGCGGATCGCAGTCGAGCAGCTACAGCGAGTCGGCCTCGACGACAAGATCGAATACTATCCGTCGCAGCTCTCCGGCGGTCAGCAGCAGCGTGTCGCGATCGCCCGCGCGCTTGCGATGGATCCGCACGTGATGCTGTTCGATGAGGTCACCTCGGCGCTCGATCCCGAACTCGTCCGAGAGGTACTCGAGGTCATGAAGTCGCTTGCCCAGGCGGGCATGACGATGATGGTCGTGACTCACGAAATGGGCTTCGCCCGCGACGTGGCAGACCGGGTGATCTTCATGGACGAGGGTGTCATCGTCGAGCAAGGTACTCCCGAAGAAGTGTTCGACAACCCGCAAAGCGAGCGGACCCAGGACTTCCTCGGCCATATCAGGTAATCGGTCACGTGATACCCGCGCTGTCGCGCCGCTGAGCGCGCTGCGTGGGTATCTTCATATGTACAGGCACAAGCCTACAAGGAGGTCCCCCGATGAAGATGATCATCAAAGGCCGTCGCATGACGCTCACCGATCCGATCCGCGACTACGCGGACGAGAAGGTCGGTCGGGTCAGCAAGATCCTCGACGGCGAACACATGACTACCGAGGTCGAGTTGTACGTCGAGAAGAACCCGTCGATCGAGAACAATCAGGTGGCCGAGGTCACGGTGTGGACCAAGGGTCCGGTGATTCGCGCCAAGGAGGCCGCGCCTGACATGTATGCAGCGATCGACCTTGTCTCCGAGAAACTCGAGCGGCAGTTCCGCAAGTACAAGGGCAAGATGGTCGACCGTCATTCGTCTAAGGCGCCGATGCCCCCGGTCGCCGACTTGTCTTCGTTCGAACTCGAGCCCGAAGCAGAGCCTGCGATCGTCAAGACGAAGTCTCCTGAACTCAAGCCGATGACTCCCGAGGAGGCGATCCTCCAGCTGGAACTTCTGGGTCATGACTTCTTTGTGTTCACGTCTGCCGAGACCGACGGGGTGAGCGTGCTCTATCGTCGGCATGACGGTGACTATGGCCTGATCGAGCCGCAGCTTCGCTGAACCGGTTCGAGAACTCAGCGTTTCTGATGCGGCGGCGGTGCCCACGGGCGCTGCCGTCGCATTCGTGTGCGGGTGGTGGAAATGGCCAGGTGGCGCTTATGGAAGGGCATAGGGCGAGTTGACACCTTCCGCAGCGTAGGACTAGAGTACCTGCATGGGAGTTCCCTGTCGGAACCCCGCTGGACAAAGACCCTCAAGCGTAGTATCGCATCGAAGCAAAGGGCGCCTAGTGGACCAGCACCTGTCACAGGTTTCGGTAGAAGACATAGAAGACGCGCTCGGGCAAGTGTCCGAGATCAAGGCAGTTCGCGTCGTCGCGTCTCCCGAGGGTCTCGTGCAGGAGATTCACGTCCTCGCGCTCCCGACGAAGTCGCCGAAACAGTTGGTGCGGGATATCGAGTCCACCATCATGGCGCGCTTTGGCCTTCCGATCGATCACAAGAAGATCTCGATCGCTCAGCTTGGTCCGGATGCGGTTCCGGAAGGCCCCGGTTCAGAAGCCGAGGCGGCGGGTCGTCCTCGGATACACTCCATCAATGCGAAAGTGAGTGGGCTGAACTCCACGGCGACAGTCGTGCTTGAGATCGGTGGCCAGATCTACTCGGGTGAAGCTTCCGGTCCGGCGAGCCAGACCGGGCGCCAGCGCATTGTCGCACAGGCGACACTGAATGCGATCGACGAGTCTTTTGCTGGAATCCACACGCTAGCGCTCGAGGATGTCGCCATCACGCGTCTCGGCCGGGAAGATGTCGCGGTGTCCTGCGTGACGCTCGTCTCGTCGCTCGGCGAGCATTCATTTGCGGGTTCTGCACTCGTTCGACAGAATGAGAACGATTCCATCGTCCGCGCTACATTGGACGCGATCAATAGGCGTATGGGTTTCTTGACAACGACATAATCACGGTTTGGACCGATGCCGTGGCTGCCACATCGAACACTGTTAGCACTAGATTGAGCGGAGCGGACAGCGTTCTTCCATCACTAGCGGGATGGGAGAAGACCTTTGCACCGGACAGGGGGTCTTCTCATCATGAAGCGAATAATCATTCTTCTCAGCTCGCTTACCGCGCTGGTTCTCAGCGGCGGAGCTGCTCTTCGTTGGTAAGAAGATCGGCGGCCGACAGTATGCGGTCCGAATGTTTGAAACCGGCGGGAGGTCCATAGTGGGTGACCATGGACCGTCCCGCCGGTTTACTGTGATGGCCTGGCTCCTGTTTGGGCTTGGCACAGCAAGTCTTACAGCCTCCTGGTATTTCGGTCCTTCCGGGGCCTCTCCATTCATAGTTGCGATTCTCGTTGTCGCAGTCGTGGTCTCGGAGAACGCGGCACTCCCGCTTCCAGGCGGTGGCAGTACCTCGCTTGCCCATCCGATCGCTATCGCTGCAGCACTCCTCGTCGGGCCGCTCGGCGCCGGTGTTGTCATATTGTTCTCTGCGACGAATATCCAAGAGATTCGCGAGAAGCGTTCGTTGGCGGCCGTGCTGGGAAATGCGGGGCAGCTCCTGATCTCGTACGTTCTGCCTGCATGGTTATATCTTGCCCTCGGCGGTAGAATTCTGCTGCCCGCCAGCCAGCGTGTACCCATGACCGTCGATGATTTCCCTCAGATACTTCTTCCGTTGGCGGTCCTGGGCTTGGGAACTCACTTGATCAACGCTACCCTTGTGAGTATTGGCATCGGCCTGCTTCATGGAGTGTCGCCGTTGCGTGTCTGGCGTTCGGACATTGCCTGGACGTTCCCTTTTTATATGTCGATGGTGGTGCTAGGGATTGCGGTCGCTCAAGTCCTGAGCATTCATCCCGCCGCGTTCGTCCTACTCATCTTTCCACTGATTGTTTCGCGGCAGGTCTATCAGTACTACCTGGGCCTGAAGGGCATGTATCTGGACACGGTTCGCTCATTGGTTGCCGCACTTGAAGCCAAGGATCCCTACACGCGAGGCCACTCCGAGCGGGTTGCAAAATACGCGGTCGGACTCGCCCATCGCATGGGGCTCCCGGAGAATCGAGTGGAACAACTGGGCTTGGCGGCACAGCTCCATGATCTTGGAAAGGTGGCAATTCGGTCTGAAGTTCTCCAAAAGTCTACTGGCCTCACGATTGAGGAGTATGAAGAAATCCAACTTCATCCCGAGGTCGGCGCTACCATTGCTGAGGGAGTAACCGCGCTGGGAGAGCTGGCTGAGATCGTGCGGTATCATCACGAGAGATATGATGGTCTTGGATACGCTGTCGGACTAGCAGGAGAACAAATACCCCTTGAGGCACGCGTCCTTGCAATAGCAGACAGCTACGACGCGATGACAACCGTGCGTGCGTACCGAGACGGAATGTCGCCCACTGAGGCGGTCCAGGAGATTATCTCGTGCGCAGGGACTCAGTTTGATCCCCATCTGGTAGAGCATTTTGTCGAGAGCATTCAGGATGGGTCCATTGATGAATAGTCGTCACGAATCCTTCGGCATGGACACCGCCCGTACGGTCTTGCTTCATCTATTTCGGCTGACGACTGTGCTTGCGGCAACATTCTACGTGGTGAGTGAATTCCCCAGCCGACCGCTCTCGGTCAACGAAATCTCTTTACTTGTCGCCCTGTTCGTAATCAGTCTGCTCGATATCGGGCTCGCTCATGGAGATACGGCGGATGTCGACACCGCCTTGCTTGTTGCCGGCATCTATCTGTATGGTGCCCCGAGCATGCTGTTGATGTGCACTGCGGTTAGGGTCGTGGTACATCTTCTGCTGCGTAGGGGCGACAAGACGGTTGAACTTCTGGACTCTTTGGCGAAGCGCTACGCTGCGATTCTGGTGGGTGCTGGGGCGCTCAAGATTATCGGCAACATCCAGGTGAACCCTGTGTTCGATGACTACCTACGGGTGGTTCTTCTGGGAGCCGTATACGTCATCGTTCAGCTCATGACGGCACAGATGGGGCGTGCCCGGGATCGCCATGACTCGATCTTTCGCTTGCTGGTTGGGAACCTGGTATTGCAGGGCCCCCTGGTTGCAGCAGGAATCTCTGTCGCAGTACTGACCGTAGTCATCATTGAGGATATGGGTCCGTGGGGAATCGCCCTGACGCTCCTTCTACTCGTCATCATGCGTCAGTCTTTTGCTCTTCTGCTCGACATCCGCTCTTCATACCAGCTGACTATCGAGGCACTGGTCGGCGCTATGGAGGCGCAGCGACCCGAAGGCCGGGGGGTTGGTGAGGAAGCTGCGGCGTTCGCTCGTGCCGTTGCAGCTGAACTTGGCTGGTTTGGCGCAAGGGTTGAGAGAGTCGGCTATGCAGCACTGCTGTACTACTATGGCCTGACCTTGAGCTCCCGCGCCGCCGACAAAAATGGTCCAGGCACGAACCCTCTCTCCGATGTGGAGTTCCTGCGTCCCGTCAGGCCTATCCTTTTTCCGCTTGAGCGGGATGCAGTCGCGTCAGTCGTGCGCCATCGAGATGTCCGTGCAGCTTTCGTGGTGGCTCGTTCTGTCGAGGAGTTCTCGCCAGGTCGCGATCAAGGCCAACTTGCAGAGCTCGAGGGCATCCTGCACTTCGCATGGATCGACAAGGTGGGACGCGCCGTCAATCGAGTTCGAGGGAAATCCTAGATGTTGATGTTGTTAGCAATTGCGGTGGGTGTGCTCCTTGTTGCGCCAACCGGCGGATCTTACAGAAGCCTGGCCGGTGTTCATGTGAGATGGAGCGGGCTTTTTCTTGGGGGCGCAATTGCCCAGTTCGTTCTCACGCCGGCTCTCTCTAACGGAGATGCTCGAATCGGCCCAACCACGGCTTGGGTTGTTGGTGCCGCGCTGCTGGTGGCAGCATGTGCAGCGAATGCAAGGATATCTGGTTTCGTGGTCGCGGGCTGTGGGGTCGTGCTCAATCTCTTGGTCATCGTTGCGAATATGGGGATGCCGGTCTACCCTGGTGCGCTTGAGATTGCGGGGGCTGGCCCGGGTTTCGTGCTCGACCCTGGTACCATCTATCACCTGTCGCATGAGGCAACGCGGATGCTGGTTCTTGCTGACGTGGTGCCCGTTCCTGGCCCCGTAGGCATCCGGTCGGTCGCCAGTCTGGGCGATCTCCTGATATGCGTGGGAGTTGTTGCAGCGATATTGCAGCTGGCGACCTTTGGACCAGATGACGGCGAGCAAGAGGGTGGTAGCGGGACAGCGTAGCGCAGTCAGGTCCAGATGAATTGGTTCAAAATACTATTCAGGATGGCGCATCTCTGTTCGGTCTGATACTATCCTCGGACCCTCAGGAGTCCTCCGGTAGACAGGAGGAGAGGCATGGCGGGAACGGGTTCGGCTTCGCATCGGGTTGCAGCGGGGAGCGGCACCGAGGTTCTGCGGTCGCGGATTCTATCGTACATCGAGAAGGCATGTCCACGAGTTGTGTTCGTGAGCGCGCCCTCCGGTTATGGCAAGACCGTGCTTGCAGCGCAGGTCGCAGAGTTGTCTCGGTTTTCAAGATGCGTTTGGCTTGCGTGCGACGGACATGAGCTTGCGGGAGACGCGCTGCTCGCGGAGATAGTTGCTGTGGCGAAAGGGGTGTCCACTGACGAACTTTTTCGTCGCGGCGGGTCACCCGAGGTTCTTCCCGACGTAGTCGACAGCATGGCCCTCCTGGCTCGCGTCCTTGAGAACGAGCGCAACCCCATTTGCATTGTGCTCGACGACGCTCGCATTGCGTCCGCCGTTCGTGAAATTGCGGAATTGGCGGCTCTGATCTCGAGCGGGGGGGCGGATCACGCCCTCGTTGTGGCAACTCGCGACGTTCCGCGCGAGGGGGCTGTGGGGCTTCGCGGCTTTCTCAGCGTGGATGTTGAGGACTTGCTGTTCGACGAGGGCGAGGTCTCACAGCTTATTGCCAGGGTCGTGGGGGAGACTCAAGCGGATGGTCTGTCTCGGGTGGCACTCGAGCTTTCAGGCGGGCAGGCAGCACTCGCCAGCGTGCTCGCCAGCCATGCAGCGATGCGGGGCGGAACAATCATCGGAAGCGAGCGCTCACTTGACTTGACTGGGCTGCTTGTAGCCCTGGCCGACGCCCAGCTTGGAGATGTGGAAATCGAAATGCTTTCCACCATCTCGCTGCTCGGTCACGCCACACATTCGGAGTTGGTCACATTGGATCCGGCCTATCGTGGGATTGATCTGACGAGGCTATCGCGTTGCATCCCCCTACTGCGGCCGGTGGCCGACTCTTGCGGGCGTGTGAATGCGGTGCACATGCACGATATCGCTCAAGATGTCTATGGCTCACCGGAGTTCGTCCAGCGGCATGGGTCTGACCGCCTACGCGAGATACGTTCTTCATGCAGTCGACTTCTGGAGCATAGACGCGACTACCCACGCTTGATTCCCATGCTTGTCGAGCAGCTCCCCCATGACGAACTCGCTCAGTGGCTCCTTGCTCACGGGGAACGGGTTGCATCGTGTGGTTATGGGTTAGATCTTGGTCGAGCATTGGAGGTGCTGCCCGCTTCGCTACTGCTCTCACACCCGAGACTACTTCTCATGGGCGCAGAGTACGGGCCGGTCGCGTCCGATGCCGCGGAGCGCATGGAACGGGCATCGCTGGCCAAGAGCCTGGCTACATGCGAGGGAGACTTCGCTACTGTGGCTGACGCCCTGCTTGCGAAAGCTGCTGCCGCGAAAGACTTGGGAAGAGTCCGTCAGTCCTGCGAATCGCTCAAAGAACTCTTGGATCTTCCGGCCGGGGCAGTGGACCTGGAGCGAAAGATGCTCAGTGTGTCGCATCTCTTGACTTTGATGTCGGTCATGTTCGAAAGGGAGGATGACAATCGTCTGCGCATGATGCTTGACGAGGCCCTCTCGTCAGGTTCGCTGAGAGGTCCGGTCGTTGCTCGGATATGCATTCAACTCGGCAGTACGGAGGTCTTCAAAGGCCGAACCAGTGATGCAACGGCGATGTTCCTCAGGGCTGCCGATATGGGTGAAATGCCGCTCGTATTGCGGGCAATGATGCTGGGCAACTTCGCGATGCTGATGACAGAACTGGGTCGACTAGCGCGCGCAAGAGAGCTTGCAGAAGAGCATCTCAAGGTATCTCAGGGTCATGGTCTTGAGACTTATCGGGCTGCTGGCGATGGTATTCGGGCGGTCTTGGCTTTCCTTGCTTCTTCCGAGACGGTGGGACTTGTTCGGCTTGGCGGGGCCATCGATAGTGCTCGCTCGGTGGGCGACCGGGCCACCGAGAGCAATGGGCGCATTCAGCGGGCCCTGCTTCTCAGGAGTATCGGTGATTTGGACGGGGCCATGGTAGATGTTGAGGTCGGTCTTGAACATGCAACTAGCCACGGCATGGCCTATCACCTCTACCTTGCCAAGGCAGAACTTGCGGCGAACTTTTTGGCACTCGGCGATCTGGAGGCGGCGGCACGGCACGCTTTGCATGTGCGCAAGGTGTGTGCTCCCAACTCTGCGCTGCACCAGGTGATCCGGGTGGACCTCGTTCTCGCAGAAGTCGCGCGCAGACAGGGCCGCACCGAAGATGCGCTGGACCGCCTTCTCGCCCACGAGGAGTACATTCTCGAGGACAACGCGAACTTCGTCATCGCAATATACATCCGAGCCTTCCCTGCTCTCCTCGGCTTGCTTGCTCTGGCTATCGGCGCGAATCGACTGCCGCCGTACATGTTGCGTATGGTGACCGGCCGCTACGCCGAGGATGCCCTGATCGCAGCCCGCGATCTGGTTCCGGCTTCCGAGTGGAGCATCCTTGCCTCGCGGCTTCCCGCAGAGCCGGGATTCGCTCGTCTCGAGCTTCTCTCCTCCACCCCGCCATGCCATGTGAGGCTGTTCGGCGGGTTCACTGTCACCATCGGGGACCGTGAGGTGCCGGAGGGGGACTGGACCAAGCGGAAGTCCCGCCTGCTCTTTGCCATGCTTGTGTTGCAGTATGGGCATGACCTGTCCCGGGAGAGCATCTACGAGCACCTGTGGCCCGAGATGACCGAGTCACGCGCTCGCAACAATCTCTACGTGACATGGAGCGCCATGAAGGCCGCCCTCATGCCCGAGGCGGACCGCAACGTCGCCTGCCCCTACGCGAGTCACAAGAACGGCGTGTGCCACATCTCGACGTCACTCGTCTCCTCCGACGTCGCCCGATTCGACACGCTCTTCGCCGAGGGGCGCGCGGCCGAGACGGCAGGGGACCAACCTGCGGCCTTGAGAGCCTATGAGGGCCTCGTCGATGTCTACCGAGGAGAACTTCTCCCGGGCGACATCTACGACGACTGGTTCTCCTCGGCGAGGGATCGGTATCGTCAGGACTTCGCCGAAGGAATGCTCGCAGCGCACCGCATCCTCTCGGAGCAGGGTGACCATACGTCCGCACTCCGCATGGTTCGCCGTGGGATAGCGGCCGACTCGTGGCGCGAGGATCTCTACCAGGCTGCGCTGCGGTCGCAGATAGCGCTCGGGCAGCGCAGCGCCGCAGTCGAGACGTACATGGCGTGCCGGTCGTGCCTCGCTGACGATCTCGGCCTCGATCCCTCGGGCGAGACGGTGCGTCTCTACGAGCGGATCCTCGCCATGGAAGACGGGCCGAACGAGATCAGCTACGACTGATGCTACGAGCCCCTGTTGCGCGCTTTGATTTCTGTAAGACCTGGTTAAGTGTCGATGTGTATGGTGACTATATCGGGATGCTACGAGCACCTCGATGGGGCGGATCGAAGGTCTTTGCTGGACTCCCCGAGAAGGGGCGCAGCGGACGCGTGTGGTAGGGCCACTGGGTGAGGAGCCGGGGAGACTCCTGAGGGGCACCTTGATGGTCGATATGCCCACCTTCCGAGTCCAGGGGGGACTAAAGAAACGCCTCGGCAAGGGGTCGGTGACACAACAGTGTCACCGACCCCTCACTATGGGGGCTGTGCTAAAATCGTTCGTCGTGCTTCTCGTGCGACCCGGCCCCGAATTCCACCTGAAAGGTGTTGTGCTTCATGGCAAATATCCTCGCCAAACTCTTTACCCTCGGCGAAGGACGTCAACTCAAACAGTACGAGGGGATCGTCGATAGCATCAACTCTCTGGAGCCCGATTTCGCGGCTCTTTCCGACGACGGAATCAGGGCGAAGACCGCCGAGTTCCGACAGCGGGCCGCAAAGGGAGAACCCTTCGCCGACCTGTTGCCTGAGGCGTTCGCCAACTGTCGCGAGGCGGGCCGCCGGGCCCTCGGCATGCGTCACTTCGACGTGCAGCTCATCGGCGGTATGGTGCTCAACGCCGGTCAGATCGCAGAGATGAAGACCGGTGAAGGAAAGACGCTCGTAGCAACTCTCGCTGCATATCTCAACGCCCTCGGGGGGAACGGTGTGCACATCGTCACCGTGAACGACTACCTCGCTTCACGAGATAGCGACTGGATGGGACAGGTCTACCGTTTCCTCGGCCTTGAGGTCGGCGTGATCCACTCGCAGATGGATCCGGCCAAGCGGATCCAGGCATATCAGTCCGATGTCATCTATGGTACGAACTCTGAGTTCGGGTTCGACTACCTGCGCGACAACATGGTGGTCCGCCCGAACCAGCGAGTGCAGCGAGGGCACCACTTCGCCGTCGTCGACGAGGTCGACTCGATCCTTATCGACGAGGCGCGGACCCCGCTCATCATCTCGGGTGCGGGGACCAAGTCGGCCGACACTTACAAGCAGTTTGCGAAGATCGTCCCGCGTTTGCGTCCCGAGGCCGATTTCGAGGTCGACGAGGCGAAGCGCACCGTCGCTCCTACCGAGGAGGGAATCCGCAAGGTCGAGCAGTCACTCGGTATCGAGGACCTGTACTCCGACCCGAGCGGCCAGATGGTCAACCACCTCCAGCAGGCGCTGCGGGCACACTTCATGTTCAAGAAAGATGTCGAGTACGTCGTCAAAGACGGCGAGGTCATCATCGTCGATGAGTTCACCGGCCGACTGATGTACGGGCGCCGTTACTCCGAGGGCCTCCACCAGGCCATCGAAGCCAAAGAGAAGCAGCACGTGCGCGAGGAGAACCAGACACTCGCCACCATCACGCTGCAGAACTACTTCCGCATGTACGAGAAGCTCTCGGGCATGACCGGTACGGCCGTGACCGAGGACGCCGAGTTCCGTGAGATCTACAAGTTGCCGGTGACCGTCATCCCGACCAACATGCCTATGGTTCGCGACGACCGTGAAGATCTGATCTACCGTACCGTCGAGTCGAAGTTCGCTGCCGTGGTCGAGGAGATCGCCGAGTCGCACAAGAGTGGCCAACCGTCCCTCGTCGGTACCATCTCCATCGAGAACTCCGAACGACTGTCCCGGCTCCTGACCAAGCGTGGCGTTCCGCATGAGGTCCTCAATGCCAAGCATCACGAACGCGAGGCCCACATCGTCTCGCAGGCTGGCCGCCTCGGCGCGGTCACGATCGCGACCAACATGGCCGGCCGAGGTACCGACATCGTCCTTGGCGGCAACCCGGACTCTCTCGTCGAGGATCTGCTTCGCGAGAAGGGTGTCCAGCCCGAGGAGGCTACCGCAGAACAGCAGGCGGAGGCGCTGGCTGCCGCCAAGCGCATCACGGCCGTCGAGCATGAGAAGGTCGTGGAGGCGGGAGGTCTTGCTGTCATCGGCACCGAGCGTCACGACTCCCGACGCATCGACAACCAGCTCCGCGGCCGTTCGGGTCGACAGGGCGACCCGGGCCTCTCCCAGTTCTACCTCTCGCTCGAAGACGACCTCATGCGACTCTTCGGCGGGGACCGCATGGATCGCATCTCCCGATTCATGGAGAAGACAGACATCCCCGATGACATGCCGATTCAGGCAGGTCTCGTCTCCAAGGCCATTGAGAGTGCACAGCGCCAGGTCGAGGTGATGAACTTCGCCGCGCGCAAGCACGTGCTCGAGTACGACGACGTGATGAACAAGCAGCGCGAGGTCATCTATAAGGAGCGCAACCGCATCCTGGATGGCAAGGACATCCACGCCCGCGTCGATGAGCTCATGCGCGAGATCGTCCTTGCGAACGTCTTGGACTACTGTCCGGAACACACCTACTCCGAGGAGTGGGAGTGGGACGGACTCGCGTCTTGGTATCGCGATCTGACGGGCATAGACGGTGTGGTTGCCGGGCACAAGGGCGAGACCGAGAATCCCCACGAACTTGCCGATGAACTCGCCGAGGCTGCTCTTGCGGCGTATTCGAAACGTGAGGAGGACCTCGGCCCGGAGAACCTGCGAGAACTCGAGCGTCAGGTCATGCTCAGGGTCATTGACACCCGCTGGATGGAGCATCTCCTCGAGATGGACTACCTCAAGGACGGTATCGGTCTGCGGGCCATGGGCCAACGCGATCCGCTCGTCGAGTACAAGTCCGAGGCGTACAACATGTTCGGCGAACTCGTGGGGGCCATCAACGAGGACTTCCTTCGCACCATCTTCCATATTCAGGTACTCAAGCCCGAGCATCAGGCCGAGCCAGCTGCAGCGCGCGACGTGTCCTACTCGGCGCCCTCGGAGTCGACCATCTTCTCGGGGGCCGCGCAGGCAGCGGCGACCACAGCCGGGCCTGCCGGGCCGTCTCCTGACGCGATCGCGGCGGCGAGCGCTGCTGCGGGCGGATCAGGCAAGGTGGCGACGGTAGTCAAGGACAAGGGAGACCCGTACGCCAACGTGGGGCGCAACGACATGTGCCCGTGCGGAAGTGGCAAGAAGTACAAGAAGTGTCACGGGGCGGCGGTCTAGGTGATCCAGGACCGGAGCAGTGAGCTCGCAGCTTTGCGAGGTCGCGTGGAGAAGATGGGAGACTACCTCCACCTCGAAGCGAAGCGCCACGAGATCGCTGAACTCGAGGCACGAGCTGCTGAACCGGATTTCTGGGACGGCCAGGCCATTGCCCAGCAGGTGATGGCACGTGCTGCCGACCTTAGGGACGAGGTCAACGGGTACGAGAGCGCGCTCGCCGAACTCGAGGATGCCGAGGTCGCTAACGAACTCGCACTCGCCGAGGGGGACGATGAGATGGCTGGAGAACTCGTCGTCGCACTCGAGCATCTATCGAAGCGCGTCGACGGGCTTGAGGTCACCTCGTGGTTCACCGGTGAGTTCGATTCCGGTGATGCGATCCTCACGATCCTTCCCGGACAGGGGGGACTCGAGGCCCAGGACTGGGCGGAGATGCTCCTGCGAATGCTCACTAAGTACGCCGAGGGGCGCCGCTGGAAAGCCGATCTTCACGACGCCCCTCCTGGAGTCGAGCTTGGTATCGACCGGGCAGTCTTCACCGTGCACGGGCGTAATGCGTACGGGATGCTTCAGGCCGAGGCGGGGGTACACCGTCTTGTCCGCATCAGTCCTACCGATGAGAAGAAGCGTCGGCAGACCACCTTCGCACGCGTCGAGGTATTGCCGGTCCTCCCTGATGAGGTAGAGGTCGAGATCCGCGACGAGGACCTACGGATCGACGTCTTCCGCTCGAGCGGTCCGGGTGGTCAGTCGGTGAACACGACGGACTCAGCGGTGCGTATCACACATGCCCCGTCAGGGCTCGTGGTGACCTGCCAGAACGAGAAGAGCCAGCTGAAGAACCGCGAGTCGGCGATGAAGATCCTCCGAGCCCGCCTCTACGAGCTCGAGAAGGCTAAGCGCGAGGCAGAACTCGATGAACTGCGAGGAGAGAAGCAAGACATCACCTTCGGCAGTCAGATCCGAAGCTACGTGCTCTACCCGTACCAGATGGTCAAAGATCACCGTACCGGTATCGAGACCGGCAACGTCGACGCTGTGCTCGACGGCGACCTCGAGGAGTTCGTGGTCGGATATCATCGGTGGCGCGTCTCCGAGCAGCAGGGCGCCGTCGCTAGGGTGGACTCGTAGGAAGATGCCGCTCACCGCCGACCTGCACACGCATACGATGGCCTCGGGCCATGCATACTCCACTGCGACCGAGCTTGCGGTAGCCGCGCGTCGAGCGGGTCTTGGACTGATCGCGATCACCGACCACGGTCCCACCTGCCCGGGCGCACCGGATCCCTGGTACTTCTGGAACCTCAAAGTGCTACCGTCGGTGCTCGACGGAGTCCGCATACTCAAAGGTGTCGAAGCGAACCCGGCCGACACGGAAAGCGGCGTCGACCTGCCCGACGAGATCCTCGGCCAACTTGATTTCGTAGCAGTCGGCTTTCACCCTCTCACCGGGTTCGACCAACGCGATCGCGCTCGAAACACCGACTCGCTGTTGCGGGCGATCGCCAACCCTCTCGTCGACATGGTCACACACCCCGGCAACGAGCACGAGTTCCCGCTCAAGATCGACGCGGTCGTTGCGGCAGCCTCGGCTGCGGGCGTCATCCTCGAGCTGAACGATCACTCCTTCGCGCCTACGAGTATCCGTGCGGTCTCCAACCATCGGGAGCGGGAGTTCGCCGAGGCGGCGATAGCCGCTGGCGTTCCGGTCGCCGTGAACTCCGATGCGCACTTCGCGAGTCAGGTCGGCCATATGGAGGCCGCTCTCGCAGTGGCCTCCGAGATCGGTCTGGCGGAGCATGACATCATCAATCACACTCCAGAGAAGGTCCTCACGCATCTGCTTGCTCGTCGAGCGCGCCCGCGCCTCGACTACGCCGGTGCCTGGGAGAGCGGCGCGTTTGGAGGTGGACGCTGATGGTCGGCCGACTCAAACGCGTGACTCCGGCTCGGGTGCTCAAGCACCGCCCGGTCCGCGACTACCTGTGGATGACCGCCGGGCTCGCCCTGACGGCCTGGACTCTCAACGCCTTCTTGATTCCCAACCGAATCGCCGCCGGCGGAGTATCCGGCCTTGCGACCGTGCTCTACTACACCGCGCTCGACCTCGGCATCACGGTGCCAGTGGGCGTGCAGATGCTCGTGATGAACGCCGTTCTGCTCGCCTTCGCCATGAGGGCCCGTGGCTGGAGATACGCCGCGAAGACCATCTACGGCATCGTGGCGCTTTCGGTGTTCGTCGACGTCTTCGCGCCCTTCACGCCTCACCTCGCTAAGGGGGACTACTTGCTTGCTGCGCTCTACGGCGGCGCGCTCACCGGGCTCGGTATCGGTATGGTCTTCAAGGCCGGAGGAACCACTGGTGGGACCGACATCGTCGCGCAACTGCTTGCGCGAAAGATCTCCCTCGGCCAGGGTCAACTGCTGCTGGCTGTCGACGCGGTGGTCGTCCTGCTGGCCGCGCTGAAGTTCGGCCCTGAGCTCGCGCTCTACGGAGCGGTCGCGGTCTTCGTGATGGGCTCGACCATCGACCTGGTGCTCGAAGGGCTACCCGTGGAGAAGGCGGCGTTCATCGTCTCGGAGCATTCGGGCCGGATCGGCGAGGCGATCATGCATGACCTCGGCCGAGGAGCCACTGCGCTGGCGGCTCGCGGCATGTACTCCGGGACTCCGCGTGAGATGATCTTCACGGTCGTCTCCCGCAAAGAGATCGACGACCTCAAACAGATCGTGAACACCATCGACCCGCAGGCGTTGCTCATCATCTCCGATGTGCACGAAGCGATCGGTGAGGGATTCAAGGAGATGGGAGTACGATGAGAGCCGACCTGTTCGATTCGACAGCTACAGAGATTGCGGCGCTGAAGATGCGTCACGACATCGTCGAGATGCTCGCCGCAGCCGGCTCCGGTCACCCGGGCGGCTCGCTTTCAGCCGCCGAGATCGTGGCGACGCTCTACTTCGGCGTGATGCGTCACGATCCGCGAAACCCCGACGACCCGGACCGCGACCGCTTCGTGCTCTCTAAGGGACACGCGGCCCCGGTCCTGTATGCGGCGCTCGCGCAGGCAGGCTACTTCGGTCGGGAGCACCTCATCACACTCCGAAAACTCGGCTCGCTTCTCCAGGGCCACCCGGACAGCAAGAAGACACCCGGGGTCGAGGTCTCGACCGGCTCACTCGGACAGGGCCTCTCGATAGCGTGCGGGATCGCCCTCGGCCTCTCGCCGAGTTCGGACGATGACCGCACCGTCTACTGCCTCCTCGGCGATGGCGAGTGCCAGGAGGGTCAGGTGTGGGAGGCTGCCATGTTCGCCGCTCACAACAGCCTCGGTAACATCGTTGCGATCGTCGATCATAACGGCCTACAGATCGACGGCGCGTGCTCGGAGGTCATGTGTCTCGGAGACATGGAAGCCAAGTTCGCGTCGTTTGGCTGGGAGGTGGCCAGCTGTGACGGGCATGACGTCGAAGCGATCACTGCGGGGCTCGCTCACGTACGCGCGGTACCCGACAGGCCGGGCGTGCTTGTCGCGCACACCGTGAAGGGCAAGGGAGTGTCGTTCATGGAGGGAGAGGCGGGCTGGCACGGGAAGACCCCTTCGGCCGAGGAGACACAGATAGCGCTGCGCGAGATCGCTGCGGCGCTTGAAGCGAAAGGAGCGGCGCTGTGAGCAAGCGCGCGACTCGAGAGGCATTCGGCACGACCCTGGTCGAACTCGCCGGAGAGGGCGTGGACGTGGTCGCCGTTGAGGCTGACCTGTCCAAGTCCACCACGACCGCAGCGTTCGCCGATGCATATCCAGAGCGGTTCTTCAACGCCGGTATCGCGGAACAGAACATGATCGGCGTGGCTTCAGGCCTGGCGGTGAGCGGCAAGGTCGCGTTCACGGGCTCCTTCGCCGTCTTCGCCACGGGCCGCGCGTACGACCAGGTGCGAAACACCGTCTGCTACTCCGAACTCGATGTGAAGCTCGCCCCGACCCACTCCGGCATCACGGTAGGACCGGACGGCGGTAGCCATCAGATGCTTGAGGATATCGCGCTCATGCGCGTCTTGCCCGGCATGCGGGTCCTGGTGCCGGCCGACTTCTATGCAGCCCGCGAGGCGATCCGCGTCGCGGCGGCCACGCCGGGACCGTTCTACATCCGTCTCGGCCGCGCAGCTGTCCCGCTGGTGCACCGGGAGGACTTCCGCTTCGAGCTCGGCCGGGCGTACGTCTTGCGCGAGGGCACCGACGTCACACTCGCCGCCTGCGGTGTGATGGTCGAGCGAGCACTTGCTGCCGCCGACCTGCTGGCGGACCGGGGCATCTCGGCCGAGGTCATCGATGTCGCGACAGTCAAGCCGATCGACGTCGAGACAATCGCTACCTCTGCAGGGAAGACCGGCGCGGTAGTCGCGTGTGAGGAGCACTCGATCTTCGGCGGGCTCGGATCGGCTGTGGCAGAGGTCCTCGGCGAGTATATGCCGGTGCCGTTCGCTCGCGTGGGCGTGCGGGATGCCTTCGGGACCTCCGGTGATCCCGAGGAGCTCATGGCGCACTTCTGGCTCACGGAACACCATGTGGCCGAGGCCGCCGAGGGGGTACGTGCCAGAGCTCGTTCGTAGATCGGGCACATGGCGGGTCCGTGGCCGAAGACTTTGAGTACCGGAGTGTTTTGTCTATGCTGAACTCGAAGGTCGGCGTGCTGCTGTCGGCCCTATTTATTTGACGGATCCTCGGGGGAGTCTGTATGAGTCAACGCTCTTGGATGCTTGTACGACGTATGGCACAGCTGCTGGTACTGTGCGCCGTGTTGATGCAACCGGTCGCGCCCGCGAGTGCGGCCGATGCCCCCTACATCGTCTACGCGCGGTCTCCGGCTGGCGCAGAGATCTTTGTCAACTGGGAGTACGTGGTGACTGCGAGTGGAGCGGTCACCTATCGCGTGTACCGGTCGACCTCGCTCGGCGGCACCTACCAGCCGATCGCCGATGTCTCAGGTCAGTACAACTTCGTCTACATCGATCGTGATCCGGCACTCCGGTACTCGACGCAGTACTTCTACAAGGTCAGCTCGATCGACAACACGGGTGAATCCGTGCTCGGCCCCCCCACCGGTAGCCCGAGTCTTGCGGCGCAGTACATCGGTCCGATGACCAACCCGCCGCCCGCTCCACTGGGTGTGGTGGCGACCACGGAGAGTGCCAAGGTCATGCTGACGTGGGACGCAGTCCCCGGCCCGAACGTGGAAGGGTACATCGTCTACCGGTCCTCCCAAAGCGGCGTGGTCGGTTCGCCGCTCAACGCCGAGCCGATCAGCGCGACCAGTTTCGTCGACGAGTGCGTCGTCAACTACGAGCACTACTGGTACCGGGTCGCCACCGTCGACGACACCGACGCGCTCGGCCCGCGTTCCCTGGAGGCGCACGCCCGGCCTGAGGCCGACGTGCCCGCGTACGTCCCGCACGGCAATTTTGCGGCGGACACGGATTCCTGCATCCAATGCCACGTTGTTCACTCGGCCGAGGTGGAGAAGCTTCTCAAGAGCGCGACCCTCAACGACCTCTGCTTCACCTGCCACGACGGGACCGGTTCCCAGAACGTCGTCTATCAGGACTTCGCATCCGAGGATGCCCAGTCGCGGCATCCGGTCGCAGCGGGCACCATGCCGGGCCACCTCTCATGCGGCGGCTGCCACGAGATTCACATGAGCGTCGACGAGACCGCGAAGCTGCTGTCGGTCGGTGGCGTGAGCTCGGGTAACGAGGTCTGCTACGGCTGTCACGACGGATCGGACCTCGAGGTCTCGCACGGCGTCGACTTCAGGGTGTTCGAGGACTCTTCACACAACGACGCGGTGGGAGCCCCACCGTCGGGCACAGAGGTCGTCTGCTCGACGTGTCACCTCGCACACAGTTCTCCGAACGACTATCTGTGGGTCTACTCGGGGTACCAGCCTTGTTTCAATTGCCACTCGGGGGGCGAGGGAGCCATAGCGGACATCTACACGCGGCTCAACACGAGTAACGACCCCTCTATGCGTCACGATATCCTTGCCCGGGACCAGGCGATCACCGGTGCCCGGATCGCGTGTCAGAACTGCCACAACTCTCACACGGTCTCGGCGGTGAATCCGGTGATCGACCCGTACAACCCCTCTCCGGAGGGTGCATTGGAGGGGACGGGCCGGCAGTTCTGCGAGTCGTGTCATGACGGTACGCTACCGCTCGGGGTCGATACGCAGCCATGGGTCGATCCTCCGCTGGCCGCAGGCGGCTCTTCGACGACCGCGAACGTGAAGTCTTTCTACGTGAGGAACCGGCACGGTGAAATGGACGGGATCCGGTTCACCCGGCCACTGATCCCCGAGATGGGCTACATGAAAGGTTCCAGTCAGCCTCCACTGGAGTGTACGGTCTGTCACGACCCTCATGGTGCCGTCAACTACTTCAACCTGCGCCACGATGTGAGCTCGGCGGACGGTTCCCTGGTGAGGGAGGGATACCTTGTGTACAAGGATCCCGCCACCGGTCGGTACGACCTGCGGTTCTTCTGCAACTCCTGCCACCGGATCCATCGAGGCAACCATCCCGGACAGGCGAGCCGCATGGACTGGCCGGGGAACTGCCTGCAGGGGAACTGCCACCAACATGATCAGACTGGTCGGCCTAACCCCACATTCTAGGACGCACGGCTCAGTGGCATCACGCCCTTCTTGTAACGATTCGGTGTAGTCTGCCCACCGGTTAAACCGTCTGGGCGCGCTCTTTGCTACCATACGCGGTGGAAAGACATCATGCGATCGTACTATTCTGGATTCGGAGACACTATGATTTCGATGCGTGGCGTCGAGAAGTTCTATACGCCTGACGCGCCCGCTCTCGCTGAATTGAACGTAGAGATCGATGCGGGCGAGTTCGTGTTCCTGGTCGGCCACTCGGGTTCGGGTAAGTCAACCTTCATCCGTCTGCTCCAGCGAGAGTTGCTCCCCACCCGCGGACAGATAATCGTTGCAGGTCAAGACATCGTCAAACTCAAGAACTGGAAGGTCCCGTTCCTTAGGCGCAACATCGGCTGCGTCTTCCAGGACTTCAAGCTGCTCCCGAACAAGACCGCCTACGAGAACGTCGCCTTCGCGCTGGAGGTCATCGGGCGCTCGAGGCACGTGATTCGCACGCAGGTACCGGAGGTCTTGCGGCTTGTGGGGCTCGAGGACAAGGTCAAGTCCTACCCGGACGAAATGTCGGGTGGCGAACAGCAGCGTGTTTCGATCGCGCGCGCGTTCGTGAACCGTCCTCCCATCCTGCTCGCCGACGAGCCGACCGGAAACCTTGACCCGGCCACATCGCTGGGGATCATGAGTCTGTTCAACCGCATCAACAAGACCGGCACGACCGTGCTGGTGGCGACCCACGACCGCGAGATGGTCGACTCCATGCGCAAGCGGGTCATCGCGCTCGAAAACGGCCATGTCATCCGCGACCAGCATCGAGGAGTCTACGGTTATGGCGATTAACGTCGGCTACTTGCTCAAGGAGTCCGTCACTAACTTCCGACGCAACTGGGTGATGAGCCTGGGCGCGGTCATTACCATCTACCTGTCCCTGCTGCTCGTCGGCGTGTCGATGGTCACCGGCTATGTCATCACCGAGGTCGTGCAGTCGGTAGAGGACAAGGTCTCGATTCAGGTATTCCTCAAAGATGGCGCGGCGACCGAGGACGTAGAGGAACTGCAGGATTGGCTGCTCCGCGACGAACTCGTTGAGACGGTCAACTACGTCTCCAAGGAGGAGGCGCTTGAGCGCTTCAAGGAAGAGATGGCCGGCAGTTCTAAAATCGTCGACAACATTCGCGAGAACCCGCTGCCGGCCTCCCTCGATGTCGCCCTCAGCGATCCGCGTACCGTCGAGGACATGGTCGGCAAGATCAAGACAAACGAGACGTTCCTCAAGGTCTGCGATCGTCCTGACGCTCCTGAGGAGTCGCTCAAGTACGGACAGAAGATCGTGAATCAACTCTTCGCGTTCACCCGCGTGATCCGCATCGTCGGAGTGGTCTTCGTAGCGATGCTTGCGGTAGTCAGCCTGATCTTCATCAACAACACGATCCGCCTTGCGATCTATGCCCGCCGTCGGGAGATCGGCATCATGCGGCTGGTCGGTGCATCCAACTGGTTCATTCGTGGCCCGTTCCTCTTAGAAGGTGTCATCCAAAGTCTTATCGGTGCAGCTCTCGCGATCCTGACTGTCGTAGCTATTCAGGTAGCGGTCCTTCCCAGACTTGCAGAGGCGCTGCCGTTCCTCCCCGTAGATGTCTCCGGCGGCGCGATGGTGCAGCTTGCTCTCGTGCTCGTGGTCGCAGGAGTCGTCATCGGGCTGATTGGTGCGGGCTTTGCCCTGCGTCGCTACCTCAAGGTCTGATCGATCACACACTGGCGCACCAGAGAACAGGCAGATCATGAATCGCAGTAGCTTCTATATAGCCGCTTCCGTCATCGGGGTACTCTTGCTCGTTTCGGCGTTCCTCGGCGGTGTCGCGTTCGGTCAGACGGTAGACTGGCCATCGTGGTTCGGTACGGTACCGGATCCCATGGAGTCGGATGTGGGGAAGCGCGTTGATGAGGTCCGGCGGATGCTCGACCGGGAGGCACTGATCCCGTCGAGCGAGGAGT
>CAYGFZ010000012.1:2029-7974 GCA_964349355.1 uncultured Coriobacteriaceae bacterium | reverse complement strand
GATGAGGTCCGGCGGATGCTCGACCGGGAGGCACTGATCCCGTCGAGCGAGGAGTCGATGACCGCCGGCGCGATCCAGGGGCTGCTCGACTCACTCGACGACCCGTACGCGACATACCTCGATGCGACTCACTTCGAGTACTTCAACAATCAGCATGAAGGCGAGTTCTTCGGCATCGGGATCACGATCGCAGACCGTGAAGGCATGGTCTATGTCGTCTCGCCGATCGAGGGCACCCCGGCGGCAGAGGCGGGCCTTCAGTCAGATGACGTAATCGTGTCCATCGATGGCGAGTCGCGTGAGCGCTGGGATGTCGATGAGGTCGTCACCCGTGTACGCGGTGAGGCGGGAACCGAGGTCGAACTTGGAATTCGCCGCGAGGGCGAGGACGAACTCCTCATCTTCAACATCATCCGTGCACAGATCGACATACCTAACGTTATGACGCGCATGGAGACGGACGATGTCGGATACATCCGGCTCATGACGTTCAACCAGAAGTCGACCGAGAGTGTAGCCGAGGCGATCGAGGATCTGACCGCTGAAGGAGCGACCTCCTTTGTGCTCGATGTCCGCGATAACCCGGGAGGACTGCTCAGTTCAGCCGTCGAGCTGGCCTCCCTGTTCATCGATGATGGAGTGATCGTTCGGGTCGAGGAGCGTGACCGGCCACCGGTTGAGCATCGTGCGAATTCCGGTGTTGCGACCGGGGCGCCGCTCGTGCTCCTGGTCAACGGACACTCCGCTTCCGCAAGCGAGGTGCTCGCAGGAGCTCTTCAGGACTACGATCGGGCGCAACTTGTCGGCGAGAAGACGTTTGGCAAGGGAAGTGTGCAGACGGTCGAGCAGCTGCCGTTCGGTGGAGGGATCAAGTTCACCATCGCGCGCTACCTCACGCCCCAGGGACACACGATCAATGGTGAAGGAGTCACTCCGGACGTGACGGTCAAGATGGACCCCTCACTACAGGCCGAGGAGTTCGAAGACATCCAGCTTCAGGCTGCAGTGGACCTGGCACGCGCGAGTGCCCTTCAGGCGAGCCGATAGGTGCCGCCTACTCCTCGTCTTCCTCGCTCACGAACAGCGAGAGGTCGAACTCGGACTCCTCGATCAGTCGCATCTGACCTACGGTGATCTCGGAGTCGGCTTCGCCAGTGGTGCGCAGCGTGAGCACGGCTCCATCGCCGAAGAGGCGCACAACGCACCGGTCCTCGGAGTCTGCTTCGAACTCGAGGTAGCGGAAGCTCGCAACGTTTAGGAAGAGGCAGCCGTTGACGGCCATGGTCGCCGATTCGAGGTCGGCCATGATCTTCACGAGCGTGGCTGTGCCCTCGGCGACAAGATGCTCGTCGACGATGTAGGTGAACTCAAGGGACTCGAGTGTCTCGAGTGCCCGCACCATATCGCGGGGGTTGGAGACTGTTCCGCTGCCGATGAAGCTGGGCGCGAGTTGTCTGATGGGTTCCATGGGGCGTGGCTCCAGGGTAGACGATGAGCAAGGAGCATACACGGATTGTCGGGGGCGGTCAAAGACGCTGCGGGGCTAGTCGGGATGCAGTCGGAAGCGTCCCGTCGCGGATAACCCACCGGTGCGTTAGGCTCGTGGTATCGATGAAAGGGGTTCGTGTGGCACCACGGAAGAAGGTCGTGAAAGCGAAGCAAGGCGGTCTTGTGGTCGGACGGATCACCATCAATCGGCGCGGCTACGGGTTCGTCGAGGCCGAGGAGGGCGACATCTATGTCGGTTCGGGCGACACCGCCGGTGCGATGCACCGCGACATCGTGGGAGTCCGCGTCGCTTCCGGGCGCAACAAGCAGGGGCGTTCAGGCATCGTCGTCAAGGTGCTCGAGCGCGCCAACGCCACCGTTGTGGGCCGCTACGAGCGCCACGGATCGCTCGGCATCGTGGCGCCGAGCGATCCGCGCATCCGTACCGAGGTCTTCGTCTCGGCTCGTGATGCCGGTGGTGCGACCGACGGCGACATGGTCGTCACCCGGCTGACCGCGTACCCGTCGCGACGAACCGCGGCACAGGGCGTCGTCGAGGAGGTCATTGGCCGGGAGGGTGATCCCGGGCTCGACATCGAGGTGATCATCCGCGAGCACGGGCTGCGGACCGCGTTCCCTGACCAGGCCGAGGCTGAAGCTGAGGCGACACAGCTCGACATCGAGACCGCCCTGGCCGAGGAGGGCCGTGCTGACCTGCGCGACGTGTTCACCATCACCATCGACCCGACCGACGCGCGCGACTTCGACGATGCGATCAGTGTTGAGCATATGGACGGGCGCGTCCGCCTCGGCGTGCACATCGCTGATGTCTCCCATTACGTGCCGGTCGACTCCGCACTCGATCGGGAGGCGCGCCTGCGCGCTACGAGCGTCTACCTGGTCGACCGCGTGCTCCCGATGCTGCCCGAGAAGCTCTCTAACGAGGTGTGTTCCCTCAATCCCCGCGAGGACCGTCTCGCGTTCTCGGTGATCATGGACCTCTCCAAGGATGGCAGCGTCGACTCGTATCGGCTCACTCCGTCGGTCATCCGATCGGACCACCGCTTCGACTACGACACCGTGCAGGCGTGTCTCGACGGCGAGAACGAGTTCCCCGACGAGGCGAGCGAGCGGCTTCTGCGCGAGTTTGCCCGTCTGGCAGCCCTCATCGGCGAGCGTCGGGTGGCACGTGGCGGGTTGGACTTCGAGACGGTCGAGGCCAAGGTCGTTCTCGCCGAGGACAACATCACGCCGATCGACGTGAAGGTGCGTCAGCGCACCCAGGCCACCAATATGATCGAGGAGGCGATGATCCTCGCCAATGAGGTCGTCGCCGGCCACATGACCCGCGTGGGAGCCCCGATGGTCTATCGCATCCACGAAGATCCCGATGCCGATGCTCTCGCGCAGGTCGCTGTCGTTCTCAAGGAGTTCGACTATCCGGTCAAAGAGATCCATGGAGCGAGTCCGGCGACATTCCAGCGCATCATCACGTTCGCCCACGACCGGCCCGAGAAGGTGCTCATCAATTCGTTGCTCCTCCGTGCACTGCAGCGTGCTCGCTACACCGACTACCTCGGCGCCCACTTCGGGCTGGCGAGTGAGGCGTACTGTCACTTCACCAGCCCGATCCGACGCTATCCCGACCTCCTCGTGCACCGTCTGCTCCGGGCACAGCTCTCCGGCACTCTCGCCGAGGAGCCGGTCGCGTCGATGGTGGGCGAGCTTGAATGGCTCACCGAGCACTGTTCGACGATGGAGCGGGAGGCCGATGCGGCCGAGAGCGACTCGGTGCGCATCAAACTCACCGAGCTGATGGGTGAGCACGTCGGGGAGGAGTTCGACGGGATCGTCACGGGCGTACACTCGTTCGGCATGTTCGTCCAGCTTGAGAATACAGCCGAGGGACTCGTGCATGTCAGTTCGATGGGAGACGACTACTACCATCTTGATGCTGGGAAGTTCATGCTGGTCGGGGAGAACCGGGGCCGGGTCTTCCGGCTCGGCGAGCGCATCAAGGTGCGCATCTCGGGGGTGAGCGTGGCTGCGGGGCGCATCGATTTCGAGCTCGCGTGAGGGCGGGATCCGTGACCTGGCGCGCCTCGAGTCCGAGGAGTACACTGACCGTTCCCCTAGTCGATACATCAGGGAGGTAAACGTATGCGTCCCGAGTCCCTGGAGTTCTTCAAGAAACTCGTCGAGGCACCGTCGCCATCCGGCTACGAGCAGCCGGCCGCACGAGTGATGCGCGAGCAACTTGAGCCGATCGCCGATGAGGTCACCACCAACGTCATTGGCTCCGTCCATGCCCTGCTGCGTGGTACCGACGCCGAGCGTGACGGGCGTCGAGTGAGCGTCATGCTCGCCGGCCACATCGACGAGATCGGCATGATGGTCACATACATCACCGCCGAGGGCTTCATCGCGTTCAAGCCGATCGGTGGTGTTGACGAGGCGGTCCTTCCCGGCATGCGGGTACGTGTTCACACGCGTGAGGGCGCGTTGCTGGGTATCCTCGGCAGGTTACCGATCCACCTGCTCGAAGACGATGAGCGCAAAAGCGTGACCAAGGTGCACAAGCTTTTCATCGACCTCGGCATGAGTGCCGAGCGAGTGAAGGAGGAGGTGCGTGTGGGCGATGCGATCACCTTCGATGTGGGCTTCGAGCACTTCGGCGAAGGCATGGTCGTCTCGCGCGCTTTCGACGACAAGATGGGTGCGTTCATCTGCGCCGAGACCCTGCGTGTCGTCCGCGAGCGCGGAGGCTCGAAGGTGGACCTGGTCGTAGCAGGCACGGTGCAGGAGGAGATCGGCCTGCGAGGAGGCATAACCAGTGCGTACGGCGTGGATCCCACGGTCGGCGTTGCTGTCGAGGTCGGACATGCGACCGACTACCCTGATGTGGACAAGCGTAAGCACGGCGAGGCCGCATGCGGCAAGGGTCCCATCCTCGCGCGCGGCGCCAACATCAACCCGACGGTCTTTCGGCTCCTGTGCGAGGCTGCGGATGCAGCCGGGGTAGCTCACCAGTTCGATGGCGAGCCTCGGGGGACCGGGACCGACGCGAATGCTATTCAGCTTTCACGCGGCGGCAAGGCGGCAGCGCTCGTGAGCGTGCCGTTGCGCTACATGCACACGCCCGTCGAGGCGCTCGCGCTGAGCGATGTTGAGGCGGCGGTCGAGTTGCTTGCCGAGTTCGTGATGCGGCTTGATCCCGACACCGACTACACTCCGTAAGGCGGGCATCTGAGCATGGCCGGACCTGACCGCCATATCGCCACCAACAAAAAGGCGTACCACGACTACTTCATCGATGAGACCTTCGAGACGGGTATCGAGCTCACCGGCACTGAGGTCAAGTCGCTGCGCGCCGACAAGGCGAGCCTGAGAGACTCTTTTGCGACCGTTCGCCGGGGCGAGGTCTGGTTGCACCATGTGCACATCTCTCCGTACAGCCACGGTAACCGTGCGAATGTGGAACCGCTCAGGCCGCGCAAGTTGCTCCTGCACAAGAAGGAGATCCGGTACCTCGCAGGCAAAGCGGCCGAGCGGGGCGCCACACTCGTTCCCCTCAAGATGTACTTCAACGAACGCAACCTCGTGAAGGTCGAACTGGGCCTGGCCCGTGGCAAGAAGATGCATGACAAACGTGCGACGATCGCGGATCGTGATCACAAGCGTGACGTCGAACGTGCGCTGCGGGACCGCCAGAAAAGGTAGTGGGGCACCGTAGCTGGGTTTCTCGGCATGCTGCTTGCATCATGTGGGTATACTTACCGGGCGGCCGGGATGTGGTCTCTGCCGTGCCGAGGCACCTTGAAAAGCTGGACCATGTGCCCACCTAACGTGGGGGCGACTGGTTTCGACATGATAGTCCTGAGGGAAGAAGCAGGCCGAGGTCTCCTCGCCTCGTTAAACAGGGGTAAGACGCCTATAAGCGTCGACAATGATCTTGCACTCGCTGCCTAGATAGAGCAGCGACGCCGCCCGGTGTGCGTCTCCGACACCGGTTTCCGGCGCCATTAAGGAGACTCACCGGACCGGAGTCTGACGGCACTCTGTAAGGGACATCTGAGCCGACTAGGAACGGGTACGCGGGCCACCGTGCGTCATCCGAACCGAATGCTAACCGGTGGCTGAGCCTGGAGATGCTTCCCAGGGGGGTATCGTGGACCGGAGTTCGATTCTCCGCGCCTCCACCAGCGAATAGACGAGCGGGGCCCCATCGCGGGGTCCCGCTCGAGTGCGTCAAGTGCGCTGAGCGGGGCGCATGGCGGCACGCTGGATGTGGGAATCAACTGTACTAGAGATTGTGGAGTTCGATCGCCTGCAAGAGAGGTGATCGAGGTGCGAGAAGATGGGCCCGATAGTGCTGTGGAACTGACCCACACCGACGCCGTGGTCGCCGCCATCCCGGTGCCCGCGTGTATCGTCGACTCCCAAGGAAACCTCACAGC
>CAYGFZ010000012.1:0-1929 GCA_964349355.1 uncultured Coriobacteriaceae bacterium | reverse complement strand
TCGCCGCCATCCCGGTGCCCGCGTGTATCGTCGACTCCCAAGGAAACCTCACAGCGACGGGTATCGTGGACCGGAGTTCGATTCTCCGCGCCTCCACCAGCGAATAGACGAGCGGGGCCCCATCGCGGGGTCCCGCTCGAGTGCGTCAAGTGCGCTGAGCGGGGCGCATGGCGGCACGCTGGATGTGGGAATCAACTGTACTAGAGATTGTGGAGTTCGATCGCCTGCAAGAGAGGTGATCGAGGTGCGAGAAGATGGGCCCGATAGTGCTGTGGAACTGACCCACACCGACGCCGTGGTCGCCGCCATCCCGGTGCCCGCGTGTATCGTCGACTCCCAAGGAAACCTCACAGCCGCGAACGCGTACTGGCGTGAGGTGTTCGCCGACCTCCCCTCGCACGTGCGGGGCGCGGGTAGGTCGGGTGTCGCTGCCGATCTGCAGGTCACGATCCGGGGCCCTGATGGCCAGCTACGCACCTTCGCGGGCAGATGCGGACCTGCCGCCATCGACGACGCGAGCGGGGGAGCGATGTTGTGCACACTGGTGGAGATCACCGAGATGCGCCGTCGCGAGGAACAGCTCGCGTTCATGGCCTCTCATGACGTCCTCACCGGTCTGCCTAATCGCCTTCAGTTCGAGGACGCCCTTGCGCGCGCACTCGCTCGTGCTCAGCGTGGTGGTCCGGGGGCGCTGATCATGCTCGACATCGACAACCTGAAGTCGTACAACGATGGCCTCGGTCACGCGCGAGGGGACCAGGCGCTCGTGAACTTCGCTCTTCTGCTGCAGACGCACCTGCGCGCTGGCGACCTGCTCGCCCGGGTCGGGGGAGATGAGTTCGCAGTGGTGCTCGAGGACACGACGCTGGAAGTGGCTGCTGAGATCGCGGAACGTATGCGGGCAGCAGCTGCCGAGGAGGCGTTCGTAGCCGAGGCTCGTTCGTTCGATCTTGGTCTCAGTGCGGGCGTGGTCCCGTTCGATGGTACGGAGGAGCCGCACGCTCTCACCGATGCCGCAGATAGCGCGCTGTATGAAGCGAAGAACACAGGTCGCAACCGCGTAGTCGTGCGGGATACGGGTGTGGCTGCCGCCGCCGATCCTGACTCCCGGGTTGCAGTGCGGGTGCGCGAAGCGCTCGCTACCGGGCGAATCCGCGTGTGCTACCAACCGGTTCTGAGACTGACTGACGGTTCGACAGCATACTTCGAGTCACTCGTTCGAATCGTCACCAGCGATGAGGGACTGCTCATGCCGACGTCGTTCCTGAGCGTGGCCGAACGCCTCGGATTGATGCCTCGACTCACCAGGCGTGTGTTCATCGAGGTCGCGGAGGCCCTTTCGACGCTCGATTCGACAACGGTATCACTTAATCTGTGCGGTTCCGACTTGCTCGACCGCTCACTTCCCGACTACATCGATGATGGCCTCGCCGGGCGCGACATCGAGCCGTCCAGACTCTTCTTCGAAATACCGGAGAAGATCGCCGTCTCTCACGAAGATGTTCTCACGGTATGGTTCGAGAGATTCGCGCTGCGCGGACACCACTTCGTGCTCGATCGCTTCGATGCAGGAGCCCGTGGCCTCGCGCTCGTCAACGGCTTTCCCTTCTCCCAGGTCAAGCTCGACGTCTCAACGCTTGCACTGCTCGCCGACCAGGGTGGTGGAGCCGACTACCTCGAGGCCATTCGGCGAGTCGTGGAGGCTCACGGGCTCACCGTCGTCGCGTCGCACATAGAGGATCCGCGGATTCTCCAGCGCGTGAGAGAAGCGGGTTTTCGATACGTCCAGGGCTATGACATTGGACGGCCGAGGTCGGTTCCCGAGTGACACCTTGCTGACATGCGGAGGCGTCGAGCACTTTCCTCGGCTAGAATCCTTGAAGTATGCACGCTTGTCGCGGCGCTCCCGATCGGTCTCACTGGAGAGGA
>CAYGFZ010000011.1:50220-51729 GCA_964349355.1 uncultured Coriobacteriaceae bacterium | reverse complement strand
CGTGTGGTTCACGCAGGCTCCTAAGTGTTTTCGGATACGCGATGGTATCACGCCTGTGGGCGCAAAGACCCATCCGCGCTACGATGTTCGGCACTACAGTCAGTCAGGAGTCCCTTCCGATGATCTCTGCCTTGATGGCGACCACTGCAGCAGCGTGCTTCGGCGTAGCCAACTTCCTCGGCGGTATCGCGAGCCGCAAGGATGCGGCACTCGCTGTGACCGCCAATGCGCACCTGGTAGGAGCGGTGCTCATGGCGGCCGGGGTGCTGATCTGGCCTGCGAGGGAGTTCGGGATGAACGATGTCGTGTGGGGCGGGGTCGCGGGGGTTACCGGCGGCCTGGCGGTCGTCGCGCTTTACGCAGGGCTTGCCCTCGGAAGAATGGGGATCGTCGGTCCGCTTACCGCAGCGATATCGGCGGCGTTGCCCGCACTCTACGACGTTGCCAGCGGCACGCAGCTACGTCCGGTCACCGGTGCGGGGATCGCACTCGCTCTCCTGGCTGTCCTTGTCGTCAGCGCCGGGGGTGATGAGGAGTCACGAGCGGAGATGCCGCTGCGGGCGGTGCTTCTTTCGGTCGCTGCGGGGGTCGGTTTCTCGGCGACGCTTCTCGCGCTCTCGCTCACGGGTGAAGCGAGCGGGTTCGTGCCGCTGCTCTGTGCCCGCGCGGTGTCGGCAACGCTCCTCGGTGGGCTTTCGATCGTTCGCAGCGGCCACTATCTGGTCGACATATCCGCTCGCCGACCCGCGTTCGGGTCGGGCATGGTGGATTCGGTTGCAAACATCGCGCTCATCACGGCTCTCCGCACGGGCCCGCTTGCGGTGGTCGCCGTGCTCGGGGCACTCCACCCGGTCGTGACGATGCTGCTCGCGCGAACCTTCCTCGGCGAGAGACTGCGCGGGATACAGCGAATCGGAGTGGCTGTTGCGCTGGTCGCTGTCGTCATGACTGCGCTTCCATAGGGCGGCCGGGGTACACACATCCCAGGGAGGCTCGAAGAGTCGCCCGTTGCAAACTTCAGGAGGACTGAAGATGATCACGCTCGACATCCCTGGTCGAGAGGCGCCGCTCGTGATCGAGCACCTCGTCCTCGACGTAAACGGGACGATCGCACGGGACGGAGAGGTTCTCCCGAACGTGGCCGAGGAGGTCGCCGCGCTCGTCGGCGCGGGAGTCCATGTCGTTGCGATCACAGCTGACACTCACGGGACCGCGCCGCGACTGCGAGAGACACTCGGAGTGGACATCAAGATCATCGAACCCGGGGCCGAGGAGCAGCAGAAGACGAGTTACGTGCGCTGGCTCGGGGCTCAGCGCGTCGCCGCTATCGGCAACGGTGCGAACGACACCGGGATGCTTGCTGCGGCTGCAGTCGGTATCTGCGTGATCGGACCCGAGGGGGCGGCCGGATCTGCCGTCACGTCCGCCGATGTCGTTGTGGGCGACATCGGAACCGCTCTCGGGTTGTTGCGCGCGCCGGCCCGGCTCATCGCCACTCTCAGGCGATAG
>CAYGFZ010000011.1:31339-50120 GCA_964349355.1 uncultured Coriobacteriaceae bacterium | reverse complement strand
CGCTCTCGGGTTGTTGCGCGCGCCGGCCCGGCTCATCGCCACTCTCAGGCGATAGTGCAGTAGGACCCTGCGTGCCATCATTCGACTGCGCCCGGACCGAAGATGACTCCGTCACAGAGAACGGCGGCACGTTCCATCTCCTCAGGGCTCGTGGCCGTCCACCCGATCAGCAGCCTGCCCCGAATCTGCTGGAGCCGGGTACCGAGGGTGGGAAGCGCATCTAGTTCGTAGGCGATGAAGTGGGGGCGGCTCTTCCAGTTCATGAGGAGGGAGCGCAGGGCGAGTACCTCGTATGCAGCAAGATTCTCGCCTTCGAACCTGCTCGCGAGCTGTCCGCGCGGAATCAGTGGGTCGCCATCGCGAACCGCGGCGAGCGAGAAGGGGTTGAACGACTGGATAGCGACCTCACCCCGGTAGTTCGCGAGCTCGCGGAGTACCGCGTTCTCGAGAGGGCCCACCTCACCGTCCCGGTTCTTGATCTCGATGAGCAAGGGCACGTCACCTTCGATGAGATCGAGGACCTCGCGAAGGGTGGGGATACGTTCGTCACTATCCAGGAGCCGAAGCCCCGCGAGGTCCCCGGCGGTGACTTCCGAGAGCGCGCGAGGATCACCTGTCATACGCTCGAGTGTCTCGTCGTGGAACACCACGACCTCCCCGTCAGAAGAGAGGTGCACGTCGAGTTCGATCGGGAAGTCCTTCCGCAGTGCCTCGCGGAACGCGGAAAGCGAGTTCTCGGGCTGCCGGCCATCGTCGGTATGCAGGCCCCGGTGGGCGATCTGCGCACCCTCGACCCAGCCGGCCCTCTCTTCGGTCGGCGGTATCCCGCCCGTGGCGAACCAGTATCCGGCGCCGGAGGCGGCCACTACGCCGAGTACGATGAGCGGGACGTACGCCCTCATGCCGCTCACCGCCGTTTCAGGTCGCGGCCGGCTGCGATGGCGGCACGTGCGCCCTCGCCTGCGGCGATGATGACCTGCTTGCCGAGGCCGTCGGTCACGTCGCCAGCCGCGTAGACTCCCTCATGACTTGTCGCGCAGTGCTTGTCTACGATGATCTCGCCCTTCTCGTTCGTCTCTACGAGCCCTGCCGAGAACTCGGCCGCCGCGATGGCGCCGGTCTCGATGAACACGCCGCGGACCGGGAGGGTCTCCTCGGCGCCAGAATCGGTGTCACGCACCATGATACCGTTGACCGTATCCTCGCCTTCGATGCGCACCACCGTGACGCCCGGGCGGAGCCTGACATCTGCCTGTCGGAGCGCGTGAGCGACCACATCCGGGATCTTGAGCGGCCGGGTGCTGAGAAGGGTCGGCCTCGCGCCAAGTCTCGCGAGCTGGAGAGCGGCATCGGCGGCTGCCTCACCTGGCCCCACGACGGCGACATCGGCATCAGCGAAGAACGCCGCATCGCATGTCGCGCAGTACGAGACTCCCCGGCCGATGAACTCGGTCTCGCCCGGGACCGAGAGGCGGTTGGGTGCTTTGCCGGTCGCGATGATGACGGCGCGTGCCGCCAGGCTGTCACCTTCGCGCGTATAGAGATCGAACGTGCCACCCTCGCCGGGAACGATCGCGTTGACGAGTTCTCCCTCGCGGCATGTGACATCGAATGCGGCGATATGCTCGCGGAAGCGGGCAACCAAGTCCTGGCCGCTGATCGCGTGCCAGCCGAGGTAGTTGTCGATCGTCCCGGCCCACGCGGTCTGCCCCCCGACCTCCCCGCCGATCACGACGGTCGTGAGCCCCTGCCGCGCGGAGTACATCGCCGCAGTGAGGCCTGCTGGCCCCGCCCCTACGATGGCGATGTCGTACGGTGCGCCTGCTATCTCGGTCATGCCTCTCCCTTCCCGGGTGTATGAGGTGTTACTTCCCCTGATGGCGCGATTCACTCGTTTGCACAGCGTCCGGATGTTTACAGACGCTCGCGATAGGGCCACCCTTTCGAGTGAGCGTGGTTTCGGGGGTGGCTTTTCGGGAAGGGTTGGTTGCGATGTCGCGAGTCGTGGTTATCGGCGGGGCGAATACCGACGTGGTCGGGGTGTCCGCCGACCCGCTCATCGCTGCGGACTCGAACCCGGGCGTCGTACGCTTCTCCGCGGGAGGCGTGGCACGCAACATCGCCGAGAATCTCGCACGACTCGGTGAGCAGGTCGAACTCGTGACCGCGCTCGGGGACGATCATGCTGCACGCATGCTGGCCTCCTCTTGCCGAGACGCCGGGATCGGCCTCGAACACTCCATCACAGTCGCCGGCACGCCTGGCTCGGTCTATCTCGCGGTCATTGACAGTGGCGGCGACTTGGTGGCGGCTGTATCGGACATGCGCGCGCTCGACGCGCTCACGCCTTCGGCTATCGAGCGTGCGCTCGAGGGCATGCCCGCGCCGGACGCTCTCGTGTTCGACACCAACATCAGCGCTGAAGCGATCGTCGCCGCGTGCGGGTGGACCCCGGGAATCCCGGTCTTCGCGGACTGCGTGTCGGTCGCCAAGGCGCCCCGGATCCGCGAATCCCTCGCCCACGTGTCCGCCCTGCACGTCAACGCACTTGAAGCCGAAACGCTCACAGGCGTCGCTGTCCGGGACACCGCAGACGGAGCGTCTCGAGCCTCGGAGCACCTGCACCGCCTCGGCGTCGAGCGCGTCTACATCACCGACGGCCCCCGGGGAGTGTACTACTCTTCGGCGGAGGAGAGCGGTCGCATCGCGGCACCCCGGGTAGGGGTCGAGAACGTGACCGGAGCGGGCGATGCTTTCATGGCGGGCGTCGTGTGGGGTACGCTCCAGGAGATGCCCGTGTCGGCGGCAGCGCGAACCGGTGTGGCCGCGGCAGCGATCACGCTCCGCAGTCCCTCCACCGTCTCTCCCGGGATAGACGCCGGCGCCGTATCCGCCTTGGCCGAGGAGATCGCGAGATGAACAGGTACTTTTCCGTCTCTCATGAGGTTCGCCAGGCGCTCGATGCGGGTGCGCCGGTGGTCGCTCTCGAATCGACGATCATCACGCACGGCTTCCCCTACCCGGCCAATCTCGAGTGTGCGCTCGAGGTGGAGCGCGTAGTCCGAGAAGAAGGCGCCACTCCGGCGACCGTCGGTGTGGTCGGTGGCGTTCTTACCGTCGGCATCGACCGCGAGCAGATCGCGCGTTTCGCCTCGGCAGGTGCGACCGCGAAGGCGAGCCGACGGGACCTGCCGGTTCTCGCAGCGCAGGGTGCCGACGGCGGCACCACCGTCGCAGCAACGATGGTGGCTGCGGCGCGGGCAGGCATCCGAGTGTTCGCGACCGGAGGCATCGGGGGCGTGCATCGAGGTGCAGAGCGGACGTTCGACATCTCGGCAGACCTCACCGAGCTGGCACGGACCGATGTCGCAGTCGTCTGCGCGGGAGCAAAATCGGTGCTCGACATCGGACTCACGCTCGAGTACCTGGAAACCGCCGGGGTACCGGTGATCGGTTACCGCACCGCACAGTTCCCCGCGTTCTATACGCGCACCAGCGGGCACGCCGCGCCTCATCGAGCCGACACCCCCGCCGAGGTCGCGCGGATCATCGAAGCCAAGCACGGGATGGGCCTCGCCGGTGGCGTCGTCGTCGCTAATCCGATCCCCGCGCCCTATGCGCTCGATGATGCGCTGATCGAGTCTGTTATCGACTCGGCGCTCTCCGAGGCAGGCTCGGCAGGTGTCGAGGGTTCGGCGGTCACTCCCTTCCTGCTGGCGCGCATCCACACTGTGACCGGGGGCGCGAGCGAAGAGGCGAACAAGCAGCTCGTGTATGCCAATGCGAGGCTTGCGTCGTCCATAGCTGCGGCGATCCGTCCGTGAACTGTGGATCGGCCTGTTCGGGCTGCAACTTGAGTGGCAGATGGTGCTCGCGTTCTCGACCGTCATCGTAGCGCTCGGCGCGGTGAGGGCGGTCGTGGCGCGTGAGGATTGCATGAGAGTACCGTCGGCCACCTCGGCAGAGCGCGCTTAGTCCCTCAGTACCTCAGTATTGCTGCTGCCTCACCGCCACCCGTCATCGAGCGGATTTCCTCGGCGGACAGGATGTGTACCCGCCCTCCGTGAAGAAGGGTCTCGGCAGCGGCCCGGTCGAGCAGGTCGACATCGCCGTTCACCGGCTCAGTCCGCACTGTCATCGAGTCCGTAGAGGGATCGTAGGAGCCCCACACGTTCCCGGAGTCAGCCACGAGGAGGGTGTCGACCCGTCCCTCCAGCGCCGCCGGAACGATCGCGTGCAGATCTGCCGAGGCACCCTGGCCCTCGCGTCTCTCGGCGAATGCGCTCATCGCGGCATCGATATCGCGGTAGAGATGGGGTCCCAGCAACTCGAGCGCTTCGGAGTGCATCGTCTCGGGTCGCGCCTCATCCGGGTTACCCGTGATGCCTGCATCGACAAGGAGCGGGTACGAACTCGCTTCACGGTAGATCGGGAGCAGGTAGTCGACCCCGGCGAGAAGGAGAGGGACGCTCTTCTCCCCGAGGAGTTCCTGCAGCCCCCGATCGACCTGGCGGAAGTAGCGCAGCAGGTCCTCTTTCGCGGTGTCCGCGCTGCCGCCGTGCCCATGGAAGATCGCAGCGCGGCGTCCGTGACCCGATGCTACAGCGGGGGTACGCGAATGGAACTGCACATGGCTTTCGTAGTCGTCGTACTTCAGGGCGTCCGACAGGCCCTGCGGGATTCCTGTGGGCTCAAGTTCGCGTACCGTCTCGGCGGTACCCTCAAGGATGCGCACGCGGTTCTTGCTCAAGGCGAGTATGAAGAAGCGCAGGTCCGGGGCGAGTGCACTGATCAAGGGACGGACAATGAAGCGTGACGAGAGCCTCATGTACTCCGGGAACGACCGGGATGTTTTGAAGACACGTGATGTGTCGGGGGTGAGGAATATCGCAAGGCCGTCGAACCCCTCGCGCCAGAATGCTCCGTCGGCCTGCAGGTCGCGAGCGGGTTTGAGCATCGCCGCAGCGTCGGGCGCTCGCATGCCTCGAGCCACGAGTCCGTCCTCGGCCTTCTTGAGAAGGTTCTTCAAGCGGAGCGGATCTTGGACGGTCTCGTTCCCGGCACGATGCGCGGGCAGATAGACGGATACGGCCGGCCACCCATCGTGACCGGCCAGTTCTTCGAGTGAGGATCGCTCAAGTACGTCCATTCCGTGCCTCCTTCCCGTATATCTCTGTGTGTTCCCCGGATTGAGGGAGGTTAGCGACCCCTGGTCGGAGAAGCTTAGGCGACCTATACTGAATGCTCCGCGTGAGGACGCCCCCGAGCGGGGTCCGGACGGCGGCACGGCGTGAACCTGGTCAGATCCGGAAGGAAGCAGCCATAAGCGTCCTCTGCCGAGCGTCCGGGTCCCGCTCGGGGGCGTCGCACGAGTCATCTGCAGTGTCATCCGGTACCGCTATACTCGAAGCGACGGGTGATTCACACGCGAAAGGCGCCGGACCACATGGCCCATCAGTCCCTCTATCGCAAGTATCGGCCGCAGCGCTTCGACGACGTCGTCGGGCAGCGGCACATCACGCGCACGCTGCGCAACGCCGTGGCCGAGGACTCGGTCGCGCACGCCTACCTGTTCACCGGGCCGCGCGGGACCGGCAAGACCACGACCGCGCGGATCCTCGCCAAAGCCCTCGAGTGCGAACAGGGTCCCACGCCCGACCCCGACGACACGTGTGAGCAGTGCCGTGACGTGACCGAGGGACGACACCCGGACGTTTTCGAACTCGATGCGGCGTCGCGAACACAGGTGGACACCGTTCGCGAGGAGATCATCAACCGGCTCGCCTACGCTCCCACGCGCGGACGCTGGAAGGTCTACATCATCGACGAGGTGCACATGCTCTCGACGCACTCCTTCAACGCTTTGCTCAAGAGCGTCGAGGAGCCGCCGGAGCGCACGGTGTTCATCCTCTGCACGACTCACCCACACAAGGTTCCCGAGACCATCCACTCGCGTTGCCAGCGGTTCGACTTCCATCGGATAGGCGCAGACGATCTCGTTGAGCGTCTTGCCTACATCGCTGATGCCGAAGGCATGAAGGTCGCCGAGGGCGCTCTTGCCCTGATCGCGAGGCACGCGGCTGGTGGGATGCGGGACGCCATCTCGACGCTTGAGCAGCTTGCCGCGTTCTCTGGTAGCGACATCAGTCTCGAAGATGTCGGGGGGCTTCTCGGCGAGGTGGACAGCGCGCTGCTCTTCGAGGTCGCCGATCTGATCGCGTCGCGCGATGTCGCGGGTTCGTTCCGCTTCGTCGCGCGGATTGCGGCCACAGGGGTCGACATCCCCGAGTTCGTCCGGGAGTTCGTGGGCCACGTACGCGACTTGTATGTCGTGTCCGCTGTCGGGGATGCGACCGGTATCATCGAGACGACCTCCTCGGAGGCGGCACGGCTTAGCGGGCAGGCGAAGGTGTTCGGCCCGGACAGGCTGGCGCGGGTGCTGGACATGCTCGGAGAGCTTACGGGCGAACTGCGCTGGTCACCCGATCCGCGACTCGCACTCGAAGTCGCGCTCACGCGATTGGCCCGCCCGCACGGCGAACTCACGATCGAGGCTCTTGCCGAGCGCGTGGCCGCGCTGGAGGCAGGCATCAACCTGCGTGCGGCTGAGTACGCCGCTACGGCCCCGGAGGCGGTTCCCGCGCCCCTTCCCCCCGGTGATCCCTCCCCGCCATCGAAGGCGAACTCCTCTGAGGTCGAAGAGCCCGCAGAGCCGTCGGAGCAGACAGCGCCGCCGACCGGGGAGGAACCGGTCGTCATCGAGGTCTCCCGGGCCGCTGACTCCGGCCCGCTCGATCGGGCGCAGGCTAAGCGTGGGTGGCCTGCTGTGGTTGCCGAGGTGCGCAAGCTCAAAGCCGCGCGTGCTGCGATATTCGATGGCACCGAGATGGACGTCGATCCGGATGGGCAGACACTCGTCGTCGAGTTCCCTGCGGGCGCGAAGTTCCCGATGAGGCAAGCTGCGTCGCCGGAGACCACCCAGCTCCTCAAGAACGCGCTCGCCGCGGTGTTCGGCGTTGCACCACCTTTCCGGTATCAACTAGGGAGGGGAGCGGTGCGTGCACCCGCAGAGGAGCAGCCGGTCGCCACGCCGACCCGGGTCGGCGTCCCTCCGGCGGACGGCGGCGACGAGACCACGACCGCGCCGCCTCCCGGGCCACCGGCGGGCGACGTAGCGCCGCCACCACACGATGACCTCGAGCGCATGCTCGCCGACCAGCTCGGGGCAGAGATCATCGCGGAGCATCCGCACGAGACCGAGAGAGAGGAATGACCCCGTGAAACAGAACATGGCCGCCATGATGAAGCAGGCCCAGAAGATGCAGGCTGAGATGGCCCGCGTCCAAGAAGAACTTGCAGCCGACCGTGTAGAAGCATCGGTCGGCGGTGGAGCGGTCAAGGTCGTGATGACCGGTGACCTGAAGCTCGACAGGGTTGTGATCGACCCCGCATCTGTCGACCCCGACGATATCGCGATGCTTGAGGACCTGGTCGCCGCAGCGGTCAACGAGGGCCTGCGCCAGGCCCAGGAACTCGGCTCGAGCAAGATGGCATCCGTGACCGGGGGCATGAACATCCCCGGTCTCATGTAGAGGGCGTCACGTGCTCTACGCACCGCCGATTGCCCGGCTGCTTGCCGAGTTGGAGAAACTGCCCGGAGTGGGGCCGAAGTCTGCCCAACGGATAGCCTACTTCATGCTGCGCTCTGATGAGGAGGTCGCCGGTCGGCTAGCCGATGCCCTCCTCGAGGTGAAGCTCGCGATTCACTTCTGCCCTCGCTGTTTCGACTTCGCAGAAGCGGAGGTGTGCGAGGTCTGCGCTGATCCCCGGCGCGACGCGTCCTTCATCTGTGTCGTCGAGGAGCCTCGTGACGTGGTGGCCATCGAGAGGACCGCCGAGTTCAGCGGTCTGTATCACGTGCTCGGGGGCGTCATCTCCCCGGTCGACGGAGTAGGACCCGAGCAGTTGCGCGTTCGCGAACTGCTCGACCGGATCGCGGGGGGAGCGGTGACAGAGGTGCTCGTTGCCACGAACACGACCGTCGAAGGTGAGACGACCGCTCTCTACCTGGCCCGTTTGCTCAAGCCCCTCGGCGTTCGGGTGACGAGGATAGCTTCAGGCCTGCCGGTCGGCGGGGACCTCGAATATGCGGACGAGGTCACACTGGGAAGGGCACTCGAGGCCCGGCGCGAGCTCTGAGGCTGTTAGTTTCCAGGATTTGTTTCGCCGTCCACCGATTCGTGCTGGCACGCGCGTGCCGGTCAAGGGGCTGTCACCGCGGCGAAGCTCGTCGCAGAGACGGCACTGGCAGCGGGTCAGTATATGTAGGCGATGCCCGAGTACGGGCCGGAGCGGATGGGTGCGCCGATCAAGGCGTTCACGCGCATCAGCCCGGAGCCGATCGACATCCACTGCAACATCGAGAATCCCGACATCGTCATAGTGCTCGACGACTCACTCATCGATGTGGCCGACGTCGCCGAAGGCTTGGTCGCTGATGGCGCGGTTATGGTCAACACGTGTACGCCTCCGGACGCGATCAAGCGGGACATCTCAGACATGGACTCCTGGACGGCCGAGCACTCCGCGATGAGCGCGTGTATCGGCGCCTCGGCAGCCGGCCCCCGCATCATGACCGCGACAGCCAGTCAGGGACTCGCGCTGATGTGGGAGGAGCTCTACATGCGCAGGGGTCTATCAGCCACTGGAAGGACCTCGCCGCGAAGGCCGAGAAGGCCTGCGCGGTGGACGGCCCCGCGTTCATCAACGTTCTGGCGACCCGCCCTCGCGGCTGGCGAAGTGCGTACAACAAGTCGGTCGAGCATGCGAAGCTCGGTGTACAGACGGGCTACTGGCCGCTGTTCGAGGTGGAGAACGGGGACTGGGCGCATGACCGTCAAGGTCCGCGATCGCAAGCCCATCGAGGAGTTCCTCAAGCCGCAGGGGAGCTTCTGTCACCTCCTCAAGCCCGAGAATGCGGCGCTTCTCGCAGAGGTCCAGGCAGACGTCGACGCGTATTGGGAGTACATCACGAAGCGGTGTGCCGGGTAGCGAGACCTTGCCCGACATTCGCGGTCGATGGAGCACAGGCCCACGGAGCACGTTTCGGGGGCCTGTGCGGTGCTAGAATAGGTCGTGTTTGCTCACGGTTCTCAGGAGAGAGTCATTGGAGTCGAACGCCGCCGCCCGTTTGGATGGGAATCGAATGTACCACTGCCGAGCGACATGGTGAGTCACGGATGAGCCGCAATATCTTCCGACGCCTCTATAGCCAGATCGTGCTCCCTTTGCTCGCGGCGGCGATCGTCGTCGGGATCGTCGCTACTGTTGTCGCCGTGTACTTTCTCTCGAATCTGACCGATAGCTGGGTCGATGAGATCGCTTCCGGGGTTGGCCGCAACCTCGTCAACCGGATTGAAGCGCAAATCGACTCGATGATGAGCATGGCGGAAGTCGCCTCGGCGGACCCTCGCCTCGTCGATGCGCTTGCCGGCCGGGACCCCGGGGCCGTACGCGATGTGCTGGCGAGTACGGGTGCATCGTTGCACGCAGACAATCTCATGCTCCTCGATGCCGACGGTGTCGTCGTCGCAACGGCGGGACTCGACGGAATCACCCCGGGCGCGTCGGTCTCTCGCTCGGAGGGGATACCTTGGAGGGATGTGCAGACGCCCTACTCGTTGCTTCTCGACGTTGCGGGAAAGGTGACCCTGAGCGCGCTACATCCGGTCGAAGGTCCGGACGGGAGGGAATACACGCTCTGCATATCACGGGTCGTGAACGATCAGTTTCTCCGTTCCCTTACGCTCGGTGCCGGCTGTGCGTCAGCCTTCTACGATGAGGATCTCGCTCCTGTCGTGTCGAGGAGCCCCGATAACTGCCAACGTGAGGAGGGCGGCGAGAACCCCGTGGCTTTGAAAGAGGCTCTCTCCCGGCCCGCTCCTGAAGTCCTCGCGGCACTCGAAGAGGCTGCGATCTCGGGCGAGGGCACCGGCAGTGTAGCCGTGCTGGGTACGCAGCATCGGATCGTCGCTCAGCGTATAGACTTTGCTGACAGTGCTGCTGAAGGGTCGAACGGGTATCTCGTTTCCTTGATCAGTCAGCGCGTCAGTGACGATGCGCGCACCACGACCACGAATCTGATCGCCATGTGGTCGATCGTAGCGGTGCTTGCACTCGTGGGCCTGGGCGGCTGGGTAGCGAGACGTGTTTCAGACCCGATCGTGTCGCTGACCGAAGGGGCGCAGCGAATCGCCGACGGGGATTTCTCAACCAAGATCAAGATCTCAGGAAGAAACGAGATCACGGAACTGGCCGACAGCTTCAACGAGATGACCGTGTCTCTGAAAGATCGTAGCGAGAGTCTCACTAAGAAGGTCCTGGAACTGGCTACCCTGTACGAGATGAGCCGGGCTCTCGGTTCGACTCTTGATATGGGTAAGTTGCTCGAATCGGTGCTCGATTCCGCCCTGCGGATCTTCGGCGCCGACCTCGGTTACGTGACGATGCGCAACCGGGAGACCGGCGAGCTCGAAATCCTTGCGCGAAGCGGCGCCGTCCCGAGCAGGGTCGATGATCGAGCCCTCCGGAGCTCGATGTCGGAGTGGGTCATCCGTGAGGCCCGTCCGCTCATCTTCAATCCCGCCGGTGAAGGCTCGAAAGGCCAGGTCGAGGTGGTCACCGGTGCGATGGCGGCCCTGTGCGTCCCACTTGTGTCGTCAGAGGGCACCATCGGCGCCATCACCGTTGGGAGTCAGGATCCGGAGTTTCGCTTCGGCAGCGATGATGTTCGACTGCTCTCCACGATCGCCAACCATGTCACCATCGCGGTTGGCAATATCGATCTGTTCTCCAGCCTCCAGGAGGCGTATCTGGCGACGGTGCGGTCGCTTGCCGTTGCTGTCGACGCCAAGGACCCGTATACGCGTGGTCACTCCGAAGGGGTGGCGCTCTGTGCGACTGTGATCGCGGAGCAGATGGGCCTTTCTCACGATCAGCGGATCGCACTTGAGATGGCCGCGTACTTGCACGACATCGGCAAGATCGGCATCAAAGAAGCCATTCTGCTCAAGCCCGGGAAACTGACCGAGGAGGAGATGTCTCAAATGAGGCACCACCCCCTCATCGGCGCGAGCATCCTCAAGCCGGTCGCCTTCCCATGGCCGATCGTCCCGGTGGTTCGCCACCACCACGAGAGGTGGGACGGCGAGGGCTACCCTGCGGGACTTAAGGGCGAGGAGATACCGTTGCTCGCACGGATCTTGACGGTCGCCGATGCCTACGAGGCGATGATCGCAGACCGTCCTTACCGGAGTGGCCGCACGATGGAGGAGGGCATCCTCGAGCTCGAGCGTTGCGCGGGAACGCAGTTCGACGCCGCCATCGTACGTTCCTTTGTCGAAGCACTCGCGGATCAGGCGGCAGCAGATGGGCTGCAAGACCCGTTGAAGCCCGAGGAGGAGGTCAGAGCCGATGAAGCCCAGGCTATCTTCGTCGCGCTGAGTGAGGGCATGCTGCTCAGCTTCAGAAGGCTAGGCGGGCCACGGCTAGCCACGAACGCCGAGACCGATCTCAACATGCGCTTCGCTCAGGAAGGGATACCGCTGACTGTCGTATCCGGCAAGGTCAACGTCCAGCTCCCCCACGAGACCCCTGATGGTTCCCAGATCGAGCTGATGCGGCAGGCATTGCTGATAGTCGGGCACACCCTCGGCAGACTGTCGGGCTACGCGCTAGTCGGCCACTTTTATGCCGACGCTATGTCAGCTCTCTCTGAGAGGATGCGGCGTATCGCTGTGGGCCTGGAGTTCCGTTCCGGCTGATGGTTCGCATGCCGTACCAGCGGTTGATACACTAAAGTGCGGCTCCCGGCACGCGTGTGACCCGCATCCTGTCTGTATCGATCCGGAGGCATCCCGTGGCTCTCGTTGTCACCAAGTTCGGCGGCACCTCGGTGGGAAACGCCGAACGCATCAAGGCGGTCGCTCGTCGACTGGTCGCCCGAAAAGAGGCGGGAGACAAAGTCGTCGCGGTCGTTTCAGCGATGGGCGATGTCACAGACGAACTTCTCGCGCTGGCCGACGGGGTGTCGAGCGCGCCACCGGAACGAGAGATGGATATGCTGCTTGCGACCGGTGAGCAGGTGACTATCGCACTGCTGGCGATGGCAATCCATTCGCTCGGTCATGAGGCGATCTCGTTCACTGGATCCCAGGTTGGGATAGTGACCGATTCCGGGCACACGAAGGCGAAGATCCGCGAAGTACGTGCGGAACAGCGGGTCAAGGCCGCACTCGATGAGGGCCGAATCGTGATCGTCGCTGGCTTTCAGGGCATGACCGAGGACGGGCATATCACGACTCTCGGCCGAGGAGGCTCTGATACGACCGCAGTGGCAGTCGCGGCGGGCATAGGGGCCGACCTCTGCGAGATATACAGCGATGTAGATGGCGTCTACACAGCGGACCCCCGTGTCGTTCCCTCGGCGCGAAAGATCGACGAGATCTCCTACGAGGAGATGCTGGAGTTGGCCGCGTGCGGCGCCCGTGTGTTGCAGCTGCGGGCGGTGGAGTTCGCGCGAAATCACGGGGTGGTCATCCACTGCCGTTCGAGTTTCAACGATCGCGCAGGGACGATAGTCAGAGAGGCGGACGAGACCATGGAGCAGGCGATCATCTCGGGTGTGAGCTACGACACGTCCGAGGCAAAAGTGACGATCCGGGACGTCCCTGACCGTCCCGGTGTAGCGGCGATCGTCTTTGGCATACTTGCCGATGCCAACGTGAACGTCGACATGATCATCCAGAACGTGTCGGAGTCGGGCACGACGGACATCTCTTTCACGACACCCCGCGAAGACCTTGTGCGGGCGAGACGCGCGACCGGCCAAATCGTGTCGAACCTCGGGGCGAGGACCTGCAACGTCGATGAGTCGATCGCGAAGGTCTCACTTGTGGGGGCCGGCATGAAGACTCATCCCGGCGTGGCCGCACAGATGTTCCAGGCACTGGCCGCTGCGGACGTGAACCTGGACATGATCTCGACGTCGTCCATCCGGATATCGTGTGTGATCAGCGCCGATGACGCGAAGCGTGCGGTGGAGGCGCTTCATAGCAGCTTCGGTCTTGAGGGCGACGAGATCCACATGGAATCGTCCCCTTCATGCGGCGAGGAGGGCTGATCATGGGATGGGATCGCCCGATTCCTGATCGCCCGGTTGTCGCCATCGTTGGTGTCACGGGTGCTGTCGGGCGGGAGATGCTTGCCGTTCTCGAGCAGCGCTCCTTCCCTCTGTCGAGAGTAGTGGCGCTTGCGTCGAAACGCAGTGCCGGAACGACGGTGCCCTTCGCGGGTACGGATCTCGTCGTCGAGGAGATGACGGAGAGCTCCTTTGCTGACGTGGACATCGCACTGTTCAGTGCGGGTGCTTCGGTATCGAGACGTTTTCGCGACGCCGTGGTCGGCGCAGGGTGCGTGATGATCGACAACTCCTCGGCATTTCGCATGGAAGACGACGTCCCACTGGTGGTCCCAGAGGTCAACGCCGAAGACATCTCTCTCCACAGCGGAGTCATCGCGAACCCGAACTGCTCGACGATCCAGATGGTCGTAGCTCTCGCACCGCTTCACGCGCTGGCGCCGATCAGGAGAGTGGTCGTCTCCACCTATCAGGCGGCTTCCGGAGCTGGTGCGGCGGCGATGGAGGAGTTGTACGGGCAGACGCGCGACTTTCTCGAGGGCACACCACTCGAGCCCGAGCAGTTCGCTCACAGGATCGCCTTCAACTGTATCCCGCAGATCGACGTCTTCCTCGACGACGGCTCCACCAAAGAGGAGTGGAAGATGTCTGTGGAGACGAAGAAGATCATGCACGCACCCGAGCTCGCGGTGCATGCGACATGCGTCCGTGTCCCCGTGCTACGCTGTCATTCGGAGGCGGTCAACATCGAGTTCGGACGCTCAGTGAGTCTCGAGGATGTTCGTTCGGCGCTCGAGGCGGCACCTGGCATCTCTCTGATCGGCGACACGTCGGCCTTCGAGTACCCGATGCCTGCCGATCTTGAGGGGACTGACGACACCTACATCGGGCGCCTAAGGATGGACCGCACTGTTCCCAGCGGCATCTCGATGTGGGTCGTTGCGGATCAACTGCGAAAGGGCGCCGCTCTCAACACGGTACAGATTGCGGAGACGTTGCTCGGCATCGGATAGTCCGGAGGATAGCAGGGGGGCGGAGGAACGTGTATTCACAAGGAGGCACAGTGGGCGAAGAGATGATTCTCGTGGTCGAGGACGACAAGACCATCGCGAGATTCGTAGAGCTCGAACTGATGCATGTGGGCTATCGAGTCCAGACGGTCGATGAGGGCTCGGCTGCCCTGAAGGCGATCGAAGCAGAGGAGCCCGATCTACTGATACTCGACCTCATGCTCCCGGGACTCGACGGTATGGAGGTCGCCCGTCGACTTCGGCAGCAGGGAAAGAGTCTGCCGATCCTGATGCTGACCGCTCGTGCGGAGACGCACGATGTGGTCGCGGGATTCGATGCGGGGGCGGATGATTATCTCAAGAAGCCGTTCGAGATTCCCGAACTGATCTCCCGGGTCGGTGCGTTGCTGAAGCGTACCGAACGTGATCGTGGCGGCCCGACATTCAGCGCCTCGGGGGTCGAGGTCGACCTCGATTCCCGGCGGGCTACGCTCGATGGGGTGCCGCTTGACCTGACGGCGAAGGAGTTCGACCTGCTTGCCTACCTTGTGAGGCACTCGGGCCGGGTCATCTCCCGGGATGAGATACTCGAGAACGTCTGGGGTCCCGGTCACGCTACGGACAGCAATGTGATCGAAGTGTTCGTCTGCCACTTGCGTAACAAGATCAATGACAGAGAGAACTTGATCATCCAAACGATACGGGGTATCGGATACTTCTTCGCAAGGACTTAGATGCGACGCTCCTCTCTTAGGACCTGGTTGTTTCTGGTTTCGGTGTTCTTCGCCGTCCTGATAGTTGGCGGCATCTCGCTTACTTCGTACGTGATAGTTCTAGAGACCATGACGGCCGTCGCCCGTGAGCGGCCCGAGCGCGTCACCGACGTCAATGTGCGTGCTCTCGATCTGCAGGCGGAGCAGATCGAGGACGATTTCGCGATCGATGGGGTCCTGGACGAGGCGGGGCTTGAGGCCGCCCGGGAGGCGTACCTGGACCGGGCAGAGTCCATCTACGGACAAAGGGTCCCGTCCGAGCCCCAGATCGCGATCCTCGACTCGGAGCTCCGGACTCTGTGGGTGAGTTCTGACTCTGCGGTTCTGCCGGGACTCGACGAACGGCGTCGTGCCGCGCTCGAGAGGGGACGGCCGGTCCAGTCGACCGTGGAGCGCAGTTCGCTCTTTTCGGGACTCACAGGCTCGACGGTCCTCAGCATCCACGCGGCGCATGCTCCGATAGTGCTACCGGGGGGAGAGGCCGGCCTGCTCGACGTGACGTACTACCCATTCAGGGAAGAGGGAGTCATCGACTCGATGCGCCCGCCTATGGCGGCGCTTGCCGCCTCGGCGATCCTGATTATGGTCATCATGATGCAAGCGAGTATGGGATGGGTCTTGAAACTCGTCAATGACCTGCGCAGAGCGGCAGATTCAATCGATGCCGGTGACCTTGACGTACGTTTGCCCGAGGTCGGAGAGCATGAGATCAGCGAGCTTGCCCAGTCGATCAACGGCCTCATCGACCGTCTCGAGCGTCGCGCAGAGATACAGACCCGTTTCATGGCGGACGCATCGCACGAACTTGCCACCCCTGTCGCCGGTATTCGTGGCTATACGAACATCCTGCGGGCATGGGGCGGAGAGGACCCGGACATGCGGGAGGAGGCCGTGGAGGCTATCGATCGCGAGTCTCGAAGGATGGCGAGGCTCTGCGGCGACCTTCTCTCGCTTTTACGGACGGACACGGTCGGCGATACGAGACATGTTCGTTTCGACGTCAACTTCGTCGCGCGAGAGGCTCTCGCCGCCTGTGCGACCCGCTACCACGACAAAGGGCTCGAGTTCAGTGGCCCTGAGGAGGGCCGCCTCTACATCGTCGGAGATCCCGATAGGCTTGAGGATGTACTTTCAGTTCTCGTCGACAATGCCTGCAAGTACACACCTTCTGGTGGGAAGGTGCGACTCGCGACACGTCTGGCCCGAGGCTCCGTGGTCATCGAGGTTCACGATACCGGAATCGGGATACCGAGTGATGACCTGCCGATCATCTTCGAGCGGTTCTACCGCTCGGATGAGTCGCGCTCGAAGGTGACCGGAGGCTTTGGGCTCGGCCTTGCAATCGCCAAGGGCTCCGTTGAGGCAATGGGCGGGGCGATCACGGTGCAGAGCGCTGTGGGCGCGGGGTCGCTCTTCACCGTCAAGATCCCCCGGGGGTAGTCGCCGCTCAAGCCTGCCTACTCGCAGTCCGATACCCGAGATACGCGGATTATCGATGCCAGGGGGCTACATGAGGGACCACATAGGCGACGAACTGTTGCGCAGCGTCTTCTCAAGCGCTGCGTGGGACGAAGTGGCGAACGCTCTCCACGACGTCGCTGGCGTGGTGATCACCGTCAGGATGCCAGCTACCGATGATGCGCTCTACGCGTCTCCGCGGTGTTCGTACTGCGAGCTTCTGCACCCGGCGGAGGAGCGGTCCCGTGCAGGCGCACGGGGCTGCCTCGGGCAGGTCGAGGAGAGCACCACCGGCAGGCCGGCATGCTTCTCGGGACTGCCGTGCCACGAGGCGCGCGTCCTCTATCACGGCGGCACTGTCGCGTACATAACCGTGAGCGGGTTCATCTCCGCGACCCGGGAGCGAAGACTCCTATTCGAACGCCTCACCGTTGCGGGTGTTCCCGAAGAGGCGGCGCGAGCATCCGTTCGCGAGATCCCGGTTCTCCCGATCCGACGCGCCGAGGCCGGGCTCAAGATGCTGTGCGCCCATGCGGAAAGCGTCGTGGCGCGAGCGGTCGAGGCCGGGGGTTACAGCGGTCGCCTGTGGGAGATCGAGACCTATATTGACGTGGGCCGCGAGTTCCTGGAACTCGATCGACACGGCGAGCGGCTCGAACAGCGCCTGCTTGAGCGTGCGGTTCATGTCGTCGGGGGCACATCAGGCGTCCTTGCTCTCATGCGTCCCGGTACAGACCTGCTTGACGTGGCAGCCGCCACTGGCACTGATGACGGCTACGCGTGCGGTGACGTCCTTCATGCGGGTGATGTCGCCGAGGGCAGGGTGCTGAGCAACGGGAACAGTATGGTAACCCATTTTCATGCCCCTGACCCTGACTCTGGAACCGATACCGGGCAAGCGACGATCTCGGTGGTCCTCCGCGGGCCGGACGGGGGGTTCGGCTTCATCACCGTCCGGGGCGTGAGTGGCGGAGAACGTGCAAGCGGTGAGGCGCTGCGGCTCCTGGAGCGATTCGCAACGGTAGCGGGAGGTGTGCTGGAGGGGACCCGCAGCGAACGTGAGGCTCGGCGGGCTCTCGACGGGCTGGTTCACGTCAACAGGTCGGCCAAGATGCTGGGAGCATCTTCGACATGTGCAGACGTTGCGCGCGAAGCGACGGCAGCTCTCGAGCGGATCTTCGACGTGCAGGTTTGCGGGATCGCTCTGTCAGCGTGGGGTCACGACTCGGTGCAGATGAGCGTTCGGGGCCGAGTGACGCGCGCCTCGCTCGACGCGGTTCTGTGCGATGCGATGGGCCGGGATGTCGTCGAAGAGCCGTTCGCGGTTGTGCGCTACTCGGACGCGGAGGGGGAGGTCGTCGACAGCGACTCCGGTCAGTCTGACGCGGAGGGCCCCGTTCTCTCCATCCCGTTCACGGTCGGTGGCATCGTCGCAGGTTACGCGTTCGCCGCCCTGCCCTCGGCTCTCCGTTTCACTTCGGCGGATGAGCATATCCTGTGTGAGGTCGCCGAACACATCGCCTCGGCGCTCGGGCGTGCGTCAGAGTTGGAGCGCCTCAGCCAGGATCATGCGGCGACGATCGCAGCTCTCGCGGCTGCGCTGGACTCTGCAGAACGAGTGGAGCCGGGCCATGCGCACCGTATCGCGGATTACGCGCTGGCTCTCGGGAGGGAGCTCGGGCTCCCCGCCGAGGACCTGCGCTCACTGCGGCTCGCCGCAGTCGTTCACGACATCGGGACCTTGGGAATCACTCCGGGCATCCTCGGCACGGCGGAGCAACTGACGCCCGCGGAGATGGACGAGGTGCGCAGGCACTCCGTGATCGGTGCTGAGATCGTCGGCCAAGTCAGATTTCTGGACGCGGTGAAGCCGGCAGTCGAACACCACCATGAGCGCTGGGATGGCACGGGGTATCCGGGGGGCCTGGGAGGGACCGAGATTCCGCGCCTTGCGAGAGTCCTCGCGGTCGCGGACGCCTTCGACGCTATGACATCTCCGAGGGCGTATCGTAAGCAGATCAGTGTGTCGGAGGCCCGCAGGGAGCTGCAGCGAGGCGCGGGGACCCAGTTCGACCCGGAGGCGGTCAGGGCGTTCCTGGCGGTCATCGAGCGACAGGCGGTGGCGGGAATCACGGGCTTGTTCGCCGGAGAGACATCCGGTCAGGAGCCACGTTTGCCAGCATGAGTCGAAGCGTCGGTGTGTGCTAGAATCCGCGCACACCTTTTCCGGGGGAGGGGTTCGTGAGCAGGACGCGATATGTAGCGCACGCAGGTGTCATCGCCGCAGTCCATGCGGCTGCGACGGTTGCGGTACTACAGATGCCTTTCGAACTCGGGTGGGG
>CAYGFZ010000011.1:27498-31239 GCA_964349355.1 uncultured Coriobacteriaceae bacterium | reverse complement strand
TCCATGCGGCTGCGACGGTTGCGGTACTACAGATGCCTTTCGAACTCGGGTGGGGCCCCGTGCAGTTCCGCGTGAGCGAGGCATTCACCGTATTGGCGCTGTTCACACCGTCGGCGATACCGGGTCTCGCGCTTGGAACAGCCGTCGCAAACGGCGTGATGGTCGCGCGGTTCGGACCGATAGGCCTCCTCGACGTCGTATTCGGCTCGCTCGCCACACTCCTCGGCGCGGTGTGGACATGGCGATTTCGCAGACGCCGACTCGTAGCCCTCGCGGGTCCGGTGATCACCAATGCGCTGATCGTCCCGGCGTACCTGCCGGTCATGTTCGCCGCACTCGGCTTCACCCAGGAACCTATCTTGGGCATAGATGTAGGCAACGAATGGATCGCGCTTTATGCGATGTGGTTCGTGTTCGTGGGAATAGGTCAGTGCGTGGTGGTGTATGGACTCGGGTTGCCGCTGGCCACCTTGCTTGGGAAGACGGGCTTATTGGATGCGTTCATGCGGCCGGACCGCAGCGGCAGGGCCGGAGGGATCGAGTGAGAGCGGACGATCTTCGCAGCACGGGAAGCGAGAGGGAGACCTGTCCCACTCGTCATGAGACCGCGACCGATCAGCGCGGGCCTCTCATAGAGAACCCGGTGGAGAAGTGCGCCGCGTGCTGGGCGTGTGTGCGAGTCTGCCCGGCGAGAGCGATCCGGGTCCTCGACCACCATGCCGAGGTCATCGAGGAGCGATGCGTGCAGTGCGGTGCCTGTGTGCTAGCGTGTGGCAAGGGCGGGCATACCGTGAGGGACGACGTCCCGGTCGTTCGCGAACTATTGGCCAGCGAGCGCCCGGTGGTGGCCGTGCTTGCGACCGAATTCGTTGCTGCGATGCATCCCATGACCCCGGCCGAAGTCGAGCTTTCGCTCGAGGAGGCGGGGTTCTTTGGAGTTGAGACCACGTTGTTGGGCGAGGAGTTGGTCGCCCTTGCCTACGAGCGCGCCCATGCCCGTCCCCCGGCTCCCGCCGTCCTGCGCTCGACGTGTCCGGTCGCTGTCGCTTGGGTGAGACACTTCCATCCCGCGCTCGTGGGAGCGCTGGCTCCGATCGTCCCGCCCTACGTCGCCCAGGCGCGACTCGTGAAGTCACTCTACCCCGAAGACGTCGCGGTCGTGTACGTGTCTCCGTGTTACGCGCGCAAGGACGAGATCGCTGACCCGCAGTTCGGGGGCTGCGTCGATGCGGCCATCGATTTCTCGGAACTCAAACGACTCATCGCTTCGACTGGGCCACGACCAGCGATCCCGGTGCGCAACGGACCTGGCAAGCGTCGCCCGACCCCCGTGAAGGAGATGTCGCTCACTGACGGGTATCCGCGACGAACCCTGGTGCAGCACGACATGACATCTCAGGATGTAGTGGCGGTCCGCGGCCTAGAGGCGATCGAGGCGCTACTCGGTGCGGTCCAGCGGGGAGAGGCCGGGCCTGTGGTCGTCGACATGCTCTGCTGCGACGGGTGCCTCGACGGACCCGCGACGGGGTCGGCACTCTCCGTGTACGCGAAGAGGACCGTGATGGCTGCGGTCGGACGTGAGGCGGGTCGCGTGGCGGTCGATACGCGTACTCTTCTCGCGCATCTGCCGTCGATAGACGTCCTCCGTTCGTTCACCGCACGACCGGCGATCTCCCAGGTCTTCGGAGAGAAGGAGATCGAGATTTGTCTGGCCGAGGGGGAGTTCGAGAGCCCCGTGGATCATCTCGACTGCGGTGCCTGCGGTTACGACACATGTGTGGAGCATGCCGTGGCCATTCTGAACAGGGATTCGACCTGGGATATGTGCTTTCCTCTCCAGCGCACACGTCTCGAGCGTAGCAATGCTGCACTCACAGAGTCCGCGACACTCGACTCGCTCACGGGTCTGTGGAATCGACACGTCTTCTCGGAGCGACTCGAGAGCGAGGTCGCACGCGTCGCGCGCTATCGGACACCCCTGACTCTTCTCATGATCGATCTCGACGCGTTCAAGGAGGTCAACGATACCCATGGTCACACCACGGGGGATGCGGTCCTCGTCGAGGTGGCGCGCCTCATGCGCGAGGCGGTTCGTGAGACCGATGTACCGGCTAGGTATGGCGGCGACGAGTTTGCACTCATCTTACCCGGTATCGAGAAGACCGCAGGATATGCGGTAGCCGAGAAGCTCCGCTCGATCGTGGCATCGGCCCGCATCCCTGTCGCTGACGGGTTGTCTGGCGGGACGGTCTCGATCAACGTCTCCATCGGGCTCGCTTCAGCGACAGCGGCCACGACCCCGGTGGAACTCCTCGAGGCTGCGGACAGGGCGCTGTACCGCGCGAAAGCTCACGGTCGAGATCAGGTGAGGATCGCGCCGGACTGATCGGAGGCCGCAGATGCATGTCGCGGCATTGTGGAACACCGAGGGTGAGCGGGTCCGTTGCTTGCTTTGCCCCTGGCGTTGCCTGATCGCTGAAGGTCATGTCGGTGCCTGCGGAGTGCGACGCAACGTCTCCGGACGTCTCATTGCTACCACCTACGGACGTGTCTCTTCGGTAGCCGTCGATCCCATCGAGAAGAAGCCTGTCTTCCACTATCGCCCGGGGGCCGACGTGCTCTCCCTCGGCAGTGTGGGCTGCTCAATGCGGTGTGGACACTGTCAGAACTGGGAGATCAGCCGAGCAGGGCCGGACGGGGGTTCCGCGCCGACGCGCGTGTTGAGCCCATCGGACGCGGTGCGCCTCGCACGTGAGCGCGATTGTCCGGGCGTCGCGTTCACCTACAACGAGCCCGTCATCTGGGCCGAGTACGTCCGTGATGTCGCCGAGGAGTGCCGGAAGGCAGGGCTCTTCACGGTGATGGTGACGAACGGCTACATAACTACCGAGGGGCTCGATCTTCTCGGAGAGCTGATAGATGTCTGGCGTGTGGACGTCAAGGGTGCGTCGGAGCGGGCGTACCGGACGCTGTGCAAGGCGCCTTCGCCCGCACCGGTCTTCGCCGCAGCGGTGCGGGCCAAGGAGCGGTGGAGGATGCATGTCGAAGTCGTCACCAACGTCGTGCCCACGGTGAACGACGATCCCGAGGAGCTGCGCTCCATCGCTTCGTGGATTGCAACAGAACTTGGGCCGGATACGCCCTGGCACGTGACGCGATTCATCCCGTACCTCGATTTCTCCCACCTTGCACCTACGCCCAATGAAACGCTCGCTCAAGCGGTGGACATCGGGCGCGAGGAGGGACTGCACTTCGTCTTTCTCGGGAACGTATCTGATACCGGCGGTGAGGATACCGTGTGCCCCGAGTGCGGAGCGACGGTGATCGCTCGGAAGGGATACGCGGTCGTCGGGGGCTCGATGCGGGGCGGAAAATGTGCTTCGTGCGGGCGTGACCTGGGAATCGTCGAGTAGGAGGTCGCATGACCGAGGAGCACCGTCACGTACACGACCACGGTGGCGGACAGGGGAGAGGCGCTCCATCGGGTTGTGCACGGGGCCATCTTTGAAGCCTACTTCGGGCAAGGCCGTGACATCGGGTCCGACGGCACGCTTCTCGAGATCGGGGTCGAGGCAGCGTGGGCACAAGACGCGTTCGATGACCGGGTTCACCAGTTCCGGCACCTCGCTCTCAGCCTCGGGCTGGATGGGACACCCGCCGCGCTTATCTGCAACGAGTTGTTGATAGGGTCGCGTCCAGCCGGCGTACTGAGAGCTGCCCTCAAGAAGTGCGACTCCCGTC
>CAYGFZ010000011.1:24814-27398 GCA_964349355.1 uncultured Coriobacteriaceae bacterium | reverse complement strand
GGGTCGCGTCCAGCCGGCGTACTGAGAGCTGCCCTCAAGAAGTGCGACTCCCGTCTGGAGGCGGTCCGGGAAGGCATCATCGAAGACGGCGACTCGCCGGATGACCCTCGCGTGCGACCGTCGGACGATTCCGGGGACGCGTCGGCCTCGCCGAAGCGGTAGAATCGGAGATGCGCGATCAAGTCTCGCTCGAACCGGCTATCGGAGTAAAGGCGGCACGTACGTGACACCTTGCGTGATAATCCCCACGTTCTGGACGCGCCGACGCGGGCGCGTACCCGACAACCTGCTGGCGGTCTACGATCATCCGACCTCCGTCGATAGCGACGGTACGCTGCCCGCCTGCTTGCGCTCACTCGAGGAGGTCGAGGGGCTGGGACGGGTCATCGTGACCGTCGCGACTACCGACCCGGCAATCGAGCACGTTGCCGAGGATCGGGTGCGGCAGATCCTTGCGGACTTTCCCGGCATCGATGCTCTTGTGTTCGGCCCGGCCGAGCTTGGGTCGCTGCATCGTCGCCTCGAGCAGATCGAGTTCGCGGACATGATCCCCGGAGTGAGTCTTGTGGGATACGGGGCGGCCAGAAATGTCGGCCTCATCGCGGCTGCCATCCTCGGCTGTGAGGCTGTGCTGTTCATCGACGATGACCAGATCATCGACGATCCGGCATTTCTGCGAAAGTCGATGGAGGGGATCGGCGACCCGTATGGTAGCACCGGGGAAGGCGGCCGGGGCCGACGGATCCTCGCAAAGACCGGGTACTACACCGATGAAGAGGGCAACTACCAGCGTCACGAGAGCCCGCACTGGGCGGACATGTTCTGGCGTCGTGACGACTTGTTCAACGAGGCTCTGTCGATGGTGAACCATCCGCCGAGGATGACGCCTTCGGCCATCGCGTTCGGGGGCTGTCTTGCGCTCCATCGCGACATGTACTGCAATGTCTCGTTCGACCCGTGGGTCGTTCGGGGCGAGGATATCGACTACGTGATCAACGCGCGCATGCACGGAGGGGATGTATTCCTCGACGGGGAGTGGTCCCTTATTCACAAACCCCCGCGTCTCTCCAGCCGGGCGCTGCAGTTCCGCCAGGACGTCTACCGGTTCATCTACGAGCATCGCAAGCTCGAGTTCGCGAAGTCCCAGGTCGATCTCCGACAGGTCACTCCTGAGTCGATGGCGCCTTATCCGGGACCGTTCATCTCCTCGGGAGTCACGTGGCGCGCCGTACTGACGGCGCTGTTCCGCGGCATCTCGCGCAAGGAGGGAGGCCGCTACTTCCGGGTCGCCCGGGTGGCGCTCAAGGGTGCCTCGGACTACGCGCGTGAGAACTGCCACGGATACTTCGACTTCCAGCGGCGATGGCCGCTGCTGATGGACCGGATCTGGGACGACGTGGCGCTCAAGTCGCTCTTCTCGGGCGAGCGTCGAGTCGATCGTAGCGCGATCACCGGTCGCTTCCCGGTCGTGCGCGACGACGTCTGACCGTGACTGACTGGCTGGTCGCAGCTGCTGTCGGACTCGGAGCGGGGCTGCTCTCGGGGATGTTCGGGGTCGGGGGCGGCGTCCTGACGATACCGGCGATCCGGCTTCTCCTCGGCTATCCTGAGCTTATTGCGATCGGCACATCGCTCCTCGTGATACTGCCGACCGCGATCACGGGCGCTATCGCACACACACGCGAGGGTAACTCCAGGGTGCGAATCGGACTGATCGTCGGGGCGTGGGGCATACCGGCGTCGGTTCTCGGCGCGCTACTGACCCGTATCGTCGGCGGGAACACGACCTTGCTCATCGTGTCGATCGTCATCGTACTCGCTGCGATCGACATCGTCCGTCCGGGGCGCAGGGGCGGGGATCTTGAGGCAGGCGGGACTCCCGGCATGACGCCTATCGGCACGGCGCTCCTGGGGCTGGGAACCGGGTTCATGTCCGGGCTCCTGGGCCTCGCCGGAGGATTCGTTCTCGTCCCCCTCCTCCGGCGATTCGCAGGACTTGGCGTCAAGGAGGCGATAGGCACGAGTCTCGTAGCCGTCGCCCTCTTCGCGATTCCCGGTTCGCTGACGCACTTCATGGTCGGCAACGTCGATATTCCCCTTGCGCTGGCTCTCTCGGCCGGGGTTGTGCCCGGTGCGCTTCTCGGAACTCGGATCACGCTGGCTTCAGGGGAGCGGGGCATCCGTCTGGCGTTCGCCGCCTTCCTGTTGATCGCGGGACTGACGCTCGGGCTCACCGAGTCAGGGCTGCTGTGAGCAGCCGCACCCTACACGCTGCCAATGCCGACGAGGTCGCAGGAGTATGGCCGGCGGTCCAGGCGGCGCACCTCTTCGAGTCTCGCGAGAAGTTCGAAAGCTTCTACGCCGTGGCGCCGTGGCGCGTCCAGGTCACAGGGCGTGGGGAGGCAGTGGTACTCGAGCGGTGGCGCTCGCACCTTGATGTGCTCGCCGTCCGGGGGATGTGGTCCTCGGCCAGCCGGGTCCCCGATCTCATCGACGGGGTCGCCCGGATCGCATCCCGGCAGGGATTCGGACGCGTCTTGAGTCCTCTTGTTTCCGAGGAGGTCGCTGCAGAGTATGTGCGAGC
>CAYGFZ010000011.1:22278-24714 GCA_964349355.1 uncultured Coriobacteriaceae bacterium | reverse complement strand
GCGTGGCGTCGGAGCGGCGCTGCTTGCCGAGGCGCTTCGCTATCTCGTTCGCACGGGGGTTGGAAGTGTGACCCTGTGCACGCAGGAGGAGAACCGTGCTTCGCGCGAGCTCTATCGGAGGATGGGACTCATCGAACTGAGCGGGCGGCTCGTGTTCCTGGTTCGTCCGGCGGCCGATCGTAGAGAGTGAGCTGGTGGAGTGGCACCGAGGCGTACCATACTCTTCGACTCCCTGCTGCTCTTCGCGGTGACGATCCTTGCGATGGTGGCAGGATGGGTGTTGATCGCGACCGACACGCCTGAGTGGGTGCTGTCGGCGTCACTTGCCGGACTCACGCTGATCGCGATGGGGAGCATCGTAGCCCGATGGGTCAGCCGACCCGACCACATCAAGGCCATGCAGTCTGATACGATCCTCGAGATCGCGAACGAGAGCCTCTCCCATCTCCGAAAGGGCCTCACACCCGAGACGGCCGGCGAGGTATGCCGACTTGCCCTCGCGCGCAGCGAGGCCGCTGCTGTCGCCATCACCGACATCGATCGCATCCTCGGATTCGCAGGCCTCGGCGAGGATCATCACTCGGTCGGCGGTCCTATTCTCACGAGGGGGACCTGGGAGGCGGTCGACCTCAATGAACACCGCATCCTGGCGAGCAAGGCTGAGATCGGTTGCCCTGAGCGTTCCTGTCTGCTGCGCGCCGCGATCGTCGTCCCGCTCGAGATGAGGGGACGACCGGTCGGCACACTCAAGTTCTACTACACCACGCGCCGTCTTCTGAACGAGACACAGGTGACGACGGTCGAGGGTCTTGCCCGCCTCCTTTCGACGCAGTTGGAGTTGTCCGAACTCGAAAGGCAGACCGAACTCGCCTGTCGCATGGAACTCAAAGCGTTGCAGGCGCAGATCCATCCACACTTTCTCTTCAACACGATCAACACCATCGCGATGCTGATCCGCACCGACCCCGACAAGGCCCGGACACTGCTCAGGGAGTTCGCGCGCTTCTATCGGCGAACCCTGGAGGAGAGCGAGGAGCTCGTCCCGCTGGCCCATGAGATCGAGTACGTACGTACATATCTGAGTTTCGAGCAGGCGCGCTTCGGTGATCGCCTGGTAGTCTCCGAAGACATAGATCCGGAAGCTCTTGGAGTGCTCGTCCCCGCGTTCGCGGTCCAGCCGATCGTCGAGAACGCGGTCCAGCACGGGATGAAGGCCGAGGGCCCCCTTCACATCGACATCTGCGCACAGCGCGCGGGTGATCACATGGGCCTCGAGATAGTGGACGATGGAGTGGGGATGCCGCCGGCGGACGTAGGGCGCGTGTTTGAACCCGGGTTCGGCAAGGGGCTAGGAATCGCGCTGAAAAACGTGGACGATAGGCTCAAAGGACACTACGGTCCGCAATCTGGGCTCTTCGTCGAGAGCAGACTCGGTGTCGGGACTACTGTCCGTATCAAGATCGGCCCGATCGTGGGTGCCGAGGGAGGTGCAGATGACACTCAAAGCCCTGGTCGTGGATGACGAGGCGCCTGCCCGCTCTGAGCTTCGATACTTGCTCGACGAGGCCGGTGGCGTCGAGGTCGTCGGCGAGGCGTCTAACGCGTCAGAGGCGTTCCAGCTCATCAAGGCGATTCCCTACGATGTCGTGTTCCTCGATATCGACATGCCGGGCCTGTCCGGGATCCAGCTTGCCGAGACGCTGACCGAGCTGGAGAGGCAGCCCGCGATCATCTTCGTGACCGCTCACAGTGAGCATGCCGTGAAGGCGTTCGAGGTCTCGGCGACCGACTACCTCGTCAAGCCGGTGGAGATCGCCCGGCTGCGCACGGCGATCGCCCGGCTCGCACCTGCTCAGCCCGAGGGGGCCCGCATAGAGCGCATCCCCGTCGAGAAGGCCGGCAAGAAACTGCTCCTGCAGGTCGAGGACATCTTCTACATCATGGCCAAGGACGACTACTCCTACCTGCATACCGATGGCGAACGCTATCTGTCCACCATCTCGCTCGCTCAGCTGGAACGTAAGCTCGATGCGAGCGGCTTCTTCCGCGTTCACCGTCGCTACCTCGTCAACCTTGCTTCAGTTCGAGAGGTCGTCCCGATGTACGGGGGCACGCTGCTCCTGACTCTGCAGGACTCCGGGGGGACGCATGTTCCGGTGTCGCGCAGGCGGGTCCCGGCTCTCCGGAAGGCCCTCGGACTCTGATGCGGATCGGCTCTCCTGCGTTCATCGGGGTCATCTCCGACACGCACGGTGCGCTCGACGGGCGAGTCGCCGGGATACTCGATGGCGTGGATGCCATCGTCCATGCCGGGGATATCGGCTCGCCCGCGGTCCTGATAGAGCTCGAACTCATCGCGCCCGTGCTCGCCGTGCGCGGCAACACCGATGAAGCCGACTGGGCCCATGACCTCCCGCTGAGGGCGACTCTCGAGGT
>CAYGFZ010000011.1:0-22178 GCA_964349355.1 uncultured Coriobacteriaceae bacterium | reverse complement strand
ACACCGATGAAGCCGACTGGGCCCATGACCTCCCGCTGAGGGCGACTCTCGAGGTTGGTGAGCACCTGCTCGCCGTGGGTGCCGACGGAATCACTGCACGAATCTTCGACCTGTAAGCCTCAGCACCGCTTGCCGGGGTGCCAACAACGCCCGTGGGCGGTGCACCTTTCTCCCCGAATGGCGGAATCCCGCCCGTGAGCGGTCGATCTTCCCTGCTCCGTGCCGTAGACCGCGAATCGGACGCCGCTTACCGACACATTCCCTCCGTATGCGGCAGCTTCATCGATTTTGGGCCGCCCAAGCTCTAGGGTGACGTGGGCCGTGTGTCTGCGGGGGCTGTGTGTCTGCGGGGGCTGTGTGCCCCCGGACGAGGAGGTAAATCGCATGAAGGTCTGCATCAGAGGTGCGGCAGAGGACGTCAAGCTCAGCGACATCCAGGATGTCTGTGTCGACATCAATCGGATCCTTGTGCCAACTGATGGATCGGAGCCGTCGCTGGCGGCGACCGAGTACGCAGTGGTTCTCGCCAAGACGTTCGGTGCGAAGGTCAAGGCGATCTACGTCGACACGGGCTACGAATCGCTCGAGTATCCCGAGGAGGCCATGGATGAGGAGCTCTGGGAAGGGGTCCATCCGTCGGTGAAGGGACTCGTGATCGCTAAGACGATGTGCGAGCGCAATGGCGTGGAGTGCGAGGTCGAGCTCGTCAAAGGAGGCGTGGCAAAACGCATCGTTGCGACAGCCATCGAATGGGAAGCCGACGTCATCGTCTGTGGTGACACCGGGCGAACCGGACTCAAGAGGATCGCACTGGGCTCGGTAGCGGAGACCGTCGTGAAAGGCTCTTCGATCCCGGTCTTTGTCATCAAGTCGGACTAGCAAATCAACCGTGATGCAGATTACGGCAACCGCCTTCGGGCGAAGAGAGTGAAGGAGACGCAGGAGATGGCGGGCAGTGCTGATAAGGTCGTGCGGACGGCGAGTGGTGTTCAGATGCAATATGGTAATCACATCGACACCATAGAAAGCGTAGACCTGGTCTTTCGTGCCCAGCGCAAGCTGAGCTTCACGTTTGCGCTGGTCTTTTTCGTGGTGACCCTGGCCATTCCGGCGATGACTCTTTGGTGGTCGTCCTGGTATACCGTTCCGATATGGGGCGGATTCACCGCCAACTACCTGGTCGTTTCCCTGGTGTACTACTTCTTCCTGTGGGGACTGAGTTTTCTCTACATCAAGAAGGCGGATTCGCTGGACGATACCCTGTCTCACATGGCCGATGAGATCTCCCAAGCCACGGCTGTTGCACCGGTGGGAGGTGAGGAACGTGGGTAACCTGAATATCATCGCGATCGTCATGGTCGTCGCCGTCACCGTCTTCACGGTCGGTCTGGCGATATTCGTTCGACGCTTCACTCGTACGACCGCAGACTTCTATCTCGCCGGACGCAAGGTCGGCACGATCGCCAACGCATCGGCAATCTCTGGCGACTATCTGTCCGCCGCCTCGTTCCTGGGTGTGGCGGCGGCGGTCTACGCGTCAGGGCTCGACGGCGTGTGGTTCGCGGCTGGCTTCGCCGGAGGATTTATCGTCGTGGTTCTCTTCATAGCGTCAGCGCTCAGGCGCTTCGGCGAGTACACGGTTGCAGACTTCGCGTACGGTCGGTTTGGTTCCGACCGCATCCGTCTTGTGACGGTAGTTATGGTCCTGCTGACGAGCCTATTCTACATGGCTCCCCAGATGTACGGTGCGGGAACGACGTGGACCGTTCTCGTCGGTGCGGGCCTATTCGGACTCTCGCCCTACAACACCGGTGTGCTGATCGTGTCGGCGATCATCATGTTCTACGTTGCCGTCGGCGGCATGAAAGGCACCACCCTCAACCAGATCTTCCAGTTCTGGTGGCTGTGGACCGCGATGTTCCTGGTCGTCGTGTTCGCCTTCACTGTAGGCCAGTTCAACTATCCGGCTGCACTCGAACAGGTCACGGCAGAGAGCCATCATGACGTGAAGACGGTGACAGTAGCGGAGCTGACCGCCGAGGGCGGGGCGATGTTGGCTGCGGCCGAGAGCGCAATGAGCCCGGCAGCGTTCGAAGAGGTGCGGGCGGTCGTTGACACTGGCGATCCGGAGGCGACCGCAGGTGTGCTGCTGCCCGCCAAGAACAAGTTGCACACTCTTCGAGATATGTTCTTCAATGAGCCGGGACACCGGTATAATGCGCTCGACCAGTTCTCAATGGTACTCGCGCTCGTGCTCGGCACTGCAGGACTGCCCCACATCCTGAACCGCTACTACACGAACCCGTCCGGTGCGGCTGCTCGCAGGTCGACCTTCTGGGTACTCGTGTTCATCGGTACGTTCTACATCCTCGCTCCGATCGCCGGTCTGGCCGGTCGCCAGCTCATCGACGATGCGTGGCGACTGGGAACAGCGCCGGGGAATGCGGCATATGTGGACGGACTACTCTTGAGGTCCGATGCTGTAATGCCCACGCTCGCGCAGATCCTCGGCGGCGAGTGGCTGATGGGTGCGGTCGCTGCGGGTGCGTTCGCAGCCATGTTCTCGACGACGGGCGGACTGCTCATCGCCTCTGCCTCGGCCATCGGCCATGACGTCTACGAGAAGTACATCAACCCGAACGCGCCCGAGATCAAGAAGGTTATCGTCGGCAAGACGTCGGTCATCTTCTTCGCCCTAGTGGCACTCGGTATCGGAATCGGTATTCCGGCCATTGGGCTCGACAAGGCCTATCCGGCCCTGATTGCAATGATGGTGACGTGGGCGTTCGCGGTGGGAGCTGGAGCGTTCGTGCCAATGCTGCTTACCGGTATCTGGTGGAAACAAACCACTGAACGTGGCGCCATCACCGGTATGATCGTCGGCGGCGGAGGTTCCTTCTTCTTCATCGCGATGAACATCCTCAAGCAGCTCGGCAAATTGCCCGAAGACGGCATCATCGCGTTCGCCGGCAGCCTTACCTTTCCGACGCTGTTCACGTTCCCTGCGGCCCTGCTCGCGATCATCATCGTCAGCAAGCTCGACGGGCAGCTTCCCAAGAACGTGGACGAGATCTGGATGCGTATCCACGGTACGGCGAGTGAGCGCCACGAGAAGGAACTCGGTCTCGACAAGGTGGGAGGCATGTTCGGGAAGTAACTCTAAGGCAAGACGCTCCTCCCCCGGGAGCATCTTGGAATCGCGGACCCGGTCCCTGCGTCCCAGGGGCCGGGTCCGCAACCTTAGCGAGAGTCAGACCGGGTCGAATCAGCTACCCGGAGGCTCTGCTCCAAGGGCGTCGGCAACCCGCCGGATGCCTGCGTCACCCTCAGGCAGGTCGAGCCTCAGTACGGGTCGTCTGTGCGCCGCCAGGGTGACGAGATCGCCCTCTGCCTGCGCGCGATAGAGCGCTCCGAGGGAGAACGACTGATCCGGGACGGCGATATCTATCCGACTACGCCGTGTGATGACCAGAAACGATCCGGTGGGGGGTCCGCCCTTGTGCAACTGGCCGGTCGAGTGCAGGTATCGTGGCCCCACCTCGACGCACACGGGGCATCCCCGGCGAGTCGACAGCGTGGCAGCCGCATGCCGCAGCAGAGCAAGCTCTTCTCCCTCCGGCAGATACGCGAGGATGGCAAGGTATCCGACGCCCGGGTCGACGGTCTCGACGAGCGTGTCGATGGCTGAGCGCAGGTCGCCAGGTATACCGGAGTCTTCAAGAGAGCCAGCCGGAGTCGGCCAGATACCGTCAAGATCGCACACCGCTGCAGGAACCGGCATCTCGCCGGCGAGAACCGCTGCCGTCGCGCTCTTCGCCTCGGCGACGTTGGGCTCATCGAACGGGTTGACGCCGAGTAGGAAGCCGGCAAGAGCGGTGGCGTACTCCCAGCGGACGAACTCTCCACCGAGCGCTGCCGGCTCTTCGAGAACGAACTCCCGCAGCGGGATCCCGCTCTTCAGGGCGGAGGCGGCGTGCGCAGCCGCCATGGTGTCGTCCGGCGTGCGCAGGACGACTAGCATGCGGTCTCCTCGATACGCTGCGACAGGCACGCTTCCGTCCTCGAGCACGGGAACGATCCCGACACCCCCCTTGCCGGTCGACTCGGCGACGAGTTGCTCGACCCACAGTCCGAAGGAGGCAAGAGCCTCTGACGCCACCAGGGTGAGCTTGTCGCGTCCTTCGGTGTAGGAGTCTGCGATCCAGGCGGCGAGGTCTGCGCCCGGGTTCTCGGGCCCGGCAGCCTGGCACGCGCGTTCCATCTCAAGGGCGTGTTCGACGAGCCCTGCCAGGTCCAGGCCCGCCAGTGCTCCCGGCGTCATTCCGAAGACCGAGAGGGCCGAGAAGCGACCGCCTACGGCAGTGGGAGCCGACACGGCTATCCGCATGATGTCCTTGACCCGCTTGCGCTCCAGTGGGCTGCCCGGGTCGGTCACTGCGATGAAACGTTTGCCGGCGGGTACACGCCCCAGTGCGGCGTCCATCCACTCCCTGAAGATGGCATAGAGCGAAAGAGGCTCGATGGTCGTGCCGGACTTGCTCGCGAGCACGAACGCCGTAAGTGCGGGATCGAGCTGCTCGAGAAGGGGCGCGACGACATCGGGCGATGTCGTATCGAGGACGTGAAGGCTTGGGGCGCCGGGTGCCTGGCCGAGGACCTCGTTCATCACCAGCGGGGCAAGAGACGATCCTCCCATTCCGAGGAGGACGATGTCGGATGTCCCTTCCGTATGTAGTGCCGAGGCGAGGTTGGTGACGAGAGGGAGTCGGGCCGCAGCTTTCTCGGCGAGGTCCGTCCAGCCGAGCCGCTGCATGATTGGCTGGCGCTGATCTACATCTTCGGAGAAGAGTGTAGGGTCGCGGTCGACGAGGCGTGTGATGGCATCGGCTTGAAGCAGTCGCGCCATGGCATTCATCGGTCTCCTCCTCAGCCGGCCGATACCGAGCCGGTTTCTGTGCTGCGAGGTCGCTTCGAGTATAGCAGCGGCTATAGCGGGCGCCTGGAGCAGGTTCGAGGGTCAGTCGGTGGCTGTCACGGGAACCGGAGGTCCTTCGACTGTCGCAGTCTGCGCCGGTGCGAGCCGGGCTACGATCATGCCTGCAACCAACACACACGTACCTCCGAGCAGTGTCGTCATCCGTGCTCGTTCTCCCAGGAAGATGGCGGCGAAGGCAACCGCGCTCACGGGTTCCGCGTAGGTCAGAATCGCCGCCCGGTCCGCGGGCACGAGGCGCAGCCCCGTCAGGAAGAGTGCTCCGGTGAACGCCGTGTGGACGATGCCGAGTGTGGCGAGCGCTCCCCACTCGACGGCTCCGGCCGGGCCGCTCAGCAGCAGAGCTGCGGGGAGCAGGATGATGCTCGCCACCATGTATTCGCCAAGCATGTAGGTGCTTGCGGGCACACCTTCGAGGAGCCGCTTGACGACGACGATCAACACCGCGTAGGTGAGTGAAGATGCGAAGGCCAGTCCCGCACCGAGTAGGTGACGGCCCTCGTCGAGAGCAAGATCCTGGGGTCCAACGATGATCGCGGTACCCATGAGTGCGAGTACGAGCGGGACGACTATCCTGCGATCGAACGGCTGGCGAGAGACGATCGGGTTCAGTGCGGCGACGAACACCGGCCCGAGGTAGCCGAGGAGTACGGCGACCGCGACCTTGGTGAGGGTGAGCGCGCTGAGGAAGAGCACCCAGTTGAGCGAGAGTAGAGCGCCCGTCCCGGCGATGGCGATCTGGGTACGGCGAGGAAGTGCGCCGAGTTCGCCGAGGCGGCCGCGCACCGCAAGGTACGCTCCGATAGCCAGCGCGGCGAAAGAGACCCTCCAAAATACGATGACCGCTGGGTGGGCGTCGGTCGCCCGAACGAGCAGTGCGATCGAGCCCCACACGGTCGCGGCTGCGACGATACGGACGTAGCCGGATGTAGCGGCCTGCCGGGACGTGGCCACGGGCGTGCTCAGCAGATTCGCGGCAACTGCTCGCCAACGAGCATATCCATGATGCGTGTAGCCCCGAACGAGGTGCGGACGTATACCTTACCTGCGGGTGCCTCGGCGACCTTTCCGATCACGGCGGATTCTTCACCGTAGGGCGATGTGCGCATGGCTGCGAGTGCAGCCTCGGCCTGACCCGCCGGGACGACTGCGATCATCTTGCCTTCGTTCGCGACCTGGAAGACGTCATAGCCGAGCATCTCACACGCGCCTCTCACCTGCTCACGGACGGGTACGGACGGCTCATCAACGGTGATCGAGACGCCCGACGCCGTCGCGATCTCGTTGAGAGCCGAGGACAGCCCACCGCGGGTCGGATCGCGAAAACAGCGCACGTCGGGAGCGGCTTCGAGTACCGCTGCGACGAGGTGGTTGAGGGGGGCGGCGTCGGTCCGCAGGTCGGTCGAGAACTCGAGTCCCTCGCGCACGGAGACCACCGTGATCCCGTGGTCGCCGAGGGTCCCCGAGAGGATCACCACGTCGCCGGGGCGGCAGTTCGAGCCTGAGAGGGCGACGCCTTCAGCCAGAGAGCCGACGCCAGCCGTGTTGATGTAGATGCCGTCACCGTGCCCGTGCTCCACGACCTTAGTGTCGCCGGTGACGATCACGACGCCGGCTTCTACGGCTGCCTCACGCATCGAGACGAGTACGCGCCGCAGATCGTCGATGGGCAGCCCCTCTTCAAGGATGAAGCCTACCGAGAGGAAGAGCGGGCGCGCGCCCGAGGTCGCTACATCGTTCACGGTCCCGCAGACGGCGAGACGCCCGATGTCGCCACCCGGGAAGAACAGAGGCGAGACGACGTAGGTGTCTGTCGACATCGCGATGCGCGAGGTGGGTACGTCGAGTGAGGCGGCATCGTCGAGTGCCGGGGTGCCCGCTCCGGCGAACCCGGCGACGAACACCTCGTCGATGAGGCGGCGCATGAGCGAGCCACCGCTTCCGTGCGCGAGCAGGATCCTGTCTTCGGTTGACATCTCTCTCCCGTCCGGGCCGGGCCTCTCGGCCGGATGACCTCGCTTTAAGATTTACCGTAGTCGGTGTAGCGGTAGTACGCCGCGCACGAGCCTTCCGAGGAGACCATACAGGGTCCCACCGGATGCTCCGGGACGCATGCAGTGCCGAACAGCCGGCACTCGTAGGGCAGCACGACTCCGCGCAGGACTTCGCCACACTGGCAGCCGGGTATCTCCTTCGGCGGCTCGGGCGAGACGGGGACGCGCTTGAGCGCATCGTAGGCAGCGAACTTGTCCCGCAAGGCGAGTCCTGTTCCGGGAATCACGCCGATGCCTCGCCACTCGGCGTCGACCGGCTCGAAAACTTCCTCGATGAGTGCGCGCGCCGTCGGGTTGCCCTGTTCGGGAACCCCGCGCGTGTAGCCGATCTCGACCTCTGCGCGTTCCTCGGCGAGTTGCGTCACGAGCATGAGCACGCCCTGCAAGATGTCGACGGGCTCAAAGCCTGTGATCACGCTCGGTACATGGTACTCGTCGGCGAGGAACCGGTAGGGGTCCAGGCCGATGATGGAGGAGACGTGGCCGGGCAGGATGAGGCCTTCCACCGCAACCTCGGGGTCGTTCACGAGCGCGCTGAGCGCGCCGGGTACGGTCTTTTGCGCGGAGTAGACGGAGAAGTTCGCGAGACCGGCCGCCGAGGCGCGTTTGATGGCTGCCGCGATGATCGGTGCAGTGGTCTCGAACCCGACGCCGATGAAGACCACCTCGCGATCAGGCTCGCGCCCGGCGAGCGCGAGGGCGTCGAGGGGGGAGTAGACGACCCGGACATCGCGACCGTCGGCCTTCTCGCGGCTGAGAGAGGAACGAGAGCCGGGGACCTTCATCATGTCGCCGAAGGTCGCGACCGTCACTCCTGGCTGCCGTGCGAACTCGATGGCGGTGTCGATATCGGCGTTGCTGGTGACGCAGACCGGACAGCCGGGTCCGGAGACGAGCCGGATCGAGCCCGGGAGGATGTCTCGCAGGCCGTTCTTCGCGATCGCCACCGTGTGGGTGCCGCAGACCTCCATGAGGGTCATCGGGCGCACGACGGTCGCGTTGATGGCCGAGATCAGCTTCGCCGCTAACCCGGGATCACGGAATCCGGAGAGGTCCACAGAATCACGCCACTTCGGGGTCGAAGAAATCCATCTGCTCGATGAGTTCCATGGTCTCCTTGGCGAACTGCTCGTCGATCACCTGGATGGCGAAGCCGGCGTGCACGAGGACGTGGTCGCCGATCGTGGCCTCTGGTGCGAGGTCGAGGCTCACGGTGCGCGTGACTCCCATGATGTCGACCTCGGCCATATTGTTCGCTTCGAGCGTCTTGACTTGTGCGGGGATCGCGAGACACATGGTGCACTACCTCCTCGGTGGACCGGGAGCCTCAGCCCCGGTCTCAGGCCTCGTGCCGTCTCGCCCAGGCGACGGTAGCCTGTCCGAACGAGACGGAGCCGTCGCTCACCGGGAGCAGACGGTGCGTGAGGGGAACGAGGCCGACAGCCTCGAGACCCCGCCACGAGTTCTCCAACACTACACGATTGAGGAAGACCCCTCCGGCGAGCGCGACGTAGCGCGTGCCTGCTCGCTCGGAGAACACCTCCCCCATCGAGACTATACAGTACGCTACGGCACGATGAAAGCGTGCCGAGATCACTCCGACGGGTACGCCAGATGCGATATCGTTGAGAACGGACTGGATGACCGGACCGTGATCGATGATCGCCGGTGCCCCCTCGAGGAGTTCGAACGCGTAGCTGCCAACGTCACCGTGGTCGATCGCAGCCTCGAGCTCGATCGCAGCCTGGCCCTCGTAGATGACGTCGTCGCGCACTCCCACAAGAGCAGCGACCGCGTCGAAGAGGCGTCCCATCGATGACGTCGGGGGCGAGTTCAGGCGGCGTTCGACCATCCTGCGCAGCAGTGCCTCCTCGCCTGACGCGAGGCGGGAGCGGAGCGGAGCCGCGCCGGGGTGTTCGAGCAGAGCCGGATCGATGCCGAGGAGAGTGCCGACCGCCATCCGGGCGGGGCGGCGGATCGCGCCTGCGCCACCGGGGAGGGGCACCTCACGCAGGTGGGCGACCCTCTCGAACCGCGCCCACGTCGAGACGAGCACTTCGCCCCCCCAGATGTGACCGTCGCTTCCGTATCCGGTACCGTCCAGCACAATGCCGACCACCGGCTCACTGATGCCGTGTTCGGCAGCGACTCCGGCGATGTGTGCGTGATGGTGCTGGACGCCGATCTTCGGGATGTCGAGGGAGTGGGCGTACTTCGTCGACAGGTATTCGGGGTGCAGGTCGTAAGCGACGATAGCCGGCTGCACGCGGAACATGCGGACGTAGAGGTCGAGAGTCGCTTCGAAGTGCTCGAGGGTGAGCGCGTTCTCCATGTCGCCGATGTGCTGGGAGACGAACGCATGCCCTCGTCGAACGAGCGTGAACGTGTTCTTCTGCTCCGGGCCGACCGCCAGGATGTCGACGTCGGACTCGAAGGATAACGCTATCGGGTGTGGAGCGTAACCGCGAGCCCGGCGGATTGGCAGGATCCCTCCGGGGAGCGCCCGAACGACCGAATCATCGTATCGGGAGCGGATCGACCGGTCGTGGATGAGGAAGGCGTCGGCGATCGGCGCGAGACGGGTGAGCGCTTCGGCATTGCGGGTCGCGATAGGTTCGTCGGAGATGTTTCCTGAAGTCATCACGAGCGGTCTCCCGACCGCTGCCAGGAGTAGGTGATGCAAAGGCGTGTACGGCAGCATGATGCCGATCTCGGGCAGGTCGCCCGCGACCGAAGGGGCGAGGAGTGACGAACCCTCCGATCGGCGAGGTGCGAGCACGATGGGCCGTACGGTCCCTTCAAGCAACTTCTTCGCGTCAGAGTCGACCTCGCAGATCCTCTCGGCCCACGAGAGGTCGGGGACCATCACCGCGAGCGGCTTTCCCCAGCGATGCTTGCGGGCCCGAAGGCGTGCGACAGCGACCTCGCTCGTCGCGTCACACGCCAGGTGAAACCCTCCGAGGCCCTTGATCGCCAGTATGTGTCCGGAGCCGATGAGTTCGCTCGCCGCCGCGACGATCGCATCGGAGCGCTCTCGCTCGGGCGCCACACGATGATGGCGATGCGGTTCGTCCCCGGTCCGGGGATGCCACGGTGCGTCGACCGGCACTCCGGGAGGGACAGGGGTGGCGGGTGCGAGGTTGAGGTAGAGTCTCGGCCCGCACGTGAAACATGCGTCGGGTTGCGCGTGAAAGCGCCGGTCCGCGGGGTCCGCGTACTCGCCGGCGCACTCGGGACACATCTCGAAGTCGGCCATGGCGGTCGACGGGCGGTCGTAGGGGACATCGTCGATGATCGTGAAGCGCGGTCCGCAGTTCGTGCAGTTGATGAAAGGGTAGCGGTGGCGGCGATCCTCCGGGTCGAAGAGCTCGCGTATGCAGGAAGGGCAGGTCGCGATGTCAGGTGACACGAGGGTCATCGCTCCGGCGACCTGTGTCGATGTGCGGATCTCAAACCCGGAGAGTGGTTCGGGCTCGACCTCCTCGGCGACGATCGAATCGACGACCGCCATGGGGGGCGCGAGCTTGCGTATCGCGTGCGGAAAGGCGTCGACCTCGTCGGGCGCGCCCTGCACCATGCAGAATACTCCGTCCGAGGAGTTCAGGACCCACCCGCATAGCCCGCGTTCGATCGCGAGATTGTAGACGAACGGCCTGAATCCGACTCCTTGCACGATGCCGGTTATGTGGAGGGAAAGGGCTCGCATCAGGCCGATTCCGTCACAGACCGTTGGAGGGTTCGCAGCGCGGGGCGTGCGTGTCCGCCGCGAACCGATTGTTGATGAGGACAAAGAGGCGGTACGCTTGGTCGAGGAGATCCATGGAGAGCTCGGACATCGCCCCGTCGATCGTCTCGCGCGGGCCGTTGAACGGCGAGTCGTGGATGAAGGCGTTACGCGCAGCCCGGACTTCGCGCCAGCGGGCGGGGAAGTCCATATGACCGAGCTCGGCCGCGACCTCCTCGAACTGCTCTCCGGTCAGGTGAGGGAAGAGGCGGCCGATACGCCCACCGATCGCGCGCTGGCCGTCGAGTACGACCTCTCGAACGGTGACGTCTGCACCGCGAGCCACGAGGATACGGTCGATGATGTCTTCGAGGATGGCCTCGAGGAACGCTGCAACTAAGATGACCACAATCTCGGGCTCGCCCTCGTCGTGATAGCGGCGAATCCGACCGTCAAGCCGACGGAGACGGTCGGTCGGGAACACACGCCGGGAGTCGCCGGTCGCCCCGCAGTACGGGCACAGCGACTCTCCTGCTCCGAAAGCCGTGTCGGCAGAGAGGAACCCGCATGCCGGGCACTCGAAGAAGGTCGGCGCGCCGGTGCGTGGCTCCGCATCGCCGGGCGGCTCATGTGCGGCCGGCGATGCGCTTGATGCATGTGGACGCTTCTGCTTTTTCATCACTCGATTGTACCAGCGTCGCTGGACGTGACGGAGGGTCGCGGGTCCGTGTGCCGCGTTAGGCTAGACGCGCTCCACGCTCACGGGGTCATCGGAGTCCGCGTCCGATGCGACGATCGCGTCTCGCACCCTGGCCCGCGCTTCTCCGAGAAGAACGGTGGCCTGTGCGACCGAGGTACTGGTGTCAGTGAGGTTCGCGTGGTCGGCCAGGTGGTGGATCTGTTCGAGCCACTTCTGGGCGAGCGCGACCGTTTCGTCCGCTTGCGCGATCATGAGTTTCAGTTGACCGACGTGTATGCCGTTGTCACAGATGGTGGATCACGTCCTTTCACAGTCGTGCGCGTTCGTCAGTAGCGGCGCTCACGAGGCAGCGCGGTTCCAGGTTTGACGGCGGGGTCTCGGTCGGCGACCGCGAGGGTGCAACTCCGAGGGTCCCCGCAGTGCGGGGCTTAGCCGATCCAGGGAGCCAGCTCTTCGACGAGACGCTTCTTGGACATGGCTCCGACAAGCTTCTTCACGACCTCGCCGTCATTAAAGATGAGCAGTGTCGGAATCGAGAGAATCTCGTACTTGGTGGCTGTCCCGGGATTCTCGTCGACGTTTAGCTTGCCGACCACGATCTTGTCGGAGTACTCCTCGGCGATCTCCTTGAGAACCGGTTCCATCATGCGGCACGGACCACACCACGGCGCCCAGAAGTCCAGCACGACCGGCTTTCGTGCCTTCTCGACGTCGCCTTCAAAGCCGACATCTGTCACCTGGATCAATGCGTCACTCATACCCCGTTCTCCTTTCATGGAGCCCTGTGTCAGATCGAGCAAACCTTGTCGTCGACGTATCTCAGAGCTTCGAACGCCGCTGAGGCACCTTTTGCCGCTGCGGTGACAACCTGCTTGAGATCGGAGTCCGTCACGTCTCCGGCTGCGTAGACACCTGGCCACGACGTACGCCCATCGTGGTCTATCTGGATGTACCCGTTCTCGTCCAGCTCGACGAGGTCGGCGACCAGAGTGTTGACGGGATCGACGCCCACGAAGATGAAGACACCGTCGAGCGGGAGGACCAGGTCGTCGTCACCCTTGGTCGAGGCGAGCCGGACCGCTGTGACCTTCGAGCCGTCGCCCTCGACTTCTGCGAGCACGCGGCTCCACGCCATCTCGATGCGCTCGTTGTCGAAGCAGCGCTCCTGGATGCACTTGGTCGCCCGCAACTCGTCCCGGCGGTGGGCGAGGTAGACCTTAGCCGCGAACTTGGTGAGGAAGAGCGCCTCTTCGACCGCGGCATCACCTCCGCCGATGACGCAGACGGTCTTGTCCCGGTAGAGGGCTCCGTCACATGTCGCGCACCAGGATACCCCGCGTCCTGTGTACTCGGCCTCACCGGGGACTCCGAGTTTCTTGGGGAGCGCTCCCGTTGCCAGAATGACCGCCTTCGCGAGGTATTCGTCTTCGTCCTCCGTTGTGAGAACGAAATCGAGGCCCTCGCTGCGGATGGAGTTCACGTCGGTGAAAGGCTTGACCTCGGCTCCGAACTCTTCGGCCTGCTCGAGCATGAGGTCCCCGAGCTCCTGTCCGGAGATCCCCTTAGGGAAACCGGGATAGTTCTCGACCCAGTCGGTCGTCACGATCTGTCCGCCGGGGATTCCGCGCTCGAAAACGACGGTACGCGCGCGTGCACGTGATGCATAGAGTCCTGCGGTCAAACCCGCAGGTCCCGCCCCTATGATCGCGATGTCTATCTGGTTCATCTAAAACGTTCCTCCCTCCGGGAGAGGCTGGCCGGCAGCGACCGCATCCTCCCGAACCTGCTGCAGCGCGGCCGTGGCATCACGGTTGATCGCCAGGGTGCGCTCGTCGCCGTTCTGTGTGAGTTCGACGACCTTCGAGAACTGGGTAGCGGCTGCCGCGTACTCCTGGCGGCCACGCCAGTAGAATACCCCGAGGTTGAAGTTCGCCTGCAGGTGATCGGGCTCTTGTTCGAGGATGCGCAGGGCCTCCTGGATCGCCCGGTCCGTTTGACCGCTGTAGAAGTAGGAGCCGGCGAGGTTCGCCCTCACGTCGGTGGTGTCTGGACGGATCTCAAGGTAGCGCTCGTAGTGACGGGTGGCTAGCGTTGAGTACCTGATGTCACCGGTCCCGAGTCGCAGTTCGTAGTAGAGGTTCGCCAGCGACAAGCGAGCATCGAGGTCCGCGTCGTTTTGCTCAAGCGCGGTCAGGTAGTCGAGAATGCGCTGCTGATCGGCGGGGAGTTGCTCCCTGAACTCGGTCGGTACGGCGCTCTGGATCCCGGTACGGGAACCGGGTCCCCAGATGGTGAGCACTATTATGGCCGCGAACACCGCAAGTGATGTGGCGAGGATACTGAGCGGAACCCGGTAGCGTTGGAACGGTCGGATGATGTATCGCTTGGCGAAGCCTCCGTCCGCTCCTTCAGAGTGGCGCTCGACTTCGATGCCATAGGTCTGAGCCTTCAACAGCATGTTGAGATCGTTCGTGAGCATGCTGACCGTGTCAGGTCTTGCCGTGTGGGCCATCTGGTACGCGACCGCGAGGATCCTGTCATCGGCGTTGCGTGTCGACAGCCCTTCGGGGAGCTTCTGGTCTCCGTCGAGGGGAACGACTCGGACGGATCCTCCGTCAGGAAGTTCGACTCCGGAGATCAGGCTACCTTGCTCCGAGAGTTCGAAGAGGGTCCGGCTCACTTCCCGTCCTCTGAACCGAAGGTCAGGGTCGACCCTCGAGGTCTTGAGTTTGTCGAGTTCACCGAGGACCGTCTCGGGAATTGCGAGCTCAACGTCGGGGAAACTAAGAAGAATGCCCGGGTCCGCGAGCAATACGTTCGTGTCGATGACGATCGTCTTCATCTGGTGTCCTTTGAAATCTACTGGGCCGTTCGGGTCTCATAGTGTTCAAGCAGTGGCAGCGTGTCGAGCGGTTCGCCAGCGATCAGGGCGCGTGCGGGTCCATAGATGAAGGTTCCCTCGATCGGGACTCGTGCCCAGACCTCCACACGGGTGGAGTCCTGGTTGTACAGGTAGACCTCCACACTCTGCTCAAGCGCCTTCTCTGCGGCTGCGCGGCCACCGGCATCGCGAGAGCCTTTCGTCGCAGCCGCAGCATCCGCAGCATTCCGTGTCGCTTCCACCAGGACTCGGCGCGTGTCTACGTATGCGCCGAGGTCGTTCACGAAGAGCGCGGCAGCGGCGAGGATCAGTGCGACTACGACGAGTTTTTTCACGCGTTCACCTACCTTGTGGCCGGCTCACTCTTCTGAAGGCATACTACCAGCATCCGCCGCTCGTACGCGCTTCCGGATGTATAGGAGTAGGGCTAACAGTAGGAGAACCACGCCCCCGATGATGGCGAGTCGGTCGAGATAGGAGGCGCGCACAGTCGTCGTCGCGCTGTCGAGGAGGACGTCGCCTGCCCATAGCTCCATCTCGATGCGTCCGGAGAGCGAGGACTGCAGGTCGACGCTGACTGTGTGGAGAGTCTCCTGGGGTCGCAGTGTGAGCGTTTGCGTTTCTCCCTCCGGCAGATGTATGTCCTGTGTTCTGAGTACCAGCCTGACCTTGAGCTCCTTGGCCGAGTCGTTGACTATGCTCAGAGGCAGTTCACCGCTTTGTCCGGACAGAGTGATATCCCGGGCCGTCAGCAGCACGCGATCGAGGGTGCTCGATGCCTCGCGTATGGCCGACGATGCGAAAGCTCGACCTCTATCGATCTGACTCCAGCGGCCGTCAGGTCCGGTCCACCGTGCGCTTTGGGCAATCAGGGAGGCTTCGGTCACCTTCCTGGCGTCCCCATCATCTACGCCGGCTGCCGCCTCCAGAGCGATGGCGTAGCGGCGTCCCTCGGTCACCTCGGCGGGATAACCTGCAGGCGGCTGGACGCTCGACTCGACTGTCGCCGGAGCGGTCGTGGTGCCCCGGGGGGGCATCTGTGAAGCTGTCGAGGCTGTCACGGTGCCGACCCAAGGAGTCGTGCCGGCAAGTGTCATGAACGCCAGGACGTGTTCGACGACCCTCTCGCGACCGGGCCCGATCTCAAGCGATGCCACCAGCGGTGTGGTTGCCTCGGCAGATATCGAATGCTCGAAGACGCGCAGGAGGCTAGCCGGAGCGTCAGCAGCAGGCAGTGCCTCGGTGAGTTTACGGTCGAGCACGAGGGCCCTCACACGGGTGCCCTCGATCGACCAGGCGCCTGCAGCGGGCGCTGTCTCGTCGACCGTGAGCGACTCCGGTTCGAGCAGCGCCCAGGAGATATCGCGTTCTTGAAGTACTTCGAGTGCGCCGGGTGGCAACGCGTCGCCTACGACAGCGGTCCCGGCGGAGGGGGGAGTCTCGAGCGTTTTCAGGTACGTGGCGCGGGAGAGCGCGTAGTGCACGCCGAGGTCCAGGAGCGAGTGCGATTCGGCGAGCGCGCCGATGTCGGGATCGGCATAGGGGATGTCCAACAACTCAAGCCGCCCGGTCGCTATCGCCGAGGAGATGAGCCCGAGCGTCTCGGCGTATGCGCGCGGTATGTCTTCGGCAGCGTCTATCTCGCTTAACCCCGCCGGTCCCGCCAGGGTGTAGCCCGCCGCGACCCGGGACCACGCGTCGAGGGTCATCCCCGGGATGCCTAACGTGAGGTGCAGCCGGGGATCATCGATGACTGCGCCCGCCGCCAGGGACACCTGGTCGAGAGTCTCCATCAAGGTCGCGGGGTCGACAGCGAAGTTGCCTGCCGGATCGAATGCCGGTACCTCGGCGACGCGCAGGACGATCACAAGAGGTGTGACCGCCGGTTCGGGAGCGTGCACCAGAAGGAGGCCATCGACGACCTGTTCGCGGGTCTCACCGACCTCGGTGCGGACGCGGATCTCATAGGGATAGGCCGCGGGAGCAAGAGAGAGGTCGGCGAGTTCGCGACTGAACTCGGCCGTCACGGTGCCTGTGGCGACATCGCTGCGGACTTCTGTTCGCTGGAAAAGCAGCTGGCCCGAGGGCCGGTGGATCTGGAGGCGGACTTCGAGGTAGGGGGTCGGCTCGTCGACCCGAACGTCGGCCCGGATCTCAAAGGCGCCGTCGGAGGGAAGCGATGGGGGTCCCGTGTCAACGGTGATCCGGTCGCGGGCGGGATCACCTGGTGCGGGTGTCTCGGGATTCGCGTGAGATTCGGGCGCATCGATCGGAAACCCGAAACTCAGGCCTACTATCATGGTGACGATAACGGCGGAGTTCAGGACCGCTCGTTTCACCCGTGGCTTGATTCGCATTCAACGGACTCCCGGCATCTCGGTCCAGGCCCTGACCTCATCGGAAGGGTAGGAGCGGACGTGTACTGTGCGAAGTATTAGGGCAGAATGATTATCGCACGGCGTAGCGCCGAGGAAAGGAAACACGCCGCAATGTCACAACAGAGCGACGTTCGGGCACTACCCGAGATACTGCCACTCATCCCGCTCAGGGACCTGATCCTGTTCCCGAACCTTGTTGTCCCGTTGTTCGTTGGGCGGGAACGATCCATCCATGCTCTCGAGGAGTCGATGCGCCAGGGACACCTTGTCGCCCTTGTTACCCAGAAGGAAGCCGAGACTCAGGACCCGGCTATCGAGGACATCTACGAGATCGGTTGCGCGGCGTCTATCATGCAGGAGCTCAAGCTGCCCGACGGCACCGCCAAGGCTCTTGTCGAGGGGCAGCAGCGCATACGCATCATGGAGGTCGTCCAGACTGACCCGTTCTTCCTCGTTCGCGTGGAGCCGATCGAGGAGAGCGCCGAGGCGGACGTGGAGACGAAGGCCTTGATGAGGGCGCTGATCCAGGACTTCGAGCGCGCGTCGGAGTTGGGCAAGCCCGTACCACAAGAAGTACTGATGGCCGCCTCCTCGATCGAAGAGCCGGGTCGGCTAGCCGACTTCATCGCGTTTCACCTGAACCTCAAGATCGACGAGAAGCAGGAGATTCTCGAGGCGATAGAACCCTTTGTTCGCCTTGAGCGCACGGCGACCTTTCTGCGCAAGGAACTTGAGATCCTCGAACTCGGGTCCAAGATCCAAAGTCGGGTCAAGGAGCAGATGACCAAGACTCAGCGTGAGTACTTTCTGCGCGAGCAACTTAAAGCCATCCAGCAGGAGTTGGGACACCTCGACGAGGTCCAGGCCGAGATCGATGAGTACAAGGAGAAGATCGACGAGGCGCAGATGCCTTCTGAGGTCGAAGAGAAGGCGATGAAGGAGCTCGGACGTCTCGAGAAGATGCCGCCTGCAGCTGCCGAGACCAGCGTCATCCGAACCTACCTCGATTGGTTGATCGGTCTGCCGTGGAACAAGGAGTCCGAGGAGAGGCTCGACCTTGAAGCCGCGCAGGACGTCCTCGATGAGGACCACTACGGGCTCGAGAAGGTGAAGGAGCGGGTTCTCGAGTACCTTGCGGTTCACACGCTGACGGACCATATGCGCGGTCCGATCCTGTGCTTCGTCGGGCCGCCGGGTGTGGGCAAGACATCCATCGGGAAGTCGATCGCCCGCTCCCTGGGCCGGGAGTTCATCCGCATGTCGCTCGGCGGGGTGCGCGACGAGGCCGAGATCAGGGGCCATCGGCGCACCTATGTGGGCGCGCTTCCCGGCCGGATCGTGCAGTCGATCAGTCAGGTCGGCACGAAGAACCCCGTGTTCATGATGGACGAGGTCGACAAGGTGGGAATGGATTTCCGGGGCGATCCCACCTCGGCACTTCTCGAGGTGCTCGACCCCGAGCAGAACTTCGCCTTCCAGGATCACTATCTTGAGGCACCTTTCGACCTGTCGAACGTCATGTTCATCACGACGGCGAACCTTCTCGATCCAATCCCGCCTGCGCTGCGCGATCGGATGGAAGTCATCCACTTCCCCGGGTACACCGAAGAAGAGAAGGTGCACATCGCGGTCCGGTACCTCATCCCGAAACAGCTCAAAGAGCACGGCCTGACACCGGGCAAGCTCGAGTTCTCCGAGTCGGCGCTGCACGAGATCGTGCGCCGTTACACGCGGGAAGCGGGTGTCCGGAACCTCGAGCGGACCATCGCGATGGTGTGCCGGCAGGTGGCGCGCAAGGTGGTGGAGGGCAAGAAGGCTAAGACCCGCGTCACCGATCGTACCCTCCACAAGTATCTCGGTCCGCCCAAGTTCTCCTTCGGCCTGGCCGAGGAGCGCGACGAGGTCGGCGCTGCGACAGGTCTTGTGTGGACGGAGGCCGGCGGCGATGTCATCACCATAGAGGCGACGAAGATGCCGGGCAAAGGCGGCTTGACGCTCACCGGGCATCTTGGTGACGTTATGCGCGAGTCCGCCCAGGCGGCCGTTTCCTACATCCGGACCCGGACCGCTGAGCTCGGCATCGCCGAGGATTTCGCCGAGAAATTCGATATGCATATACACGTGCCGGCGGCCGCGATACCCAAGGACGGTCCTTCTGCGGGAATAACGATGGCGGTCGCGCTCGCATCGGTTCTCACCGGCTGCCCGGTCCGGCGGGACATCGCGATGACGGGTGAGATCACGCTTCGCGGTCGCGTGCTGCCGATCGGCGGGCTCAAGGAGAAACTGCTCGCCGCGCACAGGGCAGGCATCGCGACTGTGCTCATCCCCAAGGAGAACGTTCGCGATTTGGAGCTCATGCCCGCACGCGTTCGCGATGAGCTGAAGGTCGTGCCTGTCTCGAGCATGGATGAGGTGCTGGCGCAGGCCCTGGTTAAAGAGTGCCGTCCGGCGTTGAGGAAAAGGCGCGGGGGCAGGTCCTCGACGTAGGGCGTGGGCTTGTAGGTTCTTGCCGGGAGCTCGCGAGATGAATCTAAAATGAGCGGTGGCAGGAATGGGCTCTGAAGCGACGACAGCGGTACCTACGCTTCGTCTCCGGCTGACCGCACGCGTCCTGGGAAACCTGCTTCTTGGCATGGCTCTCGGTCTGCTCGGTTACTACATGGTGACCGATCAGGTGACCCGGACGGAGCAAGGGGCCCTACTCGAGTCGGCTGCCGAACTCGGATCGATGGGAGCAGCTTCGCCCGATCGCCTGCTCGACGAGCCCGAACCCGGCTATACCGGTTGGGAGACCTGGTTCGAGGAGGACATCGCATACTGGCGCGAGTTGGAAGAGTACGGGGTGTTTGGCCGCCTGCTGATCGAGAAGATGGATCTTGATGCGGTGGTGGTCCGGGGCGTCGACCGGGAGGCGCTCAAGCGGGGACCGGGGTGGATGCCCTACACGGATGTTCCTGCCAAGAACCGGGGAAACGTGGGGATCGCCGCGCACCGGACGACCTACGGAGCACCCTTTCGTCGGCTCGATGATCTCGAAGCGGGCGATACCATCCATCTTCTCTCGCCGTTCAGGCGTTACACATACTAGGTGTCGGAGAAGCTCGTGGTCACTCCCGATGAGATCGACCTCGTGCGCTCGACAGAGAATCCGATGCTCACCCTCTCGGCGTGTCATCCGCCCTACAGCGCCGCCCACCGGCTGATCGTGCAGGCGAAGTTGGTAGAGATGCAGGTTCTCGATGACGATCCATCTGCCGATGGTTCCTGATGTGAAGGCACGAATCGATCAATCATCCCCAGCTCATACCGTTGGAGGATGCGTACCCATCCGATACGCGCCGACCGGGGGGTATATCCCTATCAGGTAGCTGGAGAGCGTTTCTCTCAGCCCAAGTCTGGCCCGCGAATCTGCGGGTTGGAGCGGGAAGCTTGGATCCGTCGGGACTGTTTGCCGGTCACCGCGAAAGCCGACGGGGAGCTAATGGTGAGACCGGCCCGTGTTTGACGAGCCGGTCTTGCGTTGTTTTCGGGACCTGGTCCGGTGGGAGAGGGTGGCGCCAGGTAACGGAAAGGGATGAGAGCAATGACGCGCATGGTGAACCGCAAGTCATGGCTTTCTCGGCTGTTCACGACGTATCTGACAGTAGTGGTACTCGTGATGTTCACGGGCATCGGAACGTCGATGCCCGTTTCGTTTGCCGAGGAAGGCAGCGGAGCAGGGCTGGTCGAGTCGACTCCTCTCGTAGTGGAAGGTGAGCCGGATCTGCCAGCAGTTAAGGCGGAACCCGCAGAAGATGACGGGAGTGCTCCGCCTGACGAGGAGATGGAAGTCGCGATCGCAGAAGAGGCCGAGACCGTAGAATCTGCGCCTCTTGGCGAACCCGTGACTCCGCAGCCTCTTGCTGCTGCCGCACCACTCGTCTCACTCGCCGAGGAGGTCAGCGTCTCCGACATAGGTAGCGGTGACGTGAGCCTTGAAGGAGTGCGCAAGAGCTCCGGGTGGATTACCGGCAACCTCCATGCCTATGAGGAAGGGGAGTGGGTGCCGTTCCGGGTGATCATCGACAACAGCAAGGGTTCGTCGAACATGGTCGTTCCCGAGTTTACCGTCGATGCCTTCCACTACAAGTCCGGAAAGGGCATCTACTTCGATAGGACATCCGACTACCTCTACTATCTCACGGGCACGAAGCCCGCAGGCTCCGATCCGCGTCTGCCGCAACCCGCCTGGACTCCGCTGTCCCTCTCCGGACACGACGTACCTGTCGGCGGCGCGTACGGCGTCGACGCATCCGGTTTGCTGTCCACCGTCGCCGCCGGACAGATCGTGGTCCCGGCCGGGCAGTACGCGGTCGCGTACTTCCGCGCGCACCTGGCTCTCACGATCTACTGGAACCAGCAGGACCCACCGCGCGACGGGTGGGGCCCCTACACCGGATCTCCGGGCAACATGCAACTGGAGGGTCTCGGCCGCAAGACCGTCTCGCTTCCCGCAGTTGATGCTCCGAGCGGTTCGGTCACCGTCTACAAGTTCTACGACACCAACCGCAACGGGGTGCGAGGCACGGGTGAAGATCAGTTCTTGCCCGGGTGGGACTTCCGCCTGACCTCCACCGGCGGAGACGACGTGTACGCCTGGGACATCCTTGGCACGACCGGCGCAGACGGCAAAGTGGTGTTCTCTCCGTTGCCTGCAGGTTCGCTCGAGGTGACAGAGACGCTCAAGCCCGGCTGGGAGACTCAGACATCGTTGCCGATGGCGATCTCGTTGGGTTCGGGTCAGAGTTTGACCCGCTACATCGGTAACTACCGACCCGACGTCACGAAGACATTCGAGCTGACTTTTGCAGGCGCGCCTGCGGGTGCGACGTTCTTCGCCCGCTTCTGGGTCAGCGGGGTGCAGCAGCCCGACGTGGCGCTCATCGCCGGTGCGGGCAACGCCTACACCGGTTCGGTCGACCTGCCTGTCGGCTCGACGATCACGCGCGCCGACTGGTACGCGACGTATGGTGGCGCAGACATCTTGCTGAAGAGCGAGGTGCTCTCAGAGACGCTCACGAGCGCCCTGACCAACCGCTTCACCTACACAGCGACGCTTTCCGGCATGAAGTTCCACGACCTTGACGCCGACGGCGTGAAGGACGCAGGCGAGCCGGGCTTGGGTGGTTGGACGATACGTCTGATGAAGGGCGGGGTCCTCTACGCCTCCACCACGACCTCCTCTGACGGCACCTATTCATTCACCGGCGTGCTGCCGGGAAGCTACGCGATCTCTGAGGTCTTGCAAGACGACTGGTACCAGACGCTCGCACCCACGAACCCGATCGTCGTGGCCAGCGCAAGCGTCATCACGGGGCTGGACTTCGGCAACTTCCTCGTCGACTCCGACCTCACGATCGACAAGACCGGTCCTGACTTCGCCTATGTCGGAGAAGAGATCACCTA